>JAUYBI010000065.1 GCA_030693145.1 Candidatus Omnitrophota bacterium
CCTTATACCACTGGCGGATTATCAGAAGTAAGATTCTGGCATAAAGACAGGCTTTTGGACATCCAAAAGGTTAAAACAGAACTACTAAAGATAGTGCACTTTTAATTTATAAATAGTGCACTTTTAAAAAATCGGTAACAACAAAAACTAGGGTAACAAACCTTACTGATTAACAATAGTAGGGTGGGTTTAAACCCACCCTACTATTGTTAATCAAGGTTTAAACCCACCCTACTATTGTTAATCTTTTATCAATTACAGTAGGGGAGGTTTAAACCTCCCCTACTGTTGAAAGTCAGGCCCATTCCCACAACCTGATTCTAGACCCGCTGATTCTAGACCCGCTTGACAACCAGAACAGAATGTGTTAGATTTAACCATTATGGAAGACTTAAATAAACTAAAAGCTGAGCTGGAGCGCACCAAAATTGAGCTAAAAATCCTCTATGAGATCTCTAATGCCATGCGCACCACTTTAAAGCTGGATGAAATACTTTATATCATCCTTACGGGTGTAACTGCGCATACCGGACTGGGATTTAACCGGGCCATACTTTTCTTAATCAATGAAAAAGAACAGCTCATTGAAGGAAAAATGGGCATCGGTCCGGAAAACGGAGAAGAAGCGAATATTGCCTGGACCAAGATCGAAGAAGAAAAAATGGACCTCGAGGATTTAATCAATGCCTTTAAAAACTCTAGCGCGGTATTAGAGTCAGGCTTTAACCGCCAGGTTAGAAATTTAAAAGTATCCTTGCTGGATAAAAATGAAAACCCGCTGGCATTGGCAGTATTAGAAGGCATGCCCCTGCATTTAACCAACCAGGCCATCCTTAAATACCAAAACTCACCGGTAATTAAAATACTGGGAAGCCCTGAGCTCCTGCTCATACCGTTAAAAGCCAAAGACCGGGTAAACGGGATTATTGTCGCGGATAATTTTATCACCAATGATCCGATCACCAAAGATGATATCCGCATGCTCACCATGCTGGCTAACCAGGCAGGCCTGGCCATTGAAAACTCCCAGCTTTTTGAATTGACCGTAGAACGCGCGCATTCAGATTATCTGACTAATCTCTGGAATCATGGATACTTTCAGTTTCTGCTGCAAACAGAACTGGAGAAAGCTAAAGCCACTAAAAGCCCGCTTACTTTAATTATGATCGATATTGATGATTTTAAAATTTATAACGATACGCTTGGGCATCAGGCAGGAGACAAGATACTGAAAGATCTTGCCGGGCTCTTACGTAATCAATCCCGCAAGATGGATCATGTTTGCCGTTATGGCGGAGAAGAATTCACGATTATTCTGCCCCATATGGATAAAAAAGAAGCCTTCTTGATTGCTGAACGCATCCGCATGGATATTCAAAAATACCCTTTCCTGAATGAGCAGGTCTTTCCGAATAAACAACTAACGGTGAGCTCAGGGATTGCCACTTTCCCTGAAAATGGCCTGCTGGCTGCGGATTTAATTACCACTTCAGATAAATTACTCTACCAAGCTAAAAACAAAGGCAAAAATAATACCTGCTGCGGTTAATAGAATAATGGGGGCGGTTCTATTTTTTCATTACAGTAGGGGAGGTTTAAACCTCCCCTACTGTTGAAGGAAAAATAGAACCGTCCCCAGATTTCATACTACGTTAGGATGACAAAACTTCCTGCTCCTGGTTTTCCTTTTGAGCTTGTAACTCTCTTTCTTTATTCTGCGATAATTTTACCGAAACAATCTTAGAAACCCCTGACTGTTCCATAGTAATCCCATACATGATATTAGCATTCACAATGGTTTTCTTGTTATGCGTAATCACGATAAACTGCGAAGTTTTAGCAAACTCCTGCAAAACCCTGGAGAACCTATCGACATTAGCCTCATCCAAAGCAGCATCAATCTCATCCAAAATACAAAATGGCGATGGCTTGACTTTAAAAATCGCAAAAATCAGCGCAATTGCCGACATGGTTTTCTCACCCCCGCTTAAAAGGAGGACATTCTGCAATTTCTTTCCCGGAGGCCGGCAAATAATCTCAATTCCCGAATCCAGCGGGTCGCTCTCATCCAACAGAAAAAGCTGCGCGTCTCCTCCGTTAAAAAGCAGGCGGAAATAATTCTTAAACTCCACTTTTACTTTCTCAAATGTCTCCATAAACATCTGCCGGGTGATACGGTTAATCTTTAAAATAGCCTGATGCAAAGACTCTTTGGCATCCGCAAGATCCGTCTGCTGCTGGATAAGAAAATCGTAACGCTTCTTTAGTTCATCATACTCCTCAATCGCCACTAAATTCACACTGCCGTATGAGTCCAGCTTCCTTTTTAATTCGCTGATCGCCCCGGCCAGCGCCTCTTGGCCTAATGCATTAACTGACTCTGTTAAAAATTCTAAATCCACCTTATAAGCCGAAGACATCCTCTCTTTAATTGTGGTATAACGATAATCCAAATCCTTATCCAGCATCTCTAAATCATGCAGGCGGTTCTTTATTTGATCCAATTGCTTACGGTCAGCATCAATCTTTTTTACTACTCCCACTGTACCGCTGGATACCTCGTTATACTTAAGTTCCACTTCCCCCAGCACAGTTTTTTTCTGTTCTACCTGGATTTGGGCTCCTTGATTCGCATTCTGACATTCCGTGATTTCAACCTTTAAGCTCTCTGTTCGCTCTTTGGCCTCGCTAATCTGCCGCTGAATATTTTCCAGGCTCGCCTTATCCTGCGCATAAGTTTGATCCAAAATCTTTAAAGTTTCCGCGTCAGAACTAAAACGCCTATGCAAAGCTTCAATTTCAGTTTTAGTTTGCGTAATAAAAACTAAAACCTCTTCGCGTAACTTGCTATTGGCAAGGATGGCCTCCTCTTCTTGCGCGATTGTATCCAGTCTCTGCCTCTCTTGACGGTTTAAGTCCAACAGCTGATTCTGGGCGTTGTCCAAATTCCGCTGGATGACAGAAATCTCCCGCGCTACATCCGTCAGCTCCATGACAATCACATCCTCTTCTTCTTTAATTTTGTTAAATTGCTCCGCAATCGCGGCATGATTTGATTCTTTATTGGCTAAAGTAATCTCCTGGTTACGTAACTCCAGTTCTAAACCCTCGGACATCTTAGTCAATTCCGAAATACAAGTCTGCCGCAACACCATTCTATTTCTTAACTCATCGAGATTCTCTTGTAACCTGGCAATCTTTTCATCAATTTTCTGCGTATCTAATTCAATCGGCTTGGCCTCTCCGCTTATTTTAAAAGCGGCAGTAACCAAATGCTGGCGATCCTCCTGGCTTAAAGGCAGCTGATTCTGGATCTTGACCACCAGGCCGGTGGAAGTCTCATTAGGCATTTTGTCTAGATAGATCACCGCGTTTGACGACTCACCGATATCATCATATTTGGTCTTTAATTTCTCTAAAAAATCTTTATGCGAAACTAAAGTGAGCTTTTCATTCCCCAAGCTCACAATTTCCTTATTAATTTTATCTAAATTTACCCCCTCATTCTCCAGGCTTGCCTTAACCTCAGAAATCTTCTGCTTAAATTCCGCTACTTGCGCCGCCGTATCCTCTAATTCCCGGGTAACTTTGTTTAAAGCCTCTTCGGTAATTACCTTATCCTCATAAACCTTGGCCTTTTCTATCTCTAACCTCTTTTTGCGCGCCAGGTATACCTGATGTTTGGAATTAAAATCTCCGATTTGGTTATTGGTATTAGCAATTACGGTTTCTAAATCCAGAATTATTTTTTTACATTCAGCGATTAAGCCCAGTGCATTCTTAATACTAGCGCTCAGTTTATCAATCTCCTCCTGGCTTTGCGCTAAACTGGCTTGTTTGACTTCGATATTCTGTTTAAGGCTGGCGTACTCGCTGCGTACCTGCTGTAATTTTTCTTCATCCTGAATGAGTTTGGCCTGCGCCTGTCCAATCTGGCCTTCTAAAACCTGGCTATCCTGTATTAATTCCTCAATGCGTTGCTGATTAAAATTGATGTGTTCATTATTGCGTACCAAGCTATTCTCCAGATTAAGTATCTGGCTGCGCGCCTCCAGCATCGCATCCTCTAAACTTTTTAGTTCGCTCTGACGGTTGGCAATTTTTGCCTCTTGCTGGGCAATTAATCCTATAAAAGAAGATTCCTCTTTTCCTAAATCCGCCAGTTGTCCCACAATCTCATTTTTCTCTGCCAACAAATTTTTCTTTTCCAGGGCGGCTAAATCTATCTCTTTTAATTTCAATTCTTCGAAAACCTCTTTATAGCGGCGCGCTTTGTTAGCCTGGCGTTCCAGGGAACCAATCTGGCGCTTGACCTCCGTAACAATATCATTTACCCGTAAAAGATTCTGCTCGGTCTCATCCAGTTTACGCGTAGTTTCTCTCCTCTGGGCTTTATACTTGCTTATCCCGCTGGCTTCATCAAAAACCACCCGGCGGTCTTCCGGCCGGGAACTTAACAGCAAATCAATCTTTCCCTGGGCAATAATGGAATAACTCTCCGCGCCAATACCTGTGCCTAATAACAAATCCAGGATATCCTTAAGCCGCACCGTGGCTTTATTCAGCATATACTCGCTTTCCCCGGACCGAAAAAGCCTGCGGGTAATGAGCACCTCCGGATTGTCCACATTAAAAAAACGGCTGGTATTATCAAAAGCCAGGCTTACCTCGGCCATACTTAATGGCTCCCTTTGATCCGTGCCATTAAAGATAACGTCCAGCATTTCCGAGCCGCGCAATGATTTTGCCGATTGTTCACCCAAAACCCAGCGGATAGAATCAAAGATATTACTATTATGCACGACAATATCCTGAGCCACAAAATTATGGTTACCAATTACTGACAAGTCATAAACCCATTTCGGAGGCTTAATTCTCCTTATTCCCACAATCTCATCCCAATAAATATCCGAATTCCCCAGGCGCTTTAAATACTCAAAAATTGCCTTTGCGGCACCGGTAATCTGTACATGTTCAGAAATTATACTTAAAGCTTCAAGCAACCCTTGGCGCGAAGGCAAACATCTATTTTCGTAATAACTGACTAACTTTGCTGATAATTTTTTAATTCTTTTGACTTTTAGCCCTGATAATTTTACTAAGATCTTAAAAATAGCATTGACCTCAGGAATAAGATCATGATTTGGATTACTCTTGCCTTGATAACTTCTTATTTGCGCTAACTTTTCTGATTTTCTCCCTACAAAATTTAGTTTAGCGGCAAGCCTTTTTGTATTTTCATAACCATAAACGTAAACAGAATAGTAGGCTCTCTTAGTTTTCTTCTCTGTATTCATAGCGGCTTTCATCTTCCGCCTGATTACTGAATTAACCCCTAACCTGAGTAACAAGCTGCTTAATCCCTGCGCCAGCTCCTCGGAAGCGGTTGAATACTCAAAATACACCGCATCTTTCGTGCAAACGAATCCATCGCCTTCAAACAAAGCAGAGATAAAACTTGCTATTATATCTTCGGAGCAACCGAACAACTGAGCAGGCACGACTTTTTCTTTTGATACGCTCCCCACCTTAAAATTAAAAGCTGCCTCAAGAAATTTACCCAGTGCCGCGGAAAAAATAATTACATCGCTGGTTGCGCCTTTATAATGGAATTCTTTTGCCTCAACCCCGAATCCTGCCTTCGCGCATGAAATATATTCATCCAGGATAGCCCTCTCTTCATTAACAAACCAAACCTGATTGCCCTCATTTACCCTGCCTTCTGAAATTAAATAACCTAAGAATTTCGCCACCTCAAGAGTAATCTCTGAAGGAATATTTATCCTACCGCAACTGCGGGATTTCAAGGTCTTTGCAAAATCCGGAATCTCTTCTATCTTACTTTCAGTAAGAATCTGCATAAAATTAGCCACATTCATTGCCTGTCCTGACAATGCGCTTTTAACCGCGGAGCTAACCCGGCCATTTACGCTAGCAGCCTTATTTGCGATAAATTCAGAAAACTGTTCGGAATAAGGTATATACAACAGGTCTTCAGCCTTTATCCCTTTGTAAATATGCATTAAGTTAATGCTGTTATTAGGCTGGGTATTGCGTAATTCGCGCGGCACAGAGATCCTCAACCCCTTGCTTAATTCTTCAGCTTTAAGCTCAACCAAACTTCCATTTTTAATCGTAAAAAACGGATGGTAATGCGTAGTGGTAACTTTTTTACCTGAGCGGGTCTGGATCTCAAGCAAATAATCCGGCGCTTCTTTTTTTACAAAAGCAAAAACCGGTTTTGATTCAAGTTTAAAAGTTTCAGGATTTAAAGAAAGTACGCGGACATTCAAGGGGTTTTCAAAAGAAGTATATCCATCTGTATTCTTTTGGATGCCAGATGTTCTTTTAATTGTCTCTTCAACAAGCTCTCCGATTTTAACCTGCAGGCCGTTATCCAAAGTAACCAGTGAATCATACTGCAGGCACTTCCCACAGCCGTTGGGGCCGACGACCGCCGTAATCCCCGGTTCAAAATTAAGGGTAGTCTTTTCGCAAAATGATTTAAAACCTATCAGCTCTAGTCTTTTAAAATACATATTATGATCCTCCGTTAAATTAAATTATAAACTCTAAATCTTAAATTGGTATTATGCTTAATTAAGTTTGGTTTGATCTTCAAGCCAATCATCAATTTTATCTTTTTTAAAACGCCATTGCCCAACCAACTTTAGCGCCGGTATCTTATTATGTTTTAACCAGTCATAAATGGTCCGGCGGGTAACCTTCAAATAATCCGCCAGGTCTTCGATCGTCATTAAATTACTATTTACCATAATATTCTTTGGAAAACCTCCTAAGTTCTATGCTGGCACACTACTGTCCCATTATAACTTGAACAGTTTCAATTGGTTATCGTTTTCAGTGTTATCATCGATGAGATTAGTTTCCATAAGTGCTTGCAATATATGCGTTTTCTCGAAAATGGTCACGCTCAAAATCTGTAAAATTGTG
>JAUYBI010000002.1 GCA_030693145.1 Candidatus Omnitrophota bacterium
TCCGCTTAGCGCCTGAGCTACGTCAAAAAACTCCTTGGATGGCGCTAATGCCGAGCCTTTCGTGAACAATGCTTGAGTGCAGGCAAAATTTTGCCCCCACCAAAATTTTGCCAAGAGAAAACCGATATTTCAAGGGGCGGAAATTAGTTTATTTTTGATAAATTTATAGTATAATAAAGGTTAAAGGATAATTGTAATATGTGGATATTACTATAATACTATATTTAAGATTAATGTCAAACTAATGTTATCTGCAAATATTAAAAAATTAAGAAAACTAAAGAAACTTTCCCAAGACAAGCTCGCCAGACTTGCAGATATACCATATAATACACTTATAAAGGTTGAATCTGGACGGTCAAATAATCCTACTTTTGAGACGCTTTCAAAATTAGCTGATGCTTTAAAGGTTTCAATAGATGAATTAGCGGGTAGGAAAAAACAATAGTAATTAATTATATCTTCCCAAATAAAAGAATACATTTTAAAACAAGTATAGAAGATAAATATGAAAAAAACAAAAAAGATATTATTAGTTGAACCAGATTACAAAAGTTTATATCCACCACTTGGACTAATGAAAATATCAACTTGGCATAAAAGGCAAGGTGACGCGGTAGATTTTGTTAGAGGTAAAGGTCTAAATAATAGAAAATATGATAAGGTTTACATAACTACCCTTTTTACATACTTTGCCGAGGAAGTTATCGAAACAATTAATTTTTATAAGAACTTTTATCCTTCGTCAGAGCTTAAGGTCGGGGGTATTTTTGCTACGCTTATGCCGGAGTATATAAAAAAACAAACAGGCATAGCTCCGCATATCGGTTTACTCAAATTGGTTGAAAACTGTATCCCAGATTATTCTCTTTTTCCAACTCTAAAATATTCTCTTACTTTTACAACTAGGGGGTGTCTTAGGAATTGCGAATACTGTGCAGTAAAGACACACGAACCAAATTTTTTACTGAAAGAAAATTGGGAAAATGATATTGATTTGTCAAAAAGCAGAATAGTTTTTTGGGATAACAATTGGTTTTTTTCTCCTAACTTTTCAAAAGATATTGAAAAATTAAAGAAAATCAATAAGCCTTTTGATTTCAATCAAGGACTTGACGCTAGGTTATTTACTGTTGAAAAAGCTAGATTATTATCTTCTTTGCGAATAAATCCGTTAAGATTTTCTTTTGATTCGGTTAGAGATGACGGTTATGTACAAAGAGCCATAAAGACTGCTCAGGAATTTGGTATTGATGATATAAGGGTTTATGTTCTATATAATTTTAAAGATTCCCCAGAAGACTTTTACTATAGAATTAATGAACTAAATAAACTTGGGGCATTGTCCTATCCAATGAGATATCGGCCGATCGATGCTATCGATAAACATTATATAGACGTAAATTGGAACAAAGAAAGCTTGAGAGCTTTAAAGCTAATCCTTACTTTTTATTACTCGAAGGGAATGATAAGAAAGAATAGGGCAGCTTTTCTAAAAATCTTCGGTACCTCTCCAAAGCGAGTTAGAGAAAGATTTTTCGATATATATATGAGGGATAAAGAAAAAAGCAAAGCACGAAAGAAAGAGACTGTTTTTGACATGAGGAATCTTAATTGGGAAGAGGCTGAGATGATAGCCGTTTAAAGTTCCTAATTGTCTTTGGTAAACTTTGCACAGCACGGTAGCTGTGCTATTTTTTAAATAATACTTGACATTTGATACATAATATCGTATACTTCATAACGATATATAGGATATAAGGAGATATAATGAAGATTGTTTCTAATATACAGCCAGAAAACGTGCGGAAAATTCAAGAATTAATAGGCAAAAAATCCTACAAAGACATAAATGAATTTGTTAGGATTGCTGTCGAGAACCAGCTAAGTCTCGAATTAAGTGAAACGAACCAATTTAATGCGAGATTGAGTTCTAGCAGTTTAACTAGCGATATTAGTTCGATTATAGAAAAACTAAGAATTGATAATAGCAATAGTCTTATTGTAGAAATGAGCGAACCTGAATATAAAGATATTAAACCTTCTGCTGTTATCGAAGAAAAGGATATATGGATTTGGGGTCAGATCAACAAAATTTTGCCTGTAAAGTTTAACACAAGGTATCTTTTTAATTTACTTAAAGACGGTAAGGAAAGCATTGATTTGGGAGAGTTTTATCGTAAAGCTTCTGAGCTAGGCAGGGATTTTGGTATTGCCATGCTACATTTAGATAAACAGAATAATAGAAAAAGAGACGAACGGTTTAGTACCGGTTTCCCGATAGGTGAAGAAAAGTCAAAAAGCTTTGCAAGATTTTGTTCACAATTCATAGGATTTAGAAGAACAGATGAAATATTATCTGGTGCCTTGTTTATTCTTAAACTTGCAAATTTGAAGTTAGAAAATAAGAAGCTACATATAGGAATAACAAAAAGTGGGCTACAGTTTGCTAAAATAAGAAATCCCCTTTTTGATGAAAACCTGACTGATAAAAATCTTTCTGAGGAAGAGATTAATTTTTATCTGAATCATATTATTCAAAAAGTTCCCGGAGAAGCTACGACATTTTATTTAATACTTAACCTTATTAACAAAGAAGTCAGAGAAGGGTATGACTTAAATATTAAAATAAAGAACATTGTTCCTAGTACTTGGACAGATGATTTCATTAATACTCAAAGAGTGGGTGCAATTTCGAGATTGTATGAATTAGGACTTATAACAAAAAGTAAAACTGGGAAATTTGTTAACTTTGATATGTCAGATAGAGGAAGAGAATATCTTGAGAAATTAAAACAGGATAAGGTTAAATATGCCAATAATACATAAAGATATAATTCTCAGTATTTTATTTTTATTAGAGGCCGATAATAAAGCAATAGATCTAGAGACGTTAACAGTATGTTGTTTTAAGGCTTTTCCTAGCAAATTTTCTATGGATAGATTTTCTGAATATCCTAGGTTTGATAAGGTTGAAAAAAGAATGAGTGAAATTGAGCTAGATGGCCTAGTCAACAAAGATGAGGTTTTTCATTATAAATTGACAGACAAGGGAGTCCAATGGGTTAAAGCAAACCCCGAAGCCTTCGAAATTATAAAGAAGCAAGGGATAAATTTTGATCAGATGGTCAATTATAATATCGGTGAACGCGAATATGAAATTGAGGTAAAAAAATTGAAGCGAAGTGACGCTTATCAAAAATTTATTTCGGGAGATAAAGAAAATATTTCAATCATAGACTTTATGAACTTCTTAAAGGTTGATGTATATGCTAAAAAAGAGCTCTTTGATCGAAAAATAATGAGAATTAAATCTATTTGTTTAAGAGACATGGAACTTAAGGATATTTTTAGTTATCTTGAGAATAAATATAGTGTTAATTACGGTAATTTTGGGAAGGAAATTGAGAAAGTAAGCACATCAAAGAGGAAAGAGGTAAAAAATGCCTAAAACAACTGAAAAATATTGGGAAGTGGATATTAGCCGAGCCATGCTTGATTCTGCAAATTCTTTTGGAAATCTCGGAAAAGTTGGCGAAGAGTATCTGACGAATAGTTTGGATGCTTTTGAGACGTTAATCCATGATAATACCGAATTGAACTTAAATAGGATGGACTGTAAAATTAGAATGGTTATTAACGTCCCCAAAAAAGAAATAATTTTTGAGGATAGTCATCCTTTAATGGGGATGTCATCTGACTCTATTTTTAATTCTTTTTTTAAATTACACGGAGAGAATTTAGCACGAAAAAGATTTGTTAACGTAAGAGGAAAATATGGGACTGGTAAAGTGGCTTCGTTTGGTATTAATGCTAACTATTTTATAATAGATAGTGTTTGTAAGGGATTAAGGACGATAGCTAAAGCAACGAAGAAGGCTTTCTTCTCAGGGGATAAGCCAAAATTAGATGTTATAGGGGTTGATGAAAAGAGTAATAATGCTGAGAATGGAACTACTGTAACAATTTCTTTAGCAAATTCAAAATATGTTAGCGAGAGAAGCATAAATAATGCGATAAGGCATCTCCAAAAGATATTTGGTAGATTTTTAGATATGTATTTTATCGAAGTAGTAACAGTTTTGTCTAATTACAATACGAAAGAATTGCGCTTAGCTTATAATTCTCCCAATGCTGTTTATGAAAAAATATATCCCCTGCCAGAGAAGTATAAGAAAATAATTGGAGAGACTAATCTCGTAATCAAAAGAGCAGCTGAGCCAATTGAAGATGAAGATTTGAGAGGGGTATTGATTACCTCTAACTTTTATCCAAAAGAACAAACTTACTTTGGTTTAGATAATAAGCCTTATTCTGATAGGTACTTTGGTGAATGGGAGGTGCCTTTTTTAGACAAATATGAGGGCGAGAATCCTCCTATGTTGTCTACAAGAGAACTGAGATTAAATCAGGATAACGAAATAGTACAGGCTATGTATGAATTTGGGAGAGAAATACTAGTAAGAGAACTCGAAGTATTTGCTGAAAACGAGAAAGCTCGAAAAAGAGATGAAACTACGAGGAAACTGGACAAAATTGCACAGGAATTAAATAGTGTGCTAAATGATGATTTCTCTGATTATGAAGAAGCAAAGAGTTTAGGTAAGGGCGAGCAAGGAAAAGTTAAAAGGAAAGGTACTTTCGAAGATAGTGATAAAAGTATTATTAATCCTGATTCGCCCGAGTCTGAAATAAGAAGAGGTGATGAAGAACGCTTAGTCAAAACACCAGAGGGAGATTTGGCAGGAAAGATTAAAACAGGTAACAAAAAAGGGAAAAAGCGCCAAGAGAAGGCAAAACTAAAACAGGATGACAATGCGCCTAAAAATGGCTCTCTGAAACATATTGAAAGACAGAAATACGGCGGTGGTTTTACGGTTAGATTTGAACAGTTGAGTCATAATGATTTTATAGCAAGAGTAGATAAGGTAACTAAAATTATTACTGTAAATCTTGATGCAGATCCGATAAAAGTGCATCTAAAAAATTGTACAAATAATATATACGATCCTGCGTTTCGAATGTTTGCTTACAGTGCAGCAATTGATGAATATGCTAGATATTGTATTCATACTCAAGCTGACAATAGCGAATTCTTTGGGACTCCTCCTGAGGTTGCACAGGAAGCCGCGGATTTAGTAAGAGATATAAAGAAAAGAATTTTCGATAAATTGGCAGGTATCCTTAAAGATACTCCTTCAGAAGAAAAAAATGGATGATTTTAGAATTAAAAGCCCTATTTTAAATGTCTTATCTCTTCTTCGTCTAGATGATACCCTTAGAGCGGGAATTGCAACCAATCCTTCACTAGTAAATCCAATTCTTGAGTTGCCAGTAAACTTTATTAATTGGTCACCTAGGGTTAAACATGTTTTCGAAAATAAGAAGATTATAAGAATTAGAGATTTGGTTAATAATTTAGAAGAACTATGTACGCTCAGAAATTTTGGGGCTAAATGCAATAAAGAAGTAATAGTAAACTTATCGAAGCATTTTAACAAATATTTTACTTCAAAAAAATATAAAAAAAGGATTGGTCAAATAGTAAGTAACCTAAGTAATAATACTGGGCTCGATTTATCTATGAATAAGGGTATTTTGGGATTGGTAGTTAATGATAAAATCATTACTTTTTCCAAGGTTTTGAGTAACAAAGATAAAGTTAATGAATTCTTGAATTACTCAATGAAAAGGATTAATTGGTCTGTTCGAAATATTAATATTTTTAATAAATGTGGGATAAATATTATAAAAGATTTCAGCAAATTTTCCGAAGAAGAAATGCTTGGTTTTAAGAATTTCGGGAAAAAATGCTTGAGAGAGATCTATGATAAATTAGAAGATGTTGGTTTGGATATAGAAAAAACTCCAAAGTCACTAGATTTAGAGAGTCTAGTTAAATATGTTTTATCCGGTCTTTCGGCCAGACACAGAGACATAATATGCAGAAGATACGGATTGTGGGAAGGAGAGAGAGAAACACTAGAAGAAATTAGTAGGAGTTTCGGTGTTACGCGTGAACGTATAAGACAAATACAGGCCAGCCAAGTTAAAAAAATACAGAGGGTATTTAAAAACAGTATTCAAGTTATTTTGAGTTTAGAAGAATTATTTAATAAAAGCTTAAGGCCTTTTTTAGAGGCAAACTATAATATCGCAAACTCGCCGGAATTACTAAAAATAATTTATGATATAGATGATGAGAAAATTGGGGTTGATATAGCAAATGAATTTTTATCAGAAGTCTTTTTTGACGGGAAGCCAATTTTTAATGACTTTACAATCAATTTTGATAAAGATGTCGTGGGTTTACGTAAAAAAGATCACGAATTTTACTTAAAATTAATTAAGGTGACAAATTCCTACCTCAGGGAGAAAAAAAGTCCGCAAAATATTGATGAATTATTTCGATATTTTGTAAAGAACAGATTGGTTAAAGATGTTGCTCGAGAAAGAGAAAGAATAATAAGATACTTGACAGTTAGTAATGTAGAAAGAGACGCCACAGGAAAATTCGGTCTTAAAAGATGGAGATATTTCAATTCTAATAATACACACGGCATGGCCGAAAGGGCATTAATAGAGATTAATAAACCAGCACATTTTACTCAAATTGTTCTATTAATGAATGAATTGTTTCCCGATTATGGCCCTTTTGATTCCCACAATGTCCATGCTAGAATCGGAAGCAGAAAAGACATTTTTGTATGGGTTGCACCTGGAGTCTATGGTTTAAAGCGTTGGGGATTGGAACGTCCTCCCTACGTAAAAGATTATCTTATTAAATTATTGAGGAAAGCAAGTAGACCAATGCATCTAAATGAACTTACTGAGAAAACATTAGAAGAATGTAAATGCAAAAGATCTTCTGTGGGCTTAACGTTAGATTTAAATAAAGACGCATTCATTAATTATCCAGATAAATTATATGGTCTTATTAGTTGGAAATAACTAACGGAGGCGTATATGGTAAAAAAAAGAAAGACAATAGAGAATCAACTAGACCCCATTAAATTTAAGGCACTTCCTCGCTTATTAGACCATATCGGTGTTGCTATGTATAGTAAGTTCAACAAGGCCATTAGCGAGCTTGTTGTTAATGGCTACGATGCAGATGCAAAAAAAGTAGAGGTTACTATTAAATATGACAAGGTTACTATTAAAGATGATGGCAGTGGTATGGGAGAGAATGAAATAAGAAATAACTATATGGAGTTAGGCGGGGATCGAAAACGACAAACGTTTGATAGAACACCAATCTTTAAGAGATTATCAATTGGGAACAAGGGGATCGGAAAATTAGCTGCTTTGGGGGTATCAAAAAAATTTACTGTTTTTACAAAAAAGAAGGGCGGCCGGTGTTTCAGGTATATTATTGATAGGGACGAGTTAGAGAAGAAAGGAACTCTAGAGCAAGGGTTTATTGAATTGGAATCAGTGAATTGTGCTGAAATTAAAGAGCATGGTACGATAATTGAGTTAACAAGAATTTTGCCACATGTAAAAATTGACGACAAGGATTTGAGAGGTTATCTCGCTCGTGAGATACCTCAGGTTGAGCATTTTCAGATTATGGTAAACGGTGAAAAATGTGAAATAAAGGATATCCCCGGAACGAGATTTACTGTTGAGATTAATAATAAGGCTTGTGGAAAAATAGAGGGAAATATAGTTCTTTCAAAGACTAGTTTTGGTAATATTATAAAACCAGGAATTTTAACAACTGTAAGGGGAAGAGTAGTGGGGGAGCCTAATCTTTTTGATGTGAATAAAGGCGGCCATAAATATGCACCTGCTAATTTCATTACAGGTAGGATAGAAGTAGCGGGATTTGATCCAGAAAACAATCCTGATAAAGTTCCTGTAATTAAAACAGATAGAGAGGGATTCAATACAAATCATCCAAAATACATTGAGTATAACAAGGAAATGACGGAGTTACTTATACGGATATGTAAACAAGATGAAAAAGACCGTAAAGAAAAAACGAAATTAGAAGATGAAATAAAGACTCGGAATGTAATTCCAAATGTAATTACTGATGTAAGTAAAGGCACTGGGAAAATAGCTGATAAGAAAGAGCCTAAGAATCAATCTAGGGTTATCCTATCACCAATTAATATATTGGATCCCAAAGTTAAACTGGAGTTAAAGAACTTAAAAGGACTTGGTAATATTCAACTCGATGATAAAGAATATAAACTAACTATGCGTCCGGTAGGGGCTAATGATGCAGAATGTAGAATTGATGATGATATCTCTGTTGTTAATATCAACGTAGATCATCCAGCATATTTGTTAGCCGTCCAAGAAAAAAATGTTGAATCGGCAGTATTCAGAGCTATTGCAGATGCCTATGCTTGTAAAGTAAGTAAAACTGCTGAAGAGATGTATGAAAAGATAGACAAGCTAATTAGGGTGCACGTAACAGGTATGCAAGAAAGAGGTTCTAAGAGAAAATAATAAGCAAGAAATTTAAGACATTTTACGTAACTTACTACAATTTTAATGACTTGTAAAACAAATCAAAACGAGGCAAAGGGTGTTTGTTTTATAACCCAAATGCTTTTACTTAGCTTTATAAAGCGTCTGCAATTGCTTTTTGGTTTTTGATTCAGCAAAAAATTCTGCAGAATACCAAGCAGTAGGAAGGCGGTGTGGCATGGCACAGGAAAAAATCAAATGCCCGAAATGCGGCGCTCAATTTGAGTTGACAGAGGTAATTTCTAAAGAGATCGAAGCTACTATAAGTCAAAAATATGAAGCACGTGAAAAAGAATTAATGACTCAGCTTAAGTCTGATCAGAAAAAAATAGCTGAACAGGCAAAGAAGGAAGCCGAGGAAGCAATAAAAGTTGAACTTTTAGATATAAGAGCTCAACTGGATGATAAGTCAAAAAAGCTTGAAGCATCACAGCAGAAAGAACTAGCACTTTTACAAAAAGAACATGCTCTCCAGGAAAAAGAAAAGACGCTTGAGCTTGAAGCAACAAAAAAGTTAGCGGTTAAAGAGAAAGAAATTAGAGAATCAGTTGAGTTGGAGAGAAAGGCGATTGAAGATAAAGCTCGTAAGCAGGCTGAACAATCTTATCTACTTGAATTAAAAGACGCGCAAGAGCAGTTAATCGAAAAATCAAAGCAATTGGAGAAAAGTCAGCAGCAGGAGCTGGAGCTACGTAAGCGGCAAAGGGAGTTGGAAGAAAAAGAGAAAACGCTTGAGCTTGAAGCTATGCGAAGGGTTGATGCAGAGAAAAATAAAATTCTTGAAGAGGTCACTAAGCAGTTTGAGGAACAGCATAGACTGAAGGATGCGGAAAAAGATAAGAAACTTGCGGATATGACGCGTCAAATAGATGAGCTTAAACGCAAAGCTGAACAAGGTTCGCAGCAGGCGCAAGGAGAGGTTCTTGAGCTTGATTTGGAGATGCGTCTAAAAACCAGGTTTCCAATAGATAATATTGAATCGGTTGAGAAAGGAACGAAGGGAGCTGATCTTCTGCAAACAGTTTTAGTCCAATCTGGACGTGTGTGCGGAAAAATATTATGGGAGACGAAACGTGCTAAGAATTGGAGTGATACTTGGGTTCAAAAAGTAAAAGACGATCAGCTTGCGGCTAAGGCCGATATCTCGGTTATCGTGTCTGAAATTTTACCGAAAGGAGTACAGCAATTTGAGTATTCAAATGGCGTTTGGATTACCGATATCCCATCAGCTATCAATTTGGCAATGGCTTTAAGGGTTGGGATGATCGAGGTGTCTAGAGAGCGAGAATTACAGGCCGGTAAGCAAGGAAAAATGGAGCTAGTGTACAATTACCTAACTGGGGTAGAGTTCAAGAATCGAGTGGAGGCAATTCTACAGTCTTTTGTAGCTATGAAAGGAGATTTAGAGAAAGAGAAAAGAGCTCTGCAAAGTATTTGGGCTAAACGCGAGAAGCAAATTGAACGTGTGATTTGCAATATCAGTGGTATGCATGGAGACTTGGAAGGAATTGCAGGTATGGCATTACCTAGTATCAAGATTTTGGAATTGCCTGTTGTGGATGTTGAGGTTGAATCCGAAGAGAATAAAGATGAATCTGTTAACATATAACGAAGTCTTTGAGACATTACCACAGACAAAGCATCTATTACTGGGTAATGGATTTAGTATCGCATGCGACCCAGTCTTTAGTTATCCTAATTTGTTCGAATATGTAAAGAAAGCGGGTATATCTCAAAACGCGATTAAAGTATTCGAATACCTTGGCACCAACAATTTTGAAGGCGTAATGCATCTGCTTGAAAATTCAGAATGGGTGCGTAATCGGTATGGTTTGCAGTATCAAAAAGACGCTAAGGGTTCGATTAAAAGAGATCTGCAAGCCATTAAGAATTCCTTGGTGAAAGCAATCGCTGAGAGCCATTTAGCTCATCCCGGGAAGATTGAGGATAAGAAAAAAAACAAATGTGTAAAATTTCTTGAACCTTATCATAATATCTTTACAACAAATTATGACTTATTGTTATATTGGATTGCAATGTATGGAAATGCAACATTAGAAGAACATGATGGTTTCCGCTGTTCGATACAAGAACCGGAAGCAGAGTATCTTGTATTTCATGAGCGATTAGGGAGCCATAAAGGTATTTTGTTTTTGCACGGAGCGCTCCATATTTATGTGCAAGAGGGTGAGGTTCGCAAGCATTCTTGGATACGAAGCAATAAGACATTAATGGAATTAATAAAAGAGGGTTTGGAAAGTGGTCAATATCCCTTATTCGTTGCAGAAGGTAAACCAGAGAAAAAATTGGAACAAATACAAAATAATGGTTATCTTTTCTATTGTCTTGGTAAGCTTGAGCGTATTCAACAGTCGCTAGTAGTTTATGGATTCTCTCTTGGTCAAAGCGATGCCCATATCCTAAACGCCATCTCGGATAACTTAATGCTTGAACATTTGTATGTTAGTATACACGGAAAACCAAGTACATATCATAATAAACAAATATACCAGAGTGTGAGTAAGATACAAATGCGGCGCAAAAGATGGCTTGAAAAAACTCGTAGTGGTAAAGAGTTATTTGTACATTATTTTGATTCTAGTACGGTTCCTGTTTGGAGCTGATAAAGAAATTTAAGACGTCTATGAAAAATGGGAGATATTTTTTATCGTTTCTTTTGTCTGTAGTCTGTGGTAAAATAGAAATTGTCCTACATAATTTGTTTAGCAGTGACAAAAGATTTCTTTGTTCTGAGTTAATTGCTACAGGTTTTTATAAAGAGGGTGATTATTTGTTTGGAAAACCAACTGAAAATGCTCTACCGGCAGACTTTGATAATTCAGAATTATTTGAAGAAATAAGAAATGTCTGGTTGTAAATAATGGAAAATAATAATAATAGTTTATTTTGTTTTACAATAGGGCACTCTGATTATACTACAGAGCGCTTCGCTGAATTATTGAAGAAACAAAACATAAATTGCTTAGTAGACATCAGGAGCTCTCCTTATAGCCAACACACTCCTCAGTTTAATAGAGAATTATTAATGGAAGAATTGAAAAAAGAAAATATCTTATATGTTTATATGGGGAATAAGTTAGGAGGGCGGTATACTAATCCAGAGTTATTATTCCCTGACGGTAAAGTTGATTATGATAAGGTGAAACAAACTAAAAATTTTATAAGTGGCATTGAAAAAGTTATTCAAGGAATAAAAAAGGGTTATAGTATAGCTTTAATGTGTTCAGAGAAAGAACCGTTTGATTGCCACAGGTTTATCTTGGTTGCTTGTGAGCTTGAAAGAAGAGGAGTTACTGTTAAGCATGTTTTGGGAAATGGGAACACAATTCTAAACACTGATTTAGAAAAGAAATTATTAAGCAAGTATAAGGTAGATTACCAGCAACATTGTTTCTTCACAGAAACTAAAACAAGGGAAAAGGCTTTGGAAGAAGCCCGTAGAAAAAGAAACATAGATATAGCTTTTTCTGCTACGGAACACAAAAAATAGGCATGACTCTATATACTATTGGATTTACAAGGAAAACTGCTCAAGAATTCTTTGAACTCCTTATCAAAAATGGCGTAAAGTTAGTCATTGATACGAGATTAAATAATAAATCCCAACTCGCTGGCTTTACCAAAGAGGATGATCTTAAGTATTTTCTGGCAAAGGTCTGCAATATTAAATATGTTCACATGGAAAAATGGACGCCTACCGATGAATTACTGAAGAGCTATAAGAAAAAAATTATTGGTTGGGAAGAATACAAAAATCAATATTTAAATATTTTGGAAAAGAGGGATATTAAGAAAGATACTGATTTTACCATGCTTGATAACGCATGTTTACTATGTAGCGAAGAGAAAGCTGAATATTGCCACCGTCGTTTGCTTGCCGAATACTTTAAGGATTGCAACAAAGATATAAAAATAGTTCATCTATAAAAAAGGATTTTTTTTGGCTACTTATAAAGAAATTATTTGTTTGGCAAATTCTACTAGAACCGGCGGTAAATGTGTCGCCGGTATAACTGTTGATAATAGGGAATGGTTTAGGCCCGTGAGCGAAGAAGGACAGTTGAGTGACGAACAGATTAAATATGCTAATGGTAAATTACCTGAGTTATTGGATATAATAAGAATTCCTTATAAAAAATTACAACCTACTGCATATCAGCCGGAAAATGTTCTTATAAGTGAAGAAGGATGGCAATATATTGGAAAATGGCCTAAGAATAAATTGGATAGTTTATGTGATAAGCCCAAAGAAATTTTTATTAATCAAGTTATAAAAGATAGGATAACAGTAGAATTCTTTGAAAAAAATAGACTTAAATCTTCACTATTGTTAATAAAGCCAGAATCGATAAAACTTTTTCGTAAAGATTTTAGAAACAAAAAGAAACTGAGGGCTATATTCGTATATAATGATTTAGAATATGATTTCGGCGTTACAGATCCAATCTTCTGTGAAAAGTATGCTAAGGAGAAAGAGGGGTTTTATAAATTAGATTCAAAAGATGTGTATTTATGTATTAGTTTAGCAGCACCATTTTATAAAGACAGATGTTGTTATAAACTAGTAGCTTCGATTATCGAGGGCTAAAATAAAATGAATTTTGATTTTTTAGTCCGCCCCTTGAAATATCGGTTTTCTCTTGGCAAAATTTTGGTGGGGGCAAAATTTTGCCTGCACTCAAGCATTGTTCACGAAAGGCTCGGCATTAGCGCCATCCAAGGAGTTTTTTGACGTAGCTCAGGCGCTAAGCGGA
>JAUYBI010000006.1 GCA_030693145.1 Candidatus Omnitrophota bacterium
TGAAACATTGCTTGAAGCAAAAGTGCTTGTAGGGCGTTGGAAGACAGAATATAATACAATCAGGCCACATAGTTCATTGAATTATCGGCCTCCTGCTCCAGAGGCTATTAAATTGGAGTGCTTAGAAAATGCGGTTTTTCGTTCTTAAAAACTGGTTCAACTTATAGGGGCAGGTCAGGATGAAGGGACGTTCCCCAAGGGGTTCGCTTCGGGTTTTAAAAAATGCTCTATCTATTGAAATCTAAAAGAATAAAAAATTTTTTTCCGATAATCTTTTTCTGCTCTACAATCTTATTCTTCCCCCTAAACGCTTCTGCCGATGTGCTTTTTGGCAAGGCTTACCATCAAATTCTTCACCAATATCTCACCCAATCTAAAAGTTCAGTCACCGTAGCCATGTATTTTATAATCATAGACCCCGCGGATAAAACTAACCCGATTAATGAATTGGTTAATGACCTTATCTCCGCAAAAAACCGTGGAGTGAAGATTAAGGTTATTCTGGAAGATTCCAAACTAAAGGAGAACCGCCTTGCCTATGAAAAATTACGGGCGAATAATATAACTGTCTACTTTGATACTGCCCAGCATCTTTTACACATCAAGGAAGTTGTTATTGACGATAGGTATGTATTCGCCGGAAGCGCTAATTGGTCTAAGGCGGCGATCGAGGATAATTACGAAGCTACCTATTTTGAAGATTCTGCTCGGGATGCCCTTGCCTCTAAGCAGTATATTGATAATATTCCTATTCAGAAAAAAGATATATTTCTGCCGCAGATAAAAGGGGTTACTTTTTCCCCTGATTTTCTCCTTGTTTCCAATTCCGGCCGCAGGCTTCTTAAGACTGAGGCTTTTAAACAATTTGACCTTTATTTATTATTATGCAAACTTCAACAGGAAACAGCTAAAGCGTCTCTCGATATTGACTATGATGCGTTAGCGAAAAAAATGGGGTATATCGCCCCAAAGAATTTAGGGAATTACCGCGATAATCACCACTATTTTTATGAAAGGATACACCGCTCCCTTAGGCGCCTCAAGGGTTATGGCCTTATAGATTATAATAAAGGTAAAGTTATTTTAAAAGCGGATAATACAAAGAAGGCTGATGAGCCATTGATAAAAATTCCATTTGAATATTGGGAATATGGGTATTCCCATAGTTTATCCATGCGGGCAAAATATATGTATTTGATTTGCTTGTATGAAGCCAGCCGTTCATCGCGATATCCTTTCTGGTTTCGCAGCCAGAAGGATATGTCCAATCTTTATGGGATAAGTGATACTACTATTTCCTTGGGTTTATTAGAGTTGGAAGAGAAGGGAATAATTGAGATAACTAGAGATAAACCCACCCCGCCGGATTTTTCTAACCGTAAAGCCAATATTTATCGGATGCTTTCTCTCACCCCGGAAATAAAGGGAGAATAAGAGGGGGCGATTGCCAGGGCTTTTTTATTTCCGTCGAGAAAAAACCTTGACGGAACTTTAATTTTAATCTAATATAATATAATTATCAGCCGGCTATCGAGGAGGAGTGGTATGTTGATTAATGTGGCAATCATCGGCGCAACCGGGCATACCGGAGAGGTGTTGATTGAGCTCCTGCTTAACCACCCCAATGTTAAAATCACCCATCTTTATAATAGCGGTAAAAACTCCCCAAGCACGCAGGTTATTTCAGATGTATTCCCAAAATTCAAAAATCGGCTGGAGCTGATTTGTAAAAAACCGGATTGGACAGAAATTAAAAAAGATTGTGATTTGGTTTTTTTGGCCCTGCCGCATACTATTTCCATGAAATTTGCGCCTAAGCTTTTAAGCCTGGGTAAAAAAGTTATTGATTTAAGCGCGGATTATCGAATTAAGAATCCTTTGGTTTATGAAAAATTCTACAAGCTAATGCATCAGGATAAGCCCAGTTTAAAAAAAGCAATTTACGGATTACCTGAACTAAACCGGACAAAAATAAAAACCGCTTCTTTAATCGCCAACCCGGGGTGTTATCCGACTTGCGCGATCCTGTCGCTTGCCCCATTGCTAGCGTTAAATTTAGTGGATACAAATTCCATAATTATTGATGCTAAAAGCGGAGTAAGCGGCGCCGGCAAGAAGCTGGAAAATGAATATTTATTTTCTGAGATCCAGGGTGATTTTCGGGCATATAAAGTTAATGTGCATCAGCATGCTCCGGAAATAAATCAGGAGCTTTCCAGGATCTCCGGTAAAAAAGTTGAGGTAATCTTCGTCCCGCATCTTTTGCCTATTGAACGGGGCATCCTGGAGACGATCTACCTGAAAAAGATTCCCCATGCCAAGTTAAAATTAAAGAGCTTGGTAGAATTATATAAAAAGTTTTATAAGGGAGAACCTTTTATCCGGATTAATCCGGAGGGTGTTTTTCCCCGGATCAAGGATGTCGTCAAAACTAATTTTTGCGATATTGGGATTAAGGATTTTGGGCAGAGTATTATTGTCATCGCTGTTATTGACAATTTATTAAAAGGCGCTTCTGCTCAAGCAGTGCAGAATATGAATATTATGTATAAGTTGCCGGAGGCTACCGGATTATTATGAAGAAGATTTTGAATGCAATTCTACCTAAGGGGTTTAAGGCTAACGGGGTGGCCTGCGGATTAAAGAAATCCGGCAAACTGGATTTAGCCTTGATTTATTCACGGTTTCCGGCTTTGGCCTGCGCGAAATTTACCACCAGCAGTATTCTTGCCGCTCCTTTGATCGTTTGCAAAGAACATCTAAAGGCATTTAAGAGATTTCAGGCAGTATTGGTCAATAGCGGCAATGCGAATTGTTTTACCGGGAAAGCCGGAATTCAGGATGCCCGGGAGACGGCCGGTTACGTTGCCCAGGCATTGGGGATAGAGCAAGGCAGTGTCTTGGTTAATTCTACGGGAATTATCGGGAAGAGATTAGATCTGGGAAAAATCAAGCAAGGGATACCGGAATTAGTTTCCGGGTTATCCAGCTTCGGTATTCATAAGGCTAAAACGGCGATTATGACCACGGATACTTTTGCTAAGGAAGTGAGTTTAAGGATAAAGATCGGGGATAAACTGGTGCGTATTTGCGGGATCGCCAAAGGTGCCGGTATGATTGCCCCGAATATGGCAACCATGCTTTGTTTTATTATGACGGATGCGGTGATTTTTAGGCGGGCTTTGGATAAAGCTTTAGGAGCCGCCGTA
Source organism: Candidatus Omnitrophota bacterium (assembly GCA_030693145.1). Taxonomy (GTDB): domain Bacteria; phylum Omnitrophota; class Gorgyraeia; order Gygaellales; family Profunditerraquicolaceae; genus UBA6249. The sequence continues at coordinate 3,210 of JAUYBI010000006.1, forward strand.
GATAAATCCTTTAACCGTATTTCTGTAGATGGGTGTATGAGCACTAATGATACGGTTTTGGTGTTGGCTAACGCGGCAGCGGGAAATGAAATTATTTCCGCGGGCGCAGACTTAGAGAAATTCGCCAAAGCCCTGGAATTAATCTGTATGGTTTTAGCGAAGATGGTAGTTTCAGATGCTGAGGGAGCTACTAAATTTATCCAGATCGATGTTTACCAGGCCAAGGATGTGCCGGAGGCAAAAAAGGTAGCTTTGGATATTGCCAATTCCGTGCTTTTTAAAACTGCTGTTTTTGGAGAAAACCCGAATTTTGGCCGGGTAGCGGCGGCAGTTGGCGCCAGTGGGCTGGGGATTAAAGAAGAGCAGTTAAAAATAAGGCTGGGTACACTCAAAGGGAAAAAAGTCAGGCTGGCGGTCAGTTTGTCCCGAGGTAAGGCTAAGTGTACAGTTTATACCTGTGACCTTACTCCGGAGTATGTAAAAATTAATGCCGCTTATAATTAGGCAGTGGAATAATGATTTTTACAGTAGTGGAGGTTTAAACCTCCACTACTGTAATTGGTAATTAATAAAAGTTTATAACTAAGAAGCCAAAGTTACAAAGAAAGGGCCAATGAAAGACGCAATTAGAAAAGCAGATGTTTTGATTGAGGCGTTGCCTTATATTAAGAGGTTTCATAAGAAAGTAATTATTATTAAATACGGCGGAAGTATCTTAGGAGATGAAAAAATCCGCAATAGTGTTTTAGAGGATATTGTATTTTTGAATTTTATGGGATTGCGTCCGATCCTGGTGCATGGAGGCGGCCCGAATATCAGTGAGCGGATGCGGGTAATCGGCAAGAAGGCGGAGTTTGTGGAAGGATTCCGGGTTACCGATGAAGAAACTCTCAAGTTAGTCGAAGAAGAGCTGCTGTTATTAAATAAATTGATTATCCGGGAATTAACCTCTCTGGGAGCAAAAGCTATCGGTTTAAACGGAAAAGAAAATGATTTGATTCAGGTTGAGAAAAAGAAGGCCAAAGTGGATATCGGTTTGGTGGGGCAAATTAAAGGCATTAATACCCAGCTGTTGAATGATAAGCTTAAGGAAGACAAGGTAGTGGTGGTTATGCCTTTGGGCTGCGGAAAAGATAAAAAAATTTATAATGTAAATGCTGATGAGGTAGCTGCCGGTATTGCCGCGAATATGCGGGCAGAAAAGTTTGTCTTATTAACTAATGTTAAAGGAATTATGCGTAATCCGGAAGATGTGCATTCGTTTATATCTACTTTAACGGTGGATGAGGCAAACGGATTGATTGCGGATAAGATTATCCAGCAAGGGATGATTCCCAAGGTTATGGCTTGCGTGGAAGCGCTAAACGGCGGAGTAAATAAGACGCATATTATTGATGCGCGCACGCCGCATGGTTTGCTCCTGGAGATTTTTACGGATCATGGTATCGGGACGGAAATTATAAAATAGAAATGAAAGTCGAAGAGATTTTTCAGGTTTATAAAGAAAACATAATGCCCACCTATAATAAGGTACCGCTTATCTTTGTTAAGGGTAAAGGTTCGCGGCTTTGGGATATCCACGGTAAGCTTTATCTGGATTTTTTTCCGGGCTGGGGGGTGGGCAGTTTAGGGCACTGTCATCCTAAGGTAATGCAGGGGGTGCGGGATCAGATTAGTAAGCTGATATTCGTGCCGAATAATTATTATCATCCTTTTCAGGCAAAGTTAGCCAAAGAGTTGATTTATTTGAGTTTTCCGGGTAAGGTATTTTTTGCTAATTCCGGAGCAGAGGCCAATGAAGCGGCAATTAAGTTGGCTAGAAAGTTTGGCGCTTCGACTAAGCTCAGCGCCAATGGTGAGCAGAGCAGAACCATTGGCGTTTCGACTAAGCTCAGCGCCAATGGTGAGCAGAGTCGAACCATTGGTAAAGGTAGATATGAGATAATTACTTTCCAAAATGCTTTTCACGGCAGAACCTTGGCGGCCTTGGCGGCCACGGGCCAGGAAAAATACCAGAGTGGTTTTGAGCCGATGCCTGAAGGTTTTATCCAGGTTAAGTTTAATGATTTGGCTGCGGTTAAGCAGGCAGTTACGGATAAGACGGTAGCGGTCATGCTGGAACTTATTCAGGGGGAAGGCGGAGTAAATGTCGCGGATAAAGATTTTGTTTTGGCGCTTAGAAAATTATGCGATGAGAAGAATTTACTTTTAATCATTGATGAAGTGCAAACCGGCATCGGCAGGACAGCGAAGATGTTTGGCTATCAGCATTATGGAATAACTCCGGATATTATGACTTTGGCGAAGGCCTTAGGCGGAGGCCTGCCCATTGGTGTGATGATCGCTAAGAAAGAACTGGGTGACATTTTAACCCCCGGTATGCATGCCTCTACTTTTGGCGGCGGCCCGGTGATTTGCCGGGCGGCTTTAGGAGTTTTTAAGGCGATGCAGCAAGAAAAAATTTTGAAAAATTGCAAAAATATGGGGGAGTACCTTTTAGAGAAGTTGAATCTTTTAAAAAACGCTTATCCTCTTATTCAAGAGATAAGAGGCATGGGTTTGATGCTGGGCGTGGAATTAAGTATTGCAGGCAAGCAGATTGTCCAGAAATGTATACAGCAGGGGTTATTGATTAATTGCACGCATGATAAAGTTTTGAGGTTGATGCCGGCATTGAATGTTACCAAGAAAGAAATTGATCAGGCAATCGGCATATTCAGAAGCGTTTTAGCTAATAGGCAATAACTTTTAGGGGAATAGGCATGAAAAAAGATTTGATTTCGATTGAGGATTTAACGACTAAAGAAATCGAAGAATTATTTAACTTGGCGGTTAAGTTAAAAAAGAATAAATCTAAATTCAGCAAGGTTTTGGCTGGTAAAACCCTGGCTTTAATTTTCCAGAAGCCGTCAAATAGAACGCGGGTGTCTTTTGAGGTCGGGATGTATCAGCTGGGAGGCAACTCTATTTATTTGTCTCCTAGTGAGATTAATTTGGGGGTTAGGGAAACGGTCAAAGATGCGGCTAAGACTATTTCCCGCTATGTTGATGGGATTGTTTTGAGAACCTTTGAACATAAGAATTGCCTGGATATGGCGGCCGCTGCCGGAGTTCCGGTAATTAACGGATTAAGCGATTTTTCGCATCCTTGCCAGGCTTTAGCTGATCTTTTTACGATCGGAGAAAAATTTTTACGCCTCAACTATACCCGGCAGAAAGTGGCCAGAAGATTAAAAGGTTTAACGCTGGCTTATGTTGGTGACGGAAATAATGTTTGTAACTCTTTACTCTATGCGGCGGCCAAAACCGGAATGAATATTACCGTAGCAACTCCGGCCGGATATGCCCCTAACTCGGAAGTAGTCAAGCAGGCAAAAGAGATGGCTAAAGAGACGCTTAGCCAGATAATTATTACCGAAGATCCGCACAGCGCGGTGAATGGCGCCAATGTTGTTTATACGGATGTCTGGGCGAGTATGGGGCAGGAAGAAGAAATTAGTAAAAGAAAAATTATCTTTAAAGATTTTCAGATTAATGCTAAACTTTTAACGCATGCAGCAACGGGGGTTTTAGTCATGCATTGTTTACCGGCGCATCGGGGTGAAGAGATAACGGATGAGGTCATGGATAGTAAAAGTTCAATTGTTTTTGATCAAGCTGAGAATAGAATGCACGTTCAAAAGGCGATTTTGATAAAACTACTTAAGGTCTAGAAAAACAAGGGGACGGTTCTATTTTTTAAATTTTAAAAATTAGAACCGTCCCCAAGATTCCAAGATTTCCATTTCGGAGGTTTGATGAAAAAAGTTGTGTTGGCATATTCAGGCGGATTAGATACCTCTTGCATTGTGCGCTGGCTTAAAGAAAAAGGTTATGAAGTAATCTGTTTTGTGGCAGATCTTGGCCAGGGTTTAAGCCAAGGTGAAAACTTTGAAGCCATTGAAGAGCGGGCATTGGCGGCAGGCGCGTCTAAAGTATACATCCGCGACCTTCAGGAAGAATTTATTAGCGATTTTATTATTCCGGCTTTAAAGGCGAATGCGGTTTATGAGGGTAAATATCTTTTGGCTACGGCATTAGGCCGGCCGTTAATTGCTAAGTATCTGGTGCAAATTGCGCATAAAGAAAAGGCGCCGGCAGTAGCGCACGGCTGCACCGGTAAAGGCAATGATCAGGTAAGGCTGGAGGTGGCCATAGGCATACTTGATCCAAGATTAGAGATTATTGCGCCGGTAAGGGAGTGGGAGTTTAAGTCGCGGGAAGAGGAGATTGAATACGCGTTAAAATATAATATCCCGATTGATGTAACCAAGAAAAAGCCTTACAGTATTGACCGTAATCTTTGGGGGATAAGTATTGAAGCTGGCGTCCTGGAGAATTTGGAGCAGGAACCACCGGAAGATGCGTATATGATTACCAGGAGTTCAACGCAATCCGCAAGTTACCCCCGGTATCTGGAGGTAACTTTCACCCGGGGTGTACCGGTTAAAATCGACGGTAAAGTGTTTAAAATTAAAAATTTGATTAACCATCTTAATGAAGTAGGCGGACAGTTTGGCGTGGGTAGAACGGATATGGTTGAGAATAGGTTGGTCGGGATTAAATCTCGGGAAATTTATGAGGCCCCGGCGGCTACTATTCTTTATATTGCGCATAAAGAATTAGAAGCTCTGGTTTTAGACCGGGAACTGGCGCATTTTAAGGAAATTATCAGCCTTAAGTATGCGGAATTAGTTTATTATGGTTTATGGTTTTCCGCTTTAAAAGAGGCCTTGGATGGTTTTGTGCATAAAACTCAAAAGTTTGTCAGTGGCTCCATCAAATTGAGATTATCTAAGGGCACCTGCGTTGCCGTGGGGAGAAAATCAGCCCACTCTCTCTATAAAAAAGAATTAAGTACTTATGGTAAAGAAGATAAATTTGACCAGAAGCTGGCAGAAGGGTTTATTAAGTTATGGGGAATGCCTTATAAAAGATAAAACAGGGTAAAACAGGGACCGTTTCTATTTTTCTAAATTTAGAAAAATAGAAACGGTCCCGAGATTTCAGGAGAAAAAATGGCAAAAAAATTATGGGGCGGAAGATTTGATAAGGAAACAGACCCATTGGTTGAGAAATTTACAAGATCAATACAATTTGATCATAAGCTTGCCTTATATGATGTAGCTGGCTCAATTATACATGTTGGGATATTGGCGAAGGCTAAATATTTGTCTATTTCAGAATCTGAAAGCCTGACAACTGAATTGTTGAATATTTCTAATGAGATTCGGAATGGTAATTTCAAAGAAGATCCTAACTGTGAAGATATCCACACCAGTATTCAAAATTTATTAGAAAGTAAACTTGGCGATGTAGCTTTAAAATTGCACATGGCTAGATCAAGGAATGACCAGGTTGTATTCGCAACAAAGCTATACTGTAAAGTCACCACGATTGATTTACAGATGGAAATTAGAGAATTAGTATCATCGATAGATGGGTTGATAATTGAAAATAATGAGATTATTATGCCGGGTTTTACTCATATGCAACATGCTCAACCTGTTTATCTGAAAGATTATTTAGGCACATACAAAAAAATGCTAATTAGGGATATAGAAAGATTAGAATATATATCAAATAATATTAAAATAACAATGGGAGCTGGCGCTTTAGCTGGAACTCCTATTAGCTCCGAAGAATACAGTAAAACCGTTGATGATTTCTTTAATAATCCGCAAGATGCAACATTTAAGCAATTTAAAGAACTATTTCAAATTGAGCCAACTGCTAACTCTTTAGATTTAGTAAGTGATAGAGATTTTGTTATTGAAATTATTAGTGCGCTCTCTATTGTTGCAATGCACCTTTCAAGATTATCAGAAGATTTGATAATCTGGTCCACACAAGAGTTTGATTTTGTGGAAATAGATGAAGCTTTTTGTACAGGAAGTTCACTTATGCCTCAAAAGAAAAATCCTGATGTGTTGGAGCTTATAAGGGGTTATGCAGGAAGATTAAACGGAAATTTAGTAAGCGTTTTGACTATGATGAAAGGTTTGCCTTTAACCTATAACAGGGATATGCAGTTGGATAAGGAGCCATTGTTTAATTCTTTTGAAATAGTTTCTTCAGAATTAAAAGTCTTAACAGGTTTAATAAAAACACTTAAATTTAATAAGGCTAAAATTGAAGCTTGCCTAGAAGACGAATCTTTGTATGCAACAGACTTGGTCTATTATTTAGTTGATAGAAAAGTTCCTTTTAAGCAAGCACATACTATTATCGGTGAGCTTATTAAATATTCTATCAGCAGCGGTAAAAAGATTAAGGAAATGTCCGAAGAAAAATTAAAAGAGTTTTCCGAGTTTCTTAAGAGGGAAGACATAATTAAGTTGTTTGATCCTAAGAAATCAGTAGAGTCCAAGCTTTCTATTAAAAGATAAAGAATTGAAGACAGAAGAATTGTAGACAGTGTATGTAACCGTTTGTAGTAGAATAGTTTAGAAAACAAATGCATGAATTTAAATATAGGAATAATCAGCTTTATTGCGAGAATGTTTTAGTTGGGAAATTGGCTAAAACATTTGGTACTCCGCTTTATGTTTATAGCTATCATACGCTTATCGATCACTATTTAAAGTTAAAATCCGCGTTCTCTGAAATTAACCCGCTTATTTGCTATTCGGTAAAAGCAAACTCTAATCTTTCGATATTAAAAGCCTTGATTGCTAAAGGCGCCGGGTTAGATATCGTTTCCGGCGGCGAGTTATTCCGGGCTCAAAAAGCCGCCTGCCCCCCGCAGCGGATAGTCTATGCTTCGGTGGGTAAAACCGATAAAGAAATCTCCGCGGCTATTGCACGGGGCATATTGTTTTTTAACGTTGAGTCTTTAGCCGAGTTAAAAAATATCAACCGGATTGCCAAAGGCCTAAATAAAATTACCCGCGTTGCCATCCGGATTAATCCGGATGTGGAAGCCAAAACACATAAATACATCTCTACCGGTAAAATTACAAATAAATTTGGGATTGACCTGGCGAGTGCTTATAAAATTTTGCTGCTTAGGTCTAAATTTGAGAATTTAAATATTTGCGGCCTGCATATCCATATCGGTTCGCAGATTACGCAGAGCGCGCCGTTTGTGGAGGCGATAAAAAAAGTAGCAGATTTTATTCAACGTTTAAAAAACAAGGGGTTGGTTCTGGAGTATTTGAATATCGGCGGGGGGTTAGGGATTATTTATGATCGTGAGGCTCCCCAGACCGCTGAAATTTACGCTAATGAAATTATACCGTTGTTGAAGAAAACCGGGCTAAAAATAATTCTGGAGCCGGGCAGGTTTATTCTGGGCAATGCCGGGATCCTGGTGGTAAAAGTCCTTTATATCAAACATACGCTGAAAAAAAAGTTTATTATTGTTGATGGCGGGATGAATGATTTGATCCGTCCGGCTTTGTATAATGCCTATCATCAAATTGTTCCGTTAAGTTTGCGCGTTGGAGAGCCGGTGAGTGCGCGGGAAAAAGTAGATGTGGTTGGGCCGATTTGCGAGTCCGGTGATTTTTTAGCCAAAGGCCGTTTAATGGCCAAAGTTAAAGAAGGGGATTATCTGGCGGTAATGAGTGCCGGCGCATACGGATTTAGCATGTCCAGTAACTATAATTCACGCCTGCGGGCCGCCGAGGTGATGGTGGCTAAAGATAAAGCGTTAGTGATCAGGAAAAGAGAAACTTGCGAAGATCTTATAAGGAACGAAATAATTTAAGCTATAGTTATTGCGAGCCACGAAGTGGCAAAGCAATTTAAGATATGAGATTGCTTCGCCGCCTGTGGCTCTTCGCAATGACAAATGAGATAAAATGAAAAAAATCAAGTTTACTAAAATGGTTGGTTCGGGAAATGACTTTATCGTTATTCAGGGTAAACCTTTCGGGAATTTATCCGTATTAGCCAAGACATTATGTAATCGGAGGTTTGGCATAGGTGCTGATGGCCTGTTGATATTGGAAAAATCTAAAAAAGCGGATATCCGGATGAGGATATTTAATGCCGATGGTTCAGAGGCCCAGATGTGCGGAAATGGGGCGCGCTGCGCCGCGTATGTCATTGCGAGTAGCCAAAGGCGACGCGGTAATCTCAAAAAACGTGATTGCTTCGCTCCTGCGGGGCTCGCAATGACGATTGAGACTAAAGCCGGAGTAATTAACGGGCAAGTTCACGGCAAGCGGGTAAAAGTCCGGATTACCGGCCCCAAGGGTATAAAATTAGATATGCCTATAAAAGTAAACGGCAGATCGATAAAAGTTAATTTTATAAATACCGGGGTTCCGCACACGGTAGTTTTTGTAAATGGCATTAATGCCATCGATGTAAGGCAGATTGGCGCCAGCATACGCAATCACGCGAAATTTAGGCCAGCCGGGACAAATGTAAATTTTGTGGAAGTAAAAGAGCCTAATACAATCAGTATCCGCACCTATGAAAGAGGGGTGGAGGATGAGACTCTAGCCTGTGGGACAGGCAGCGCGGCGGCGGCTTTAATTTTTGCTTTAAAAAATAATCTGGATAATCTAATTAAGGTTAAGACGGAAAGTGGTGAGATTCTGAAAGTCTATTTTCAGAAAGAAGATGGCGAATTTAGAAAGGTTTGGCTAGAGGGCAGCGCCAGGATAGTCTACAAAGGAGAATACTATGTTTAAAGGCTCGATTGTGGCCATCGTCACGCCTTTTTCCGCTTCAGATCGCGGCGGAAATTTAACCATTGATGAGAAAAAATTACGGGAATTAATTGATTTTCAGATTGATAGCGGGACGAGCGGTATCGTACCCTGCGGAACAACCGGAGAATCCGCGACCCTGAATTTTAATGAGCATGAGTCGGTAATCCGGATTACTATTGAGCAGGCAAAAAAGCGTGTCCCGGTGATTGCCGGAACAGGTTCAAACTCAACCCAGGAGGCGATTATACTTACGCAGCAGGCGGCTTTGGCAGGTGCGGATGCTTCCTTACAGGTCAGCCCATACTATAATCGCCCTACACAGAGGGGATTGTATGAACATTTTAAAGCTATTGCCCAGTCAGTTAATATTCCGATTATTCTTTATAATATTGCCAGCCGCACCGGCGTAAATATCGAGCCGGAGACGATTGCCAGGTTAGCGCAGGATTGTAAGAATATCGTAGCCGTAAAAGAGGCTTCAGGAAGCTTGGACCAGATGTCGCGCATAAAGCAGCTTTGCCCAAAAGAGTTTGATTTGATTTCCGGTGATGACAGCCTGACTTTACCGGTATTAAGTATCGGGGGCATGGGGATAATTTCTGTAGTCGCCAATATTGTGCCGGCGGATGTGGCTGGCTTAGTCTCGGCTTTTGCCAAGGGTGATTTTAAAAAGGCCCAGGAATTACACTATAGATTACTGCCTTTGATCAAGGCAGTATTTTTAGAGACTAATCCTATTCCGATTAAAACCGCTATGGGTTTATTGGGGATGTGTGACCCCGGATTACGCCTGCCGATGTGCGGTATGTCCGAGGATAATTTGGAGAAACTGAAGAAAGCTTTAAGGGATTATGGGCTTTTAAAATGAAAACCAGGGGACCGTTTCTATTTTTTTAAATTAAAAAAATAGAAACGGTCCCGGGATTATCGTCTTTGGAGGGAAAAATGATTAAGTTGGGTATTACCGGTTCCTGCGGAAAGATGGGGCGGCGTATTTATGAGCTTGCCGGGTTAGATAAGGATTTAGAAGTAGCGCTGGCATTGGAAAAAAAAGGCACGCCTTTAATCGGCAAGGATCTTGGCAGAATAAAAGTTTCATCCAATTTAGACGGTTTATTCCTGGTGGATGTTTTGGTGGATTTTACCTCACCGGAAGCAGTGGATACGCACCTGGATTATGTTGCTAAATATAAAAAAGCCTTAGTCCTGGGGACTACGGGTTTAAGCGATGCGCAGAAAAGCAAGGTAGAAGAGATTGCCAAGATCGTCCCGGTAGTTTTTACCCCGAATATGTCCGTGGGGGTAAATGTTTTATTTTCCATTATCCCGGAGATTGCTAAAAAATTGGGGCCGGATTATAGCGTAGAGATTGTAGAGGCGCATCATAAAACTAAAAAAGACTCACCCAGCGGTACCGCTAAGAAATTAGCCGAAGTTATTACGCAGGTTACTAAAAAAGATATTCCCGTGCATTCTATCCGCCTGGGAGATATCTTTGGCGATCACTTGGTAGTTTTTTGCGGAAATTCCGAGCGTATCGAAATTAAGCATCAGGCGCATTCACGTGACTTGTTTGTGGTGGGGGCTTTAAAGGCCGTCAAATGGATTTTCGCAAAACCGGCCGGACTATATTCCATGCAGGATGTTTTAAAAGGATAGAAAAACCTGGGGACGGTTCTATTTTTTACTATTTTTAAATTTAAAAAAATAGAACCGTCCCCGTGATTTTCTATAGAAAAAATATGTTTAAATTTTCAAAAAAATTACAAGCATTACCGCCGTACCTGTTTTTAGAAATGGATAAAGCCAAACGCCAGGCGCGCGCCGAAGGCAGGGATATTATTGACTTAGGGATTGGAGACCCGGATCAGCCTACGGCCAAATTTATTATTGATGCTTTGAGCCGGGCAGCGTTGGATCCGGCTAACCACCGTTACGCTTTAGACCAGGGGATGCCGGTATTGCGCGAAGCAATTGGCGATTGGTATAAGCGCAGGTTCAATGTTAATTTAAATCCCCAAACAGAAATATTACCGTTAATCGGCTCAAAAGAAGGCCTGGCGCATTTACCTTTAGCTTTTTTAAATCCCGGGGACCTATCTTTAATTCCCGATCCCAGTTATCCTCCGTATAAAGGCGGGACAATATTAGCCGGTGGAAAACCTTACCTTATGCCTTTAACCGCGGCAAATTCTTTTCTGCCGGATTTAAAGAAAATTCCGTTATCGGCGCGTAAAAAAGCCAAGATTATTTTTATTAACTATCCGAATAATCCTACCGGTGCCTGTGCCAGCGATGATTTTTATACCGAACTTATTGCATTCGCGGCTAAAAATAAGATCATCATTATTTCGGATTTAGCTTATTCTGAAATGGCCTATGACGGATATAAACCGCCGAGCATTTTAGAATACCCGGGGGCAGGAGAAGTAGCCATTGAATTTCATTCCTTATCCAAAACTTATAATATGACCGGCTGGCGTATTGGATGGGCATGCGGTAATCGGCAATTGGTGGCCGCATTAGCTAAGGTAAAGAGTAATATTGATTCCGGGATTTTTTCGGCAATTCAGTTAGCCGGAGTTACTGCTTTGCGGGGCGATCAGGATTATTTAAGGAGTATGCGCGGGCTTTACCAGCAAAGGCGGGATATTTTAGTTGACGGGCTTAATCGTTTAGGATGGCTGGCCATAAAACCCAAAGCAACATTTTATGTTTGGATCAAGATTCCCTCGAAGGCGGAGAGCATAAGTTTTGCGGCGCGTCTTTTAAAGGATGCTAATATTGTGGTTACTCCCGGAGTAGGATTTGGCAGGCACGGGCAAGGTTATATCCGTATGGCTTTAACTGTTTCCGGAGCCAGAATCAAAGAGGCTTTGGAACGTATAAAAAAAATCTCCTGATGGTTATTTGTTATCTTGGCGTTGGCTCCAATCTGGGCAATCGCGGAAGGAACATAAAATTGGCAGTTAAAAAGATTAGCACTTTGAAAGGCATCAAAATAATCAAAAAATCAAAAATGTTTGAATCTTTACCTTGTGGTGGGCCGGCAGGACAGCCCAACTATTTAAATGCCGCGTTAAGAATTAAGACCAATCTTTCTCCTTTGAATTTACTGAAAAAATTAAAAAAAATTGAAAATGACCTGGGCCGGGTTACTACTGTACGTTTTGGCCCCCGGATTATGGATTTAGATATATTGCTCTATGGGGATAGGCTTATTCGCGATAAAGTTTTGACCATTCCTCATCCGCGTATGTTTAACCGGGATTTTGTGATCAAACCGTTAATTGAGGTTCTATGAGGATTATTCGTGATCCGAGAAGATTAAATAGATTACTTAAAGGGCCGCGTTATCGTAGTAAAAGTATTGGTTTTGTTCCCACTATGGGGGCTTTACATCCGGGTCATTTGAGTTTAATTAAACAGGCCCGCCAGGATAATGATACGGTGGTAGTGAGCATATTTATTAATCCCGGGCAATTTGGGCCAAAAGAAGACCTGAATAAATATCCCCGTCCGCTTAAAAATGATCTTGCGCTATGCCGCAAAGCCAGAGTGGATTTAGTTTTCCTGCCGGATTCTGAGATTATGTATCCGGAAGGCTTCTGTACCTTTGTGCATGTGGAAAAATTAGCCAACATACTTTGCGCAGCAACTCGTCCGGGTCATTTTCGCGGAGTTACTACGGTGGTGGCCAAGCTACTTAATATCGTCGCACCCGGTGTGCTTTATTTAGGGCAGAAGGATGCGCAGCAGGCTGTAATTATCAAAAGAATGGTTAGTGATTTAAATTTTCCGGTTAAGGTAAAGGTTATGCCTACGGTCCGGGAAAAGAGTGGTTTAGCGCTGAGCTCAAGAAATGAGTATCTAGGTGAGCAAGAGAGGAAAGACGCTCTGGTATTGTTCCGCGCGTTAAATTTAGCTAAAGTTTTAATCCGGGGAGGGGCTAAGGATACGGTTAGGATTATTAGCAGGTTGAAACAGCTGATTAATAAGCATAAAAACGTAAAGATTGATTATATCGCGGTAATGGATTCAATGAATCTTAAGCCGCTTAAGCGAGTTACCGGGAATAGTTTAGTCGCCTTAGCCGTATATATAGGAAAAACAAGGTTGATAGATAATATTCTAATTTAATGCCTAAAAAGTTAAAAATTGGTATCGTCGGATGCGGGGCTATCGGAAGTTCGCTGGCCAGAGAGATTACTTTAAATTTTTGTAAAACCGCTATGCTTACTGCTCTTTTTGATATCCAGCCGGAAAAAAGCTTACTGCTTTCTAAAAAAATAGCTAAGAGTGGAAAGCTGCGCGTGAGTGATCTGGATAGTTTAATTAAAAAGTCAGATCTGGTTATTGAGGCATCTTCCGGCCAGGCTGCTTGGGAGATTACGCGTAAATCTCTATCCAGCGGCCGTAAAGTGATGGTGATGAGTGTAGGCGGGATGGTTGGCCATCTGGAGCAGTTATTTGCTTTAGCCGCAGAGTTCAACGCGCAGGTTTTTTTCCCCAGCGGAGCTATTTGTGGTATTGATGGTCTAAAAGCGGCAAATATAGCAGGAGTGCAAAGGATAGTTTTGACTACGCGCAAGCACCCGGATGCGTTTAAGGGAGTGGAATATGTGGTAAAAAAATTCAAACTCGCGGGTTTAAAAAAAGATAAGATTTTATTTTTCGGAACTGCCGCGCAGGCAGTAAAATATTTTCCGCAAAATATCAATGTGGCCGCAGTTTTAGGGTTAGCCGGTATCGGTATGCATAAAACCAAAGTGCGGATTATCGCCAGTCCCGGCGTCCGGAAAAATATCCATGAAGTTTTAATTGAATCTAAAGCCGCTAAGATTTTCACGCGCACCGAGAATATTCTGCATCCGCGGAATCCCAAGACTTCTTATTTGGCGGTACTCTCGGCAATCGCGGTTTTAAAGCAAATTTTGCAGCCGATTAAAATCGGCACGTAAGCTAAAAAACATGGGAACGGTTCTGTTTTTTACTGTTTTTAAATTTAAAAAAACAGAACCGTTCCCTAGATTTTAAAAAAACGAAAGGGGGTGAGTACAAAGATGGCAGATAAAGTAATGAAATTAGGCATCAAAAGAGAAAAAGGGTTCCTCTATTATATCGACAAGCAGGGTGATGTCTCTTGCGCTAAAATGGCAAGAGGCGCGAAAAAGGGAGGCAGCCCCAAGAAGGTAGAGAAATGCGGTATCAAAAGAAAAGTCGGATACCTTTATTTCTTGGATAAAAAGGGTGATGTCTCTTGCGCCAAGATGAAAAGAGGCGGAAAGAAGAAGAAAAAGTAAGTTAGGAAAAACACGGGGACGGTTCTATTTTTCCTTCAACAGTAGGGGAGGTTTAAACCTCCCCTACTGTAATGAAAAAACAGAACCGTCCCCTTGATTCTCTAGAATGGAAAACGAAAATATCATTATCCGCGGAGCCCGGGAACACAATCTTAAAAACATTAATTTGTCCCTGCCGCGCAATAAATTAATTGTGGTCACCGGTTTATCCGGATCAGGCAAGTCCAGCTTGGCTTTTGATACGATTTATGCTGAAGGCCAGCGTAGGTATATGGAAAGCCTTTCCAGTTATGCCCGCCAATTTTTGGATCAACTGCAGAAACCGGATGTAGATTTTATATCCGGGCTGTCTCCGGCAATTGCCATCCAACAGCGTTCTGCCGGCGGGAACCCCCGCTCAACGGTGGCCACGCAAACTGAAATTTATGATTATTTAAGGCTGCTCTTTGCCAGAATAGGCAAAGTTTATTGTTATAAATGCGGCCAACCCATCGCCAGCCAAACCGCTCAAGAAATAGTCCAGACGATTATGAATCTCCGGATGAATAAGGATATACAGATATTGGCTCCCCTGATCCGGGGGAAAAAAGGCCAGCATCGGGATATTTTCCTGCAGATGCAGAAATCCGGATTTGTACGCGCCAGAGTGGATGGAAAGATTTATGAACTCCCCGCAAGTATAAAATTAGCTAAATATAAAATTCACAATATTGAGGTAGTCGTTGACCGCTTGATGATTAAGCCGGAAGCTGTTAAGCGCCTGGCGGATTCTATCGAGACTGCGCTTGGCGTTGGTTCGGGCACAGTTATCATCAGCGCGGGAACAGCCAAAGATTCAACTTTTAGCGAGCAATATGCCTGTTTAAATTGCGGTATAAGCTATGCCGAAATTCAGCCGCGCAATTTTTCATTTAATTCTCCTTACGGGGCTTGCGCTGAATGTAACGGTTTGGGCACCAAGCTTGAATTCGACCCGGATTTAATTATCCCGGATAAAACTAAAAGCATTAATGGGGGAGCCCTCATCCCCTGGAAACGCGGCGGCAGAGGCTATATTCTTTATTATCGCTGGCTTATTCGAGAGCTAAGTTATTGTTTAAAGTTTGATTTGGATACTCCTTTTAAGAAATTACCCAAACATGCGCAAAAGGCAATTTTTTATGGGACAAAAGAAGTGATTGGGAATAAACCTTTCCCGGGAGTTATTCCGCATTTAGAAAGATTATTTCTCCAGACGGATAGTGATTACTTAAAAGAAGAGATCAGCAGGTTTATGTCTACTCTTTCCTGCCCGGCATGCAAAGGGGCCAGGCTTAAACCTGAGAGTTTAGCCGTAAGGATTAATCAAAAAAATATTTGTGAAATTACGGCAATGCCTATAAAAGAAGCGTTGGGTTTTTTCTCGGAACTGGCGTTAACTGAAAAAGAAAAATTAGTCAGCTATCAGGCGTTAAAGGAGATAACTCAAAAGTTAAGATTTTGCGTGGATGTGGGCTTGGATTATCTGGCTTTAGGCCGTAAAAGCGCGACTCTATCCGGCGGAGAGGCGCAGCGGATTCGCCTGGCTACTCAGGTGGGCTCCGGTTTAGTCGGGGTTTTGTATTGTTTAGATGAGCCCAGCATTGGTTTACATCAGCGGGATAATGAAAAGTTGTTGGCGACTTTAAAGGCATTACGGGATATGGGTAATACTCTGGTGGTTGTGGAGCATGACGCGGCTACTATTTTGGCTGCGGATTACATTGTAGACCTGGGGCCGGGAGCAGGCAGGCACGGGGGAGAGGTTATTTTTTCCGGAAAGCAAGAGGAGCTTTTAAAAAACCAGGATTCCCTGACGGCAAAATATCTGCGCAAAGACCTTCTGATCCAGGTACCGAGTAATAGGCGTAACTGGCGTTTGCATAAATATATCCAGATCCAAGGGGCCAGCGAACATAACCTCAAAAGTATTGATTTGCGTTTTCCCCTGGGTACTTTTATCTGTGTTACCGGAGTATCCGGATCAGGTAAATCTACGGTAATCAGTGATATACTTTATCCGGCTTTAGCGCAGCGTATTTATAAATCCAAAGAAAAACCCGGCGCTTTTAAATCCATCAGCGGAGCTCAAGAGATTGATCAGGTAATTGTGGTTGATCAGTCTCCCATCGGCAGGACTCCGCGTTCTAACCCGGTTACTTATACCGGAGTATTTGGCCAGATCAGGGATATATTCACTCAGCTTCCGGAAGCACGCCTGCGGGGCTATAAGCCCGGGAGATTTTCATTTAATGTTAAGGGAGGGCGTTGCGAAGCTTGCGCAGGAGATGGAATAAAAAAGATCCAAATGCATTTTCTTCCTGATGTCTATGTAAAATGCGATTTGTGTAAGGGGCAAAGGTTCAATCAGGCGACTTTAGAGGTAAAGTATAAAGGTAAATCCATTGCCGATGTTTTAAACCTGACGGTGGAAGAGGCCTTGGAACTTTTTAATAATATTCCCAAGATAAAAAATACCCTGGGGTATTTATTTGATGTAGGTTTAGGTTACCTTCAACTTGGCCAGAGCGCTACTACTCTTTCCGGCGGAGAAGCGCAAAGAGTTAAACTTTCTTCAGAGCTTTCTAAACGTTCCAGCGGCAGGACGCTTTATCTGTTAGATGAGCCTACTACGGGCTTACATTTTGCGGATGTGGCCAGGCTGATTGCGGTGCTCCAGAGGCTGGTCGACCGTAAAAATACGGTGGTCGTGGTAGAGCATAATTTAGAAGTAATTAAATGCGCAGATTATATTATTGATTTGGGCCCGGAGGGGGGAGACCGGGGCGGGGAGGTTGTGGCTGCCTGCAGCCCGGAAGAATTAATCAAAATCAACGCTTCTTATACCGCTAAATTCCTTAAAGAAGTTTTAATAAAATAATGAAAAGAATAGTCGTTGGTATAATTATCGGAGTTTTATTTTTAACCTCTTTTAGTTTTGCTGATGAAGATCCTCAAGGTACCGAACTGCTTTTTATGGCGAAGAAGGCATATGAAGACGGGTTCTATGAGGTTAGCCTGGGAATGCTGGAGAGATTTCAAAAAAATTACCAGGATTCAGCTAAAATCCCGCAGGCAACTTTGCTGGCCGGCCAGTGCTATTTCTATCAGGGCCGCTACTTGGAGGCATTAAATATTTTTGAAGCATTGGCTAATAATCCGGAGTCCGGTAATATTAAGGATGATCTTTATTTTTGGATGGGGGAGGTGCATTTCAAAGGTAATAATTTCCAAAAGGCAGCCCTGCTTTATCAGAAATTAATCGATAACTTTCCTCAATCATCCTTTGTCCCGGCGGCATATTATTCTTTAGGTTGGTCATTTTCTCAAGTAGGCAAATTTAATCAGGCCATACAAACTTTTAAGAGTTTAATGGAAAAGTTTCCCCATGAGCCTCAAAGTAAGGATGCCGCCTTTAAATTAATTGAGTGCTTATACAATCTCAAAGAATATTCTGAATTAAAAACCAGGGTTAGGCCTGTTTTTAAGCTTTACGGTAACGATCCATTACGCTTGCCCTACTTATATTTTTATTTGGCGGAGTCGGAATATTATTTAGGTAATTTGGATGAAGCAGCTAAAAATTATCTTAAGTCAGCGCAGGCTTTTAAAGAACCGAAAGTTCAGGCATTAGCGAAGCTGGGTTTGGGTTGGTCGTATCTGAAACTTACAAAATATAAAGAGGCCGAGGAGGTGTTGGCGGAGATAAAACAAAGCGGCCTGGATAAAAAAAGCCTGGATATTCTTTTATTGGGCCAGGCGATATTAATGTCTGCAACCAACCGGGTTTATGAGGCCAAGAAACTATATGCGCAGCTAATTAGCCTTAGTACCGATCCTTTAATATCTCTCCAGGCTTATTTGGGTAAAGCTGACGCCCATTATAATTTAGCCGAATACGCTCAGGCAATAAATGTTTATCAAGAGGGCCTGAATAAAATTGATCAAGAGGGGGCCTCCGGGAGCCTGCCTCCGGAATTAATTGATAAATTGCGTTATAATTTAGGGTTAGCTTATATTAAGCAGGGGCAGATTGATTCTAGCGTGGATGCCTTTAATAGTATTACCGGAAAAGATAATGGACAGGCGGATAAGATTAACTTGCTTTTTCAAATAGGCCAGGCTTACCAAGACGGTGGTGAATTTGTAAAGGCGGAAGAAACTTACGCAAAAATTATAAAACTATATCCGGATTCTTCTCTCCTGGACTATGCGCAATATCAGCTGGCTTCTTTGCAGCTGAAAAGATCAAATTATGATGCAGCGGCTGTTTCTTTTAGCTCACTGCTAAAAAAATATCCACAATCTAAGCTTCTGCCGGATGCCACCTATGCCCTGGGGTCAGCATATTTTCAGCAGGCAGATTACCTCAAAAGTTGTGAAATTTTTGTAAAGTTTCGGGATGAATTCAAGGATAGCCTATTGTGTGCCCAGGCTTTATATATGCTGGGGGTATCCGATATTAGTTTAGGGAAACTTAATGAAGCGCTCAGTGTGTTTAAGGGTATTCTTAAACTCGATCCTTTGGATATCCAATTGCAGCAAAAGGTTGAATACGAGATCGCGGATTGCTATTATAAATTAGGCCAGGAAAATGAAGCGGTTAGCCGGTTTAAGCTTCTGCGGGCTAAATATCCTAATTCTCAACTTACTCAGAATATTATGTGGTGGTTGGGCCAGTATTATTACCGGAGTAAAGATTTAAATCTTGCGCGCAGGTATTTTGATTCTCTGGTAAAAGATTTTCCGGATAGCCAGTTGGCCGCGGATGCCTCCTATGCGATAGGCTTAACTTTTAGTGATGAGAATAAATTCGAGCAGGCAGTGGATAATTTTAGCCTGGCAATTAAACTTGGTAAAGCCGATTTAAAGGCTCAAGCGGCAGTGGCTTTAGCGGATATTTATAGCCGCCAAGGAAGGCTCCCGGAAGCATTGGAGCAATATAATCAGATAATCAAGAATACCCCGGGGTTAGGTAAATTGCTTTTTTCCCGGATTGCCCAGGCTTATTATAAAATTGGGAATTATGAAGAGGCAAAAATATTCTATTTCAAGAGCCTGGAGGTGGCTGCTCCTGAAGAGATGGCAGATATCCGGTTTAGTTTAGCGGAAGTGCTAGAAGCTAATTCGGAACCTGAGGAAGCAATCCAGCAGTATCTTTTGGCCGCTGATTTTGATACGCAGGCTCCGCAGTTATTTATACGTTCTCTTTTACGCGTAGCCAAGATTTATGAAGATAAAGAAAATTTTAAAGAAGTGTTGAAGATTTATAAACAGATTATTAAGAAAGTTCCTTCTGCGCCGGAGGCGGGGTTTGTTCAGGAAAGAATTAATGAGATTACAGAAAATGTGAAAAATAATCACGGGGACGGTTCTATTTCTTCATTACAGTAGAGGAGGTTTAAACCTCCTCTACTGTTGAAAGAAAAAACCGTCCCCTGGTTTTTAAAAAATTAGTTGACTTATGCCGAAATGTTTATAAAATAAAGCAAATGGAGGGAACGATGATTATTGAGATAGGTATTACTGCTGGTGAAATCTGGCATTTTCTGGATCAAAAAGGAGAGGTTGGTTTACAGGATTTAATCAAGGGTATTGATCGTACCCCTGAAAATATTTTGATGAGTTTAGGCTGGCTTGCCCGGGAAGGCCATGTTGTTTTAGTGCAAGTAAATAATGATTACCGGATTTATTTAAGAAAAGATGCCTAATCGCGATAAAAAGGGAATGATACTTTTTATTGTTATCGGGATAATCATGGTAGTGGTGATTTTAACCACGGTTATCCTTGGAGCAGCCAGTAATCATGCGCGTTTAACCCAGCATCAAGTAAGCAGGATTCAAGCCCAGTATGCCGCTAAAGCCGGGGTTATCTATGCGTTGGATAAGCTGCGTAGAAATGATAATGCTGCGTGTTGGCCTCCTGGTGGCCCTTTTCCTTATACTATAGTCATGCGAAGATCTGTTTTAGCCGCGTGTGATGTTATTGAACCCGCCCTACCCAATTCAATTTCACGAGTCGATATTACTGTAGATGCTCCTGGTTCAGGTGTCCCTGGCACCCAAAAAGTTAGCGCTACAGCTACTTATACTTACACACCGCTATAAATCCATTTAAGAAGTGGATATTTCACTTAGAATAAAGGGGACGTTTCTATTTATTCATTACAGTAGGGGAGGTTTAAACCTCCCCTACTGTTGAAATAAAAATAGAACCGCCCCCCCCTTTTTTTATCCTTCTTTTTTAGCTATGTAATAAATAGTTATAATCCAAGTAAGTCTATAGTAGTCTATCATGGTTAAATTTCTTGTCGCTGTTAAACCCATTAAGTAGGTATAAGTAAGTATATATATAAAAACACTTGACAAAATAAGCATGTTATGTTTTAATTAATACCAGAGTAGTTTATAGCTAAAGGAAGTAATACCCATGTCAAGACTAATTGATATTGACGAATTAGCGGATTATCTAAAATTAAAGAAGCAGACTATTTATAACTGGCTTAACCAGCGTAAAATTTCCGGGATTAAGGTGGGAGGAGTTTGGAGATTTGACCGCAAGGATATTGATAATTGGTTAAGATCTAAGAAACGTGAATCAATTACGCCGGCCCAGGGAGATAATTCATGAATTCTTTAGGCATATATTTTGGGATTAAAGATATTAACCTGGTAGAGGCCAGTGGCAATAAGATTTTGAACAATATCCGCCTGCCGCATCCTAAACTGGAAATATCCGAATTAGAAGAAAAGATCCCCACGGATGTAAAAATAATGGCTTTGCTTAAAGACGCTTTTCGCAGTTACCGGATAAACGCCGATGATGCTACTTTTTGTATTTCCGGGCAGGACCTGGTTATTCGTACTTTTGAAATTCCACTGCTTCCGCAAAGCGAATTAAGAGGCGCGGTTAGTTTTGAGGCGAAAAAATATATACCTTTTAAACTCGAGGATCTGGATTATGATTTTCAGGTATTATTTAACAAGAAGAATAAAACAAGCCTGGTTCTTTTTGTCGGGATAAAGAAGGAAATTTTAGCCAGTTACGTTTCTTTTGCCAAACAGCTTAATCTTAAAATCAATGCCTTAGAGTATTCAGCTTTTAGTGTTTTACGTTTTTTAAAACTCGCGGGCTTTTCTGATGCCGGAGTAATCGCCAGCCTCTGCTTTGATTTAAATAATGAAGACGAAGCAAGTTTTACGGTTTTTGAAAACGGATTTTCTCTGTTTAGCCGGGATTTCGATTTCGCGGGAGAGCCCGCGGGATTTGAACAGACCGCCGAATCAGATTTGATTCAAAAACAGGATAAATTAAAAAATGAAATCCGGATTTCATTTGATTATTATAAACGCAAGTTCCCGGATAAAGAGGTAAAAAATATTTTTGTTGTTTCTGATAAAGAAAGCCAGCAGGGGCTAAAATCTTTTTTTGCGGAAATTTCGATACCGGTCAGGTTTGCTGATACTCAAAAACTCCTGGGCAGGACTGCCGGTTATTCTTCAATTCTGGTTAAAAGTTTTGCCGTTGCTTTATTTAAGTCCGCGCATCTGAAGATTAAGATAAATCTAATTGGTTCAAAGCTTAAAACCTCCCGGGAGGCCGCCTCAGCGGGTAATCCATTTGCCTTGCTTGAAGGCGTGAAAGTAGATTTAAAATATATTTTTTTAGGGGTGATTGTGTGCCTGGCTGCTTTTGGCCATGGATTAATCCGCACCCAAGCCACTCAGCAGGAGTTGGAGGCGATTAAAAACAAGCGTTTAAAAATCAGCTCTGTTGCTAACACCGATGATTTCCAGGAGTTGTCTAATCTAAGTTCTCAATATAGGAAAAAAATTGCCTCATTAGATAATTTAGTTAAAAATCAGATGTACGTTACACCTTTGCTTAACACTATTCCTGCCGCCATGCCAAAAGGGGTATGGCTGGAATCTTTTAACCTTAGCCAAACCAAGGATGCGCCTCTGGAGCTCCTGCTCAATGGAGGAGTCTACCTTGAAGATGGCGATCAGGAGTTTGAGTCGGTAAATATTTTTCTTACAAATTTAAAAAAAGACCCCATATTTTCCGGGAATTTTAAAGAAATTGTTATAAGTTTTATTGATCGCAGGAATGTGCAGAATAAAAATATAGCGGTTTTTAAAATTACCTGCAAGAATTTTCCGGGGAAAAAATAGCATGATAAACTACAGCCTTATTGAAAAAAATAAAAATAAAATTATAAATTTTGGCGTAATTATTTTAGTATTAGTTATTGCTCTCCAATTTCATAGATCCGCTAATGACCGGATAAGTTCATTGATCCAGCAGCAAAATAATGAGCTGGAGAAGAATAAAGTTATTGAGGATATCGCCGCCCTTGAGAAAAAAGCAGAAGCCTACAAGAAAGTGTTTATTAAAAAAGACTTAGCTTCGATTATGGACATAATAAGCGGTATTGCTAAAGACGCTTCGGTTAAGATTATTTCCGTGAAACCTAACGCGGAGGAGGTTCTGGATAACCACTCGAACTTTTCATTTTTAATAACATTGAGTGCGCCCAGTTACCATGCCCTGGCTGATTTTATCAGCAAAATTGAAAATCATAAGGATATTTACCTGGTGAGTGAGGTGAATATTAATTCTACGGTATCTAGTTTAGAGGCAACAAGAGCCAATGTGGATTTGGAGGTTAACTTAAAAATTAACACTATTGCTTATTTATAAATGATGAGCCGGGAATGCAGGTATATATTATTTATTTTCTTTCTAATCGCCGCGATTGATCATAAGTTTATTGCCGCGGCAGAAGAATCTACAACTGAGGAGATAATCGTGCGTCCGGCAGTGGAATATGCATCTGGCAAATTGCGCGATCCTTTTAGGACATATTTAATAAAAGATGAACCAAAACCACTCCCGCAGGAGAATGCGGACCTGGCCAAGCCGGAATTGGATCTGGGTAAATTAGAAGTGCAGGGAATAATTTGGGGGGCGAAGATCCCTCAGGTAATTATTAATAATAAGGTTTTGACGATTGGGGATTTAATCGAGGGCGCTGAAGTCTTGAGTATAGAGAAAAAAGGAATTGTCTTAAGTTTTAATGGGGCGATATTTGATTTAGCCGCTCCCGGACAAGGTTCGGTTCAAGCGAAAAAATCTATGTAAAGTAATCTTCCCCCTCGCGGGAGCTCGGGGTCAATTTTCCCCAAGCGCCGGAGGCTGGGGAAAATTGAGGAGGAAATAAATGAAAAAAATATTTATCACTAGCGCGGCTGTTTTTTTATTCATGTTTGCTTTTTTTGTCCTGCGGTTAAATGCGGATCAGCAACCTCCGCTTGCGGCGACGCAGGCGAGTGTTTCCATGGATTTTAAGGATGCCAGCCTTAAGGATATTTTAAAGGTATTTTCTATCCAGTCGGAAATGAATTTTATCGCTTCCGAGGCGGTGCAGGATAGAAAAATTACCCTTTATTTTGATAAAGTTCCTTTGACCCAGGCAATGGATAAAATTTTCAGCGCGAACAATCTTTCTTATGAATTAGATAGTGATGCAAATATCTTTGTGGTTAAAGAGTGGGGCAAGATGGAGACCGAGACAGTGACTAAGGTCTTTTTTCTGAAAAACGCTACTGTTTCTACCTCAGCTTTGCGAGAGGATCTATCTCAAGGTTTAGCTCAGGTTAGTAGCACTAGCACTAGCACTAGCACTGATGTCGTCAGCTCCCGGAATAGATTCAAAGAGGAAAGTGAAGGCTGCGGAATTACCAGCGCAATTAGAAAATTACTTTCCCCTGCTCCCGTTGGTTCATTAGTCGAAGATTTTCGGACGAACAGTATTATTGTTACGGATACCCCAATGAAAATGAAAGTGATCAGCCAGGTAATTGCATCATTAGATGTGGCAGTGCCACAGGTGATGTTAGAGGTAGAAATGTTGGATGTTAGTAAGAATGTGATAGATAAAATGGGATTTGAGTTTGGCGACACGCCTTTTACAGCGATCGTTACTGGTGCTTCTGCCGCCATGGGCTTTCCTTATGGTTCCTGGGGTAAGATTCTAAATCCGCTTAAAGGTTCGTTATCGATTAATCAAGGAACCAATTCTTATCAAATGCAATTGGATTTTATGAGAACACACAAAGATACTAAATTTTTAGCCCGCCCCAAACTGCTTACTTTAAACAATGAAACCGCAAAGATTTCTATTACAAAAGATGAGATAATGACTACAGAAAAGTCGTGGCATGAAGCAACCACAACTTCTCCGGGTTATTGGACGTATAAATACGAGCGTGCCACTAAACTTCCACTAACACCGGGAGGAATAGGTATTTCCTTAAAGGTAACTCCTCAAATAAATGAAGAGACCGGAGAAATTACTATGGTTATTAACCCAGAGGCGAGTTCATCCACACAGAATACTCTTGTTACCACCGATGTGCTCCGTGATCCTGAAGTAAGAAGTTCAAAATCTATTGTTAGGATTAAAGATGGAGAAACCGTAATTTTAGGCGGTCTTATTCATCAAGATGAAGTTATCGAAATGAAAAAGTTACCAATATTAGGGGATATCCCTCTTCTAGGTGTATTCTTTAGGCACAAAAATCAAACCGTTGGCCTGGAGCGCGAATTAATAGTTTTTATCACTCCGCGTATTGTGCGGGATAAAGTTGATATAAAATTAGCACAAATTCAGAATCTTCCGCTGCCGCTGAGAGAACAGGGTGTGGCTGTGGGCTCAAACCGCGATTATATTATTAATGCTAATATGAATAAGTTTGATAAGAGCATTAATGGCAAAAGATAGTTATTTAAGACTAGGCGAATTTTTATTAAAGGAAGGCATTATCACTACTAGCCAGCTGGAGAAAGCTATTACCGTGCAAAGGCAGGAAGGCGGGCGTTTAGGTGAGGTATTGATCAGGATGGGGGTAGCTAAAGAAGAGCAGGTGCTGGCGGCTTTAGGCAAGCAGTTAAATATACCTTATTTTTCACTGGGAACCGGAATGCTCAAGCCGGCAATGGATCAGGGATTAGAGAATCTTATCGCCCATGATTTCGCCTTGAAGAATGCTGTTTTGCCTCTTTCGCGTATGTTCAGGTCTTTAACGGTAGCTTTATCTGATCCCTTGGATATTCTGCTTATCGATAGCCTTAGAAAATTAACGGGTAGTGAAATTAATCCGGTGATTGCTATGCGTTCCGATATTTTAAAGGCAATTGAAGAATTTTATGGTAAATCTTCAATGCTTAAGGATGTCGTTGATTCTAGTTATGATACGGATTCTTCATTTATCCAGAGAAGCGAGGATTTGGGGCAGGAGCTTAGCCTGGATAAGTTGATTGCCCGGGCAGAAGAAGCTCCGGTGGTAAAATTAGTGGATTTAATAATTCGGCAGGCAATTGGTGAACGGGCTTCAGACATACACATTGAACCTTTTAAAGATAGGATTTCATTACGTTATAGAATTGACGGCAAGCTCTATGAGATACCTCCGCCAGCCAAACACCTGCATTTACCGCTGGTTTCCCGTGTAAAGATCCTGGCCAAACTTGATATCGCGGAAAAGAGGCTGCCCCAAGATGGCGCGATTTTAGTGAGAATTGATGATCGGCCGATAGATATTCGTGTTTCTATAATTCCGACTATTTACGGAGAAAAAGCAGTCTTAAGGATTTTAGACCGCGGCGGGGTCACGCTAAATTTAGACTATTTGGGGTTTGACGCGCGTCAGCTTGAACATGTGCGCAAGGCAATTTTTTCTCCGTATGGATTAGTTTTAATTACCGGGCCGACGGGAAGCGGAAAATCTACTTCGCTTTATGCTATTTTGAATGAAATTAAAAGCCCGTCTAAAAATATTGTTTCCGTAGAAGATCCCGTAGAATATAAGATGGATCAGATTAACCAGGTACAGGTTAAGCCGGAAATCGGGCTTACCTTTGCCGCGGCTTTGCGTAGTTTTTTACGTCAGGATCCGGATATTATATTAGTCGGAGAGATTAGGGATTTAGAAACCGCGCAGATCTGTATCCGTTCAGCGCTTACCGGGCACTTGGTTTTAAGTACCCTGCACACCAATGATGCTCCATCGGCGGTAAGCCGGCTGATGGATATCGGAATCGAGCCGTATATGCTGGCGCCTTCTTTACTGGTAATTGTCGCTCAACGGCTTGTGCGTAAGTTATGCTTGGATTGTAAAGTGGCTTACGAGCCAACTAGCGCTCAACTTAAAGGCGCTGCGATTAAGGCGGAGCTGATTTATGGGTCTAAAGGATGCGCAAAGTGCAATAATGCCGGATACAAAGGCCGGGTCTGTATTGTGGAAGTCTTGCCCGTTACATTGGAAATACAGGATTTAATTAACCAAAGAGCGTCTTTCCAGAAAATACGCGAGGTAGCCAGAGCCGCAGGTATGCAAACGCTTTATGAATCAGGAATAAAGAAGGTAGAAAGCGGCATCACTTCTCTGGAAGAAATTCTTTCTGCTACTTTGGGGGTAGAATAATGGCCAGGTTTTATTATATTGCCAGGAATCGCGCGGGAGTTAAGGAAACTGGAACAGAGGAAGGCCTGACGCAAGAAGATGCCGTCGTCAAAATTCAGGCTAAAGGATTAATTGTAGTTAATGTTATTCCCGAAGGCTCGGAGTCATCTGCTGATTCTTCTGCTGGCAATCCTATAAAAGCTAGGTTTAAGCCTAAACATGGGAGGGTTACTAGCGAAGATCTGATGCTCTTTTGCCGGCAGCTCGCCACTTTAATCGGGGCAGGAGTAACGATATTAAAGAGCCTGGAGATTATTTCTAAACAGGTAGCCAGCAGGAAACTTTATAATGTGTGCATGGATTTAAAAAAGGGCATGGAGGCGGGTTTAAGTTTTCATGAAGCATTGGCTGCGCATCCAAAGGTTTTTTCCGGCCTGTGGATTAATCTTATAGAGAGCGGGGAGGCGAGCGGGAATCTGGCGGTAGTTTTGAGCCGTCTTGCCGCGTATTTAGAGAAAGAAGCGGCTTTTAAAAGCAAGGTTATCTCCGCGTTGATCTACCCGATGATTTTAACCTTTGCGGGTGTGGGGGCGCTTTTATTCTTATCATTAAAAATAGTACCTGCCTTCGCGGAAATATTTAAAGGTTTTGACATTAGCTTACCCTTGCTTACTCAAATACTGGTAAACACAAGCGATTTTCTCAAAAAAAAGATTATGTTCTTATTTTTGGTCAGCGGCGCGGGCATTTTTATTTTTCGGAAGTATATCCAGACTAAATCCGGCAGGCTGAACTTTGAAAAATTTCAATTTAAACTGCCGGTTTTTGGGGAATTTTTCTTATCTTATAATATTGAAAAATTTTCTTCTGAAATGGCTACGCTTTTGGAATCGGGAGTTCCGATTCTGTATTCTCTGGAAATATCCGGGCGCTCCGTGAATAATCTGACCATGGCGGATATTATCCGTAAAATTAAGGATGATGTGCGCGAGGGTAAACCCATGGGGGAAGCCCTTGAGCGCAGCGGTTTTTTTGAACCGATGGTTGTGCAAATGGTCAGTATCGGAGAAGAGATCGGCGAGCTCCCTCAGATGTTTAAAAGAATTAATTCTTTTTACCAGGAATATTGTGATACATTTCTTGCGCGGTTTATTTCTATGTTTGAGCCTCTGGTTTTGGTTTTTATTGGCGGGGTTATTGGGGTTATGGTCGTCGGGATGTTTTTGCCGATATTTGAACTGGCAAAAATTGGAGGATAATTATTGACAATGTTACCGATTTTTTAAAAGTGCACTATTTATAAATTAAAAGTGCACTATCTTTAGTAGTTCTGTTTTAACCTTTTGGATGTCCAAAAGCCTGTCTTTATGCCAGAATCTTACTTCTGATAATCCGCCAGTGGTATAAG
>JAUYBI010000009.1 GCA_030693145.1 Candidatus Omnitrophota bacterium
AATCACATGGAAAAGGCATGGTCGCTCTTTTAGAGGGGGTTCCCGCCGGCCTGAAGGTGGATGCGGCAGCGATAAATAAAGAATTAAAACGCCGGCAGTCCGGGTTTGGCCGCGGCACGCGCATGCAGATAGAGAATGACCGGGCGGAGATTGTCTCCGGATTAAAAAATAATCTTACCCTCGGCAGCCCAATTACTCTGCTGATTAAGAATAAAGACGCCAGCATTGAAAAACTGCATAAGGTTATCGCTGCCCGCCCGGGGCATGCGGATTTAGCCGGGTTATTAAAATATGGTTTTACGGATATTCGGGAAGTACTGGAGCGGGCCTCGGCGCGCAGCACAGTAGCTACTGTGGCGATCGGAGCTTTATGTAAGCGGCTGCTGGATGAATTTGGAATTAGTATTACCAGCAAGGTGCTTTCTGTTGGCGGCGAATCTACCAAACAGGGAATAATTGCCAAGATAAATGAGGCGATTGAAAATAAAGACACAGTCGGAGGGATATTTGAGGTCGTCGCCAAAAATGTCCCGGTAGGGTTGGGAAGTTATGTGCAGGCTGATCGCCGGCTGGATAGCCGCCTAGCCGCGGGGATTATCTCTATTCCGGGAATTAAATCTTTTGAGGTTGGTCTGGGAGCCGGATATGCGGTTAGTTTTGGCTCGGAAGTGCATGACGCGATCTATCATTCCAGATCCAGAGGGTATTTTCGCCTCACGAATAATGCCGGCGGAATCGAGGGCGGTATCTCTAACGGCCAGGAGATTGTTTTACGCGGCTGCATGAAGCCGATCTCAACATTGATGAATCCGCTGGATTCGGTAAATATCCATACCAAAAAACCGGCTAAGGCCGCAATTGAGCGTTCGGATATCTGCGTAGTTGAATCTGCCGGGGTGGTGGCGGAATCGGCAACGGCTTTTGTTTTAGCCCAGGCATTCTTAGAAAAGTTTGGGGCGGATTGTTTGCAAGATATAAAAGAAAGTTATAAAAATTATTTAAAAAGAATCCGTTAGATTCCATCTCTTCCTTCGTCTATTACCGTAAGAAGGGGGTGATTAAGGATGGAAGAAAACGTAATTAGCGTTAGCCGCATCTATAAGCTGGATACCGATTCCAAGCTTAAGGCTTTTGCGGATGTTGCATTTTCGGGGGTGGTGATTAAAGGTTTTAGTGTGGTCGATGGACAAAAAGGGTTATTTGTGAGTATGCCGCGCCATCAGGGTAAAGATGGTAAATGGTATGACACCGTAACCCCCTCGACCAAGGAACTAAAGCAGCAGTTAAGCGAGGTTGTTTTGGAAGCGTATAAAGGCAGCTAAAATCAGGGGACGGTTCTCTCTAGGAGTAGGGCAGGTTTAAACCTGCCCTACTATAGCGCCAGAACCGTCTCCTGGATTTCCAATATGAATATCTATCTTGTGGGATTTATGGGAACTGGAAAAACCTCTGTCGGCCGGCAATTGGCTGTACAGAAGAAGTGGAATTTTATTGATTTGGATGAGCTGATAGAATTGAAACAGCAGCGCAGGATTGTTGATATTTTCGCTCAGGATGGTGAGGCGTATTTTCGTAAAATTGAGAAAAAATTCTTAAAGGAGGTTTCTACTCAGAAGAAATTCGTGGTGGCTTGCGGCGGGGGAGTAGTTTTAGATCCGGACAATATCAAGCTGATGAAAAAAACCGGAATTTTAATCTGCCTATGCGCTACTTGCGAGGCGATTTTAAAAAGGGTCTCTGTCAGTACGCACCGCCCAATTTTAAATGTGGCCAAACCCCGGGAGCGTGTAGAACTTCTACTAAAAATGCGCGCGCCTTATTATGCGCAGGCGGATTGTACTGTTGATACATCAAAATTGACAATTAAACAGGTAGCTCAGAAAATTATTAAGGTAACTAAGTAAAAAAACAGGGCTCGTCATGACGGGAAAAAATGACTGAACTGGAAGCGCTTGTCGGATTAAACTTAATTTCTAATATTGGCAGCGTAAGGCTAGGCAAATTGCTGGAAGTTTTTGGCAAGCCGCAAGAAATATTTAGCGCCAAGTATGAACATTTGGCTTCTATTTTTGGGATAGGAAGCCAGATTACAGCTGACATTGTTTCTTTTAAAAAAGAGAATATCGAAAAAGAGCTTTCTTCTGCCGAGAAACTGGGTATTAAAATTCTTACCTTAAACGATAATGATTATCCGGAAAATCTAAAGCAAATTCCCGGGGCGCCGATTGTGCTTTATGTTTTAGGCAGTATAACCGCGGGGGATAACTTAGCGATTGGTATTGTTGGTTCGCGGCGCGCTTCTCTTTACGGTTTAAGTAACGCGGAAAAATTTGCTGTTTGGTTATCCGCGCGGGGGATAACCATTGTTTCCGGAATGGCCCGCGGGGTGGATACGTACGCGCATCGGGGAGTCTTAAAAGCTAAAGGCCGCACCATCGCGGTAATGGGCAGCGGGTTTAATCACATTTATCCCGCGGAGAACGCGGATTTAGCCAAAGAGATCTCTTCCTCCGGAGCAGTTATCTCTGAATTTCCCATGGACACTAAACCCTTGCCGGGAAACTTTCCCCGGCGCAACCGCCTGATCAGTGGTTTAAGTTTGGGTGTTTTAATTACCGAGGCAGCCAGAAACAGCGGGGCGTTAATTACCGCGGATTTTGCTTTGGAACAAGGCCGGGAGGTTTTTGCTTTACCGGGCAGGATAGATTCGGCCGGCTCAATGGGAACTAATAATCTGCTTAAGCAAGGAGCAAAAATAGTTACCTGTTGCGATGATATTCTGGAGGAGTTGAATTTAGCTGCAGGGAGTATTCAAAAAATAGAACCGGTGGTAAAAGAACAAGAAATTGCCTATGGAAAAGAAGAAAGCCGTCTTTATGCGTGCATCACTCAGCAGCCGGTAGCCATAGATGATTTAATCCAAAAGTCATCACTCAGCAGCAGCCAGGTTTTAAGTTTAATTTTAAAATTACAGTTTAAGAAATTAATTAAAGCCCTGCCGGGCAAACAGTTTATGAGGAATTAAATGAGTAAAAATCTTGTGATTGTGGAGTCACCGACTAAGGCTAAAACCATCAGTAAGATCCTGGGTGATGATTTCCGGGTTGTTTCAT
>JAUYBI010000010.1 GCA_030693145.1 Candidatus Omnitrophota bacterium
AAGATAGTGCACTTTTAATTTATAAATAGTGCACTTTTAAAAAATCGGTAACAGCGAAAAAGAAAATGGACAGTGTAACAAACCTTGTTGACTTTCAATAGTAGGGTGGGTTTAAACCCACCCTACTATTGTTAATAAAAGTCAGCAGAGTTTATTGTAATGTCCTTATGTAAATTAAGATAAGGAGGCTACTTTTCCTTATGCACAACCTTAAGAAAAGCACTGACAATGCTGGGATCAAATTGAGTTCCGGAAGATTTTTTGATTATATCTATAGCCGCGCTCTTGCTAAATGCCTTATGGTATGGCCGGTCGCTAATTAAGGCTTGATATACATCCGCAATCGCAATAACCCTGGCCCCCAGCGGGATATCCTCCCCTCTTATTCCGCTAGGATAACCTTTGCCATCCCAACGTTCATGATGATAGAAAATAAACGGAATAAGGTCATGGAGAAACTGAATCGGCCTGATAATATCTGCACCGATTTGGGGATGCTTTTTGATTTCATCAAACTCCTTTTTATTAAGCTTGCCTTTTTTAAGTAAAATGTTTTCGCTGATGCCAATCTTACCTAAATCATGCAGCATTGCCGCCTGCTTAATTAACTCCACCTCTTCACTGGATAAATTTAATTCTTTGGCTAATCCGGTGGCAAAATGCACCGTGTTTTCAACATGTTCGCCGGTATAATGATCTTTTAATTCCAAAGTTTTAGCAAAGGCAAAGATGGATTCAGTTAAGCCCTGCTTTGACTGCTTATTCAGCTTATTAATCGTATTTTTTAAAGTTTTTATCCCTGCGGCTTTAGAAATTTTCTCCGTTCCTTTGCTTAGCGGATTTTTGAGATCCAGGGAAGAACAGGCGCGATTACCTCCGTTTTCTTTGGCCTTATTTAACAATATATCAGCCAGATTAACTAAATCCATTCCATTTTTTGCCCTATCCTCTGGAAATGAAACTACAGAAAGGCTCATTTTTAATTTAACGCTATGTTCCTTGTTCCCAAAGTTGATAAAATTCAACGTATCCAGCAGCCTCTGGGCCAGATTAAAAGCGTTGTCACGGTTTAACCGGGGAGAAATGATGATAAACTCCTCGCCGCTATAACGGACGAGAACATCATAACGCCTCAGCATGCGCTTAAGTTGTTTGGCTAGCTGCTTTAATACTAAATCTCCAAAAACAATTCCATAGACGTCATTGATAGATTTAAAGTAATCGATATCCAGCATGATTATTGACAGGTTCTGAGCATACCTTCTGGCTTGATGGAATTCAACCTCAATGGCCTCCTGCAGATAACGATAGTTATATAACCCGGTATGCGCGTCAATAAGCGAAACACTTTTTAATTTTTCATTAGTTTTAAGCAACTCGCGGTTTAATTTACTTTTTTCGAATTCAGAATTCCTGCATCGGGCTGTCTCCTGTAAAAGATCTTGCGT
Source organism: Candidatus Omnitrophota bacterium (assembly GCA_030693145.1). GTDB lineage: Bacteria > Omnitrophota > Gorgyraeia > Gygaellales > Profunditerraquicolaceae > UBA6249. Next base: position 1,449 of record JAUYBI010000010.1, read on the forward strand.
GCGCTCCTCAACCAACTGCTCTAAGTGATTACGATAACGCTTAAGTTCTTCATCAATCTTCTTTTTTTGGGTTATATCCACATTTACCTCAACCACCAACCATTCGCCATTTTTATCCTGGTAAGGTATGGTCGTAACCTGTATCGGCCGGCCACCTTCCCTAGCTAAGGTTTCTTCACTAATCACAATTTTTTTTGTTCTAAAGGCTTCCTCAATAGCGCATTCAGGACAGGAACTTTTGCGGCCCATAAAGTATTCAAAACATTTTTTGCCCCTCCAATCCCCATAATTACACGCCCACACCGGATCGACATAGCGCAGATTATAATCTTTATCGATAATATCCAGGCCGGTATTAGTTGCTCCCAGGATAAACTCCAGCTGTTGATACAAAATATTTGCTTTTTCCTCCGCCTCTTTTCTGGTGGCGATTTCCAGCCCTAATGATTTTGTACGCTGTTGGACTAAGGCCTCCAACTTTTCGTCATTTTCTTTTTGCGCCTCTTGAGCGAAGCGTACCTCTTTCCGCAGCGCTTCGTTAAAACTAGCCAACTCCGAAGTCCTGACTTTAACCCTTAGATCAAGCTCCGCGCGAATCTCCTTTAACCTTTCGGCCTCACTCTTATGCAGGGTGATATTTCTGGAAATCCCGGTAGTGCCGATTACTTTGCCGTGATCATCAAAAAATGGAGACTTAATCGTTTCCATCCACTGTTCAGGGCCCTTGGGATATACTAATTTTTCCTGAATATATTTACGTTTTTTACTATCGATTACTTCCTGGTCATTAGCGCGGTAACTTAAAGCCAACTCTTTTGGCCAAATATCCAGATCAGTTTTACCGATAATTTCCTCAACTTTAAGGCCACAAGCCTTAGCAAAGGGTTCATTAACCGCAATAAATCTGCCTTGGAGATCTTTGAGCCAGGCAATATCCGGAATATTATCCAGAATAGCCTTCTGCTGAAGCTCTGCTTTCCGCAGTAGGCCAGCTGTAATTTCTAAATTATTTTGTTTGGAATTTTCCATGCTCAGTTATTAGCTAATAAAAAAAGCAGCTTTATAAAAAAGCTGCTTAAAGACTTATTTTTAAACAAGTCATCTAAAACTCCTCAGGTTATATTCTAATATTCTCTCTGGTGCGCCAAAGTCATATCCATAAAAGTGCGTAAGCGCCGCGAACGCGACGGATGTCTAAGTTTTTTTAAAGCCTTAGCCTCAATTTGCCTGACTCTTTCGCGGGTGACCTTAAAGACATTACCCACCTCTTCTAAGGTACGCGCAGAACCGTCATTGATGCCAAAACGTAAGACCAGGATCCTCTTCTCTCTTTCGGTTAATGTGCCTAAAGCAGAATTCATTTCATCTTTTAACATTGAACGCACAGTTTCATTTGCCGGAGAAACAGCTTTTTTATCCTGGATAAAATCCCCAAAATGCGTATCCCCTTCATCGCCGATAGGCATCTGCAATGAAATAGGCTCCTGGGCAATTTTTAATATGGATTTTATCTTGCCCTGAGGAAAACGCATTTTATGCGCGATCTCTTCAGGAGTAGGCTCCCGTCCATTTTTCTGGACAAAAACCCTGGAAAAACGAATTATCTTGTTGATCGTTTCAGTCATATGTACCGGTATTCTGATTGTACGGGCCTGATCCGCGATGGAACGGGTAATCGCCTGGCGGATCCACCAAGTGGCATAAGTAGAGAATTTATAGCCGCGCTTATATTCGAATTTTTCTACAGCCCGCATCAGGCCAATATTGCCCTCTTGGATTAAATCCAAAAAAGATAGCCCGCGATTAGTATATTTTTTGGCAATACTCACCACCAGGCGCAGATTTGCTTCGACTAGTTTCTTTTTCGTGCGGCTAAACTTAAGATGGGCGGACTTAATTAATTTCATCTGCTCTTTAATTTTGGTATACGGCTGCGCCAGTATTTTAAGTATTTGGCGGCTGCGCAGATTATCTTTTTTGTTTAAACGTTTTTCGTGTTCCAACTCCCGCAGTAGGAGATTTAACTTACGTATCGCCGCCTCAATTACCGAAGTGGTAAAATTAAGCTGCAAGATTAAATTTATCGCGTTGCTCTCACTACGTGTCTGTTTAATTTTAATTAAAAGGCGCTTGAATCTGCCGATCACGCTGCTTTTCTTTATCCGCAGATCTTCTTTAACTACCTCCTCCATATTAATTTTATCTGCTAAGATATTATCGGCGACCAGTAAAACTTCGTTCCTGGCGAATTTGGTTACTAAACTAGCGCGTTTAAACTTATCTTCGGCATCCTCGATTTTTTTAGCTAACTCAATTTCATTTTCGCGGCTGAGTAAAGAAATCGACCCCATCTGCTTCAAATACATCTTCACCGGATCGTCTAAAGGCATAAAACGTTCTTCACTTTTAAGTTGTTCGGTGAGTAATTCCTCCCGCTGCTGTACTAAATTTTGCTTATCCTGCTGAGTTGCCCGGTTTGCCGATAAACCCGCGTCCGCTTCACCCTCAACCACCTGGATATCTTCGTTACCCAGTAATTCAAAAAGATGATCAATGGCTACAGTGCTGGAAAGATCTTCAGGTAATAAATCATTAACTTCGTCATAAGTAAGAAAACCCTTCTGTTTGCCCAGGGCAATTAACTTTTCCATATCCTTAGTGGGTTGTTGCTGGTTCTTCTTCACGTTTAATCGCCTTTCTTTATAAGATTATGAAATTCTTGAATAAGGCTGTTTAATTTACCCTCATCACCTAGAGATTGAGCGCTTTTAATCTGCAGGTGCAGATGTTCGCGCCGGGATTTTATCCTTTGGACCTTAATCCGCGCTATACAATCATTAACCGCCTTTTCTCTTTCCTGCTCGTCTAGGGCCGGCATAAACATAGTTTCACAAACCAATTGACTAGCATCATCTTCACTGAAATAATTCATTAGTACGCTGGGTGTGATATTTTTACCCTGGCCAACCAGATCCTGCATCACGGAAACAATTTTAGCAGTGCGCGCATCCGCAAAATCAGCAGGCGATAACTGCCGCATAATTTTTTCAATCAGCTCTTTTTCCTCAAGCATAAATTTAATCAAGAGCTTTTCCGCCGGATTAATCTCAAGATTCTTTCTTCCTAAAGGTGCAGGCTGGCCCGCAGATGTGGAGGCGGCAGGTTTTAATTTATGCAGCTCCTCAAGAATATACTGCTCTGGTATGCGCATCTCCTCAGCTAATCTTTTAGTATACTCCCCCCTGAGGATGGCATTGTCAAACTTATTTATAGTGGAGAGCATCTCAGAGGCAATTTTGGTTTTACCGTGCGCATCTTTAATATCATAACGGCTCTTGAGAACATCCAGCTTATAATCAAAAAAACTTGCCGCTTTTTGAACCTTGGTTTTTAGCGAATTAATTCCCTCATTACGCACCAATGCATCAGGATCAATTCCTTTGGGCAAGGGAACGACTTTTACGTTTATACCCTCATCAATAAGTATATCCAAGCTCCTTAAGGTAGCGATTTCTCCGGCGGTATCGCCATCATAAATCATAACGACATTATGCGTATAACGCTTAAGCAGTTTAATCTGCTCCAAAGTAAGCGCGGTTCCCTGCGAAGCTACGATATTTTTTAACCCCTCTTGATAGGGAATCATAAAGTCCAAATAACCTTCCACGATTACCGCGCTATCAGCATCCCGTATAAAATCCTTGGATAAATTAAAACCAAAAAGGTTCTTGCCTTTTGTATAAACCGGCGTCTCCGGAGAATTAATATATTTAGGCAGGCTGTTATCCATTACCCTGGCACCAAATCCGACCCGTCGGCTGCGTATATCAAAAACAGGAAAAATAATACGGTTACGGAAACGATCGTAATAACCTCCTTGATCCTTGGGTAAAACTAAACCCGCCTGCTCCATAAGCGCCAGAGTAACATCCTTGCTTCTTAGAAAATTAATGAGATTATCCCAGCCAGAAGTAGCCAATCCTAAACAAAACTCTTTTATCGTCGCAAGTTTAATCCCTCTGCGGGAAAGATAATCTATCGCCGCCGCCGCACTGCCGGTATGCAGGTTATTTTCATAAAAGCTCACTGCCAGCTCATTAACTTTATACAATTGGCTGCTTAAACTCGCTGCCCGGGCTAACTCCGGAGCATCCTGATCCGGTAAAGTAACCCCGCATTTTTTAGCCAACATTTCAACCGCTTCGGGAAATTCCATCCGTTCATGACGCATAAGAAATTTAAAAACATTCCCCGACTCGCCGCAGCCAAAACAATGGTAAATCTGACGCTCCGGAGAAACCATAAAAGAAGCAGTTTTCTCATGATGAAATGGGCAGTTAGCCTTAAAGTTCGCCCCGGACTTCTTCAGCGAAATATAGCCGGAGATCATCTCAACGATATCCACCCGGCCAAGAATATCTTCTAATAAGTTTTCAGGAATACGGCCCATTTTTTACTTTCTCTTTATTCTGGTAAAACCGGAACAGGCAATAACTTCGAAATCCTGCTTAGCGCATTTCTCGATGTTGTCCAAAAGCAGATTCAACCCGAGCGTATCCGATGAAATATGCCCGGCGATAACCACATTTAAATTAGCATCTTTAACCTTTTTAAAATGCTCTTCACTCAAATGCATCGATACTAACGTTCTTACCCCGGCCTTATATAATTTATCAAAAACATCTTTTGACCCCTCGGTGCCTCCGGTCATCTCCAACAAAATCTTACCTACCGGCCGTTTAGGATTACCCAGAATTATACGCGGCCCGGTATTAAATTTTCGGGCAATCTGATATTCAGCGATAGTGTTTAATACCTTTACCACATCTTCGACTAAACGCGGCTGGCTGGATTTCTGCTTAAAAATAGCCTCTAAATATCTGTACACGTGATTATCCGCCGGTGTATGCATATTCATAAAAGGCAAATTCAATAACCTGGCGGCATCCACCGGCCGGGTATGATTCTGCGGCATTACCCTGCGTTCTACTTCCGCCATCCTCTCTTCCACTAGCCTGGCCGCAGAGCTCTGAGCAACTCCGGCTTGAGTTAATAGGTCAATCTGCAGCCGCATTACCTCATGCAAGCCTACGTAGGCTTTTCCTTCAGGATGGTGCGCAATTACCAGATCCAGCCCTTCTTTCTGGCGGATACGATCAGCAAGCAGGAGATCCCCAACTTCAATGTCAATACCCACCATTATCTTCTTGACCTCCAGGCCAGGGTCGCCAAAGAGGATTGCCGAATCCGGAAAAGATTTTATTGCTCTTTTTGCCTTGCGCGGATCAGCTAAACGGCCAAAATGCACTACCTGGTTATAAAAATTAATTAATTTCATTTGCGGTTGAATTTATCAATGGCTTTGGTAACCGTGGAATTGAATTTTTCTTGAGCGGAATATTTAGAAAAAATATTGTTCCAAAGCCAACCATATACCTGAGGTGAAATTGCAAAAGCCTTGCTGCCTAAATAAGAATGTCTTACCGAACCGCTAAGATAAGTAACGCCGGAAATGGCCAACGTAAAAGATAACAAACCGACAACCAGAAAACCCCGGCCAATACCCAAAATTAATCCCGCGAATTGGTTTATTTTAGGAATAGCATTCAATTGTATAAAACGGAAAAGAATGCTGCGCAAACCTACAAAACATAAATACCCGGCTATAATTAATAACAGAAAGATTATGAAATCCAGAAATTCTATAGATATGGCTTTAGGCAAATAACGCCTCTGAATAAGATCCGAAAAAGTTGTATAATAATGTAAGGCGATATAAGTAGAAAATATAATACTTGAGAGCTTAAAGATTTCCACAGATAAGCCCATTTTCGCAGCAATGTAACATATTCTAAATAAAACAATTAGAATAATAAAATCTAAAAAATTAAACTTGCTCAATATCTCTAAAATCATAACGTTCTCTCTTACAACTATTTCTGGCTCTTACTTACCCTAAACAGGCTTAATTTGAATTATCTGAAAGTATAACATATATCCAATCGGATTGTCAAGTAAGGGCCTGACTCGTCTACGTTGTCAAGAACCCTGCCGACTTTCAGTAGGGTGGGTTTAAACCCACCCTACTGTTGTTAATAAACCCTACTCTCAACAGTAGGGGAGGTTTAAACCTCCCCTACTGTAATTGATAAAAGTCCGCAGGATTTATTATAATGTCAGATAGATTTATCTCTTAAACCAGGATATCGTGCGCTTTAGCCCATCCTCTAGAGGCACAATTGGTTCCCAGCCAAGAAGTTTCTTGGCTCTGGTGATATCCGGCTGGCGTTGCCGAGGATCATCTTGGGGCAATTTCCTGAAGACAACTTTACTTTTGGAGCTGGTTAATTTTAAAACTAGTTTTACCAGCTGCATAATGGTAAACTCCCGGTGATTACCCAGGTTAACCGGTAAATTTTCTCCAGAAAGCATCAAACGCAATATACCATCGGTTAAATCATCAATATAACAGAAACTTCTGGTCTGTTGGCCTTCTCCATAAACCGTTAGCGCCTTACCTTTTAAAGCCTGGTCAATAAAATTAGGCACTACCCGGCCATCATTATGACGCATTCTTGGCCCATAAGTATTAAAGATACGCACAATCTTAGTATCTATTTTATGCACACGATGATAGGCCATTGTCATCGCCTCAGCAAACCGCTTAGATTCATCATAGCAGCCGCGCACACCAATAGAATTAACATGCCCCCAGTAGCTTTCTTTTTGCGGATGCTCCAGGGGATCACCATAGACTTCCGATGTAGAAAAAAGCACAAAAACAGCTTTCTTTTTTTTAGCTAAGCCTAAAGCATTGTGTGTGCCTAAAGAACCCACCTTTAAAGTCTGAATAGGAAAATCCAAATAATCTTTCGGGGAAGCCAAGGAAGCACAGTGTAAGACGTAATCTATTTTACCGGGTATATCAATATAATTGCAAACGTTACAAACCTCTAAACGAAAATTTTTATTTTTTAAAAAAGGTTCCAGGTTATTCCGGCTGCCGGTAATGAAATTGTCCAGACAAATTACCTTGTAATTACCAGCCAGCAGCTTTTGACATAAATGCGAGCCGATGAAACCAGCTCCTCCAGTGATCAAAACAGTCTGTTTAGCCATTGTTTTTCCAAAAATCAACCGTAATTTTTAATCCATCAATAAAACTGACTTGGGGTTTAAAATTCAATAACTTCGCGGCTTTTCCAATATCCGCCAATGTCCTAAATACATCCCCTTTCCGGATCGGGAGTAATCTGGGGCGAATATCTTTACCCAGAATTTTATTTAGAATTTTGACTAAATCCAAAATCGAGGTATCTTTACCGCCGGCAATATTAAAGACGCCATCTCTAACTTTTCCAGCTCCGGCGGCAAGTAAATTGGCTGCCACCACATTCTGCACGAATGTAAAATCCCGGGACTGCCGGCCATTACCAAAGATCGGAGGAGATTGATTCTTAAGTAAGCAATGAATAAACTTAGGAATAACCACCGCGTAATCATCATCCAGAGCCTGGCGCGGCCCAAAGACATTAAAATAGCGTAAGGCAACTGTAGGTAAGCCAAAATGCCGGCTGAAGATCTTACAATAATATTCACCGGTTAATTTACTTAAAGCATAAGGTGAGATCGGGCCGGGAATAAAACTTTCCTTTTCCGGATAATCTTGCACTTCTCCATAAACGGAACTAGAGGAGGCGAAAACAAAACGTTTTACCTTATTTTGCACCGAAGCCTCCAACATATTAAGCGTTCCATCAATATTAACACGATTATAAGCATGCGGCTCAAGCATGCTTTTAGGCACGCTCCTTAAGGCAGCCTGATGTAAAACAAAATCAATCTTTTTGGCCGCTTTAATACAAGCTGCTTTGGAACAGATATCCCCCTTAACTAAGTCGATGTTTTTTTCCAGGCCCTTAAGGTTACGCATCTTTCCGCTGGAAAAATTATCCAAAACCCGCACAGATTGGCCTTGTTTAACCAGCTCTTCCACAATATGAGAACCAATAAAACCCGCCCCACCGGTTACCAAAAACCTGCTCATAACCTCTCCACCTTTGGCGTATGTTTTCCTTTAAAAACGTTTCTGGAGTCAAAAATAAATTTTGCATTCTTTAACAAAGCAGCGTAATTAACTTGAGCGTGATCCGTAGCAATAATACAGGCGTCAAATTCTTTAATTTTTTTAGCCGTTAAGGCTACGGATTCTAAATCCAACCCCTCAAGCTTCAAAAATGGTATCAGCGGATCCGCATAGGAAATTTTAGCGCCTTGTCTTTTTAAGCTTTTGATTACATCAATACTCGGTGACTTACGCAAATCTTTAATATTCTTTTTATAAGTAACTCCAATCACTAATATTTTCGCGCCTTCCAGTTTGCTTCCCCTGCGCAGCAAAGCATCTTTAATTCTTTTTACGATATATTCAGGCATATAATTTATTACCTGAGAAGCCAATTTAATAAAACGCGAATGAAAACCAAAACTTTTAGCCTTCCAATGCAGGTACAAAGGGTCTTTAGGAATACAGTGGCCTCCCACTCCCGGCCCGGGATAAAAAGGCATAAAGCCAAACGGTTTAGTACTGGCGGCGGCAACAACCTCCCAGATATCAATTTTCATTTGATGCGCCATCATCGATAGCTCGTCGATCAATCCGATATTAATTAAACGGAAGGTATTCTCCAAAAGCTTCACGGTCTCCGCGGCCCGGCAGCTGCTTACCGGGACAACCTGCTTAATAATGATCTGATAAACTGCCATCGCCAATTGCGTGGCTCTGGGGCTAAGCCCGCCAATAACCTTAGGGATCTTGCGCACGGGAAATTTCTTATTACCCGGATCAATCCTTTCGGGTGAGAAACAAAGAAAGAAATCCTTACCATGCCGGAAACCGCGTTTTTGGAAAATCGGCAAGATCTCTTCTTCGGTTGTCCCGGGGTAAGTAGTGCTCTCTAAAATTACCAGCGCCCCGTTTTTTAAATGCAGGGCAATCTGGCTTACTGCCTTCCTGATAAAAGAAATATCCGGAAGATATTTTCCTTTCAAAGGGGTAGGAACACAGATTAAAACTACATCCGCTTGGGCAATATCCGTAAAACTGCTGCTCGCCTTAAAATATCCGCCAGCCAGTATCGCGGTTAACTCCTGGCTGCTTATATCGCTGATATAAGATTTCCGTCCAGCGATAGATTTCAAACGGCCGGCATCAATTTCAATCCCCGTTACCTTAACCTTTTTTTTGGCAAATTCTAAAGCCAGAGGAAATCCGACATAACCCAAACCGACTACCGCAACCTGCAACTGTTTATTTTTTATTTTTTTATTTAAATCCAATAAATTTTTATCCATTTCCCCTGCCCACTCCGAGATAGGTAAAGCCCAAATCCATCAGCAGCTTAGGATCATAAATATTCCTGCCATCAACAATCAGCGCGCGTTTTAACTTTTTTTTCAATTTTATAAAATCCAACTCCTTAAATTCATTCCATTCCGTGGCAATAATCAGGCAATCGGCGCCTTCGGCGGCGAGATACGCATCTTTACAAAAAACAACATGTTTTAGGATTTTGGCGGCCTTCTCCATGGCCTTGGGGTCATAAACCTTAATTTTTGCGCCTTCCTGGATTAAGGCATTAATTAAATCAATACTGGGAGAATTTCTTAAATCATCGGTGTCCGGCTTAAAAGCCAGGCCTAAAACAGCAATGGTTTTACCCCGGATAATCCACAAGGCATCTTTAATTTTTTGTAAAACAAAAATCTTCTGCTCCTGGTTGGTATTTCTTACTGCTTTAAGAATTCCAAAATCATAACCTAATTTTTCGGCGATGGTGATAAAGGCCTCCAGATCTTTAGGGAAACAAGAGCCGCCATAGCCTATTCCTGCCTGTAAGAAATGCCGGCCGATACGGTTATCTAAGCCCATGCCCTGCGCCACCTCTTTTACATCCGCGCCCACCTTATCACAAATGCGGGCAATAGCATTAATAAATGAAATTTTAGTCGCCAAAAAAGCATTGGAAGCATGTTTAATCAGCTCCGCGGATTTTATATTGGTAATCAAAATCGGGGCGTTCAAGGGCTGGTATAAATTAGTCATTATTTGCTTGGCCTTGAGCGTCTCTAAGCCCAGGACAATCCGGTCAGGATGATTAAAATCATTTATTGCCGAACCCTCCCGTAAAAACTCCGGATTAGAAACTACATCAAATTTATGCTTCTTTTTAATGTAGATAGCGATTGTTTTCTTGATCCAGGCGCAGGTCTCTACAGGCACAGTAGATTTCTCCACAATCAGCCGGTAACCATCCATATTCTGGGCAATACTCCGGGCAACATTCTCGATACCGGTTAAATCCGCTTCACCATTTTCCAGCGCGGGAGTGCCGACAGCAATAAAGATTACTTCACTGGCCCTAACCGCCTCCTTAATACTGGAAGTAAATTTAAGCCGCTTATTCTTAAGATTATCAACAATCAGTTCCTCTAGCCCCGGTTCATAAATCGGAACTATTCCCTGCTTAAGATCGCTGATTTTTTTTGCATCATTGTCGGCGCAGATAACCTGATTGCCCAACTCGGCAAAACAAGCACCGCTGACTAATCCGACATAACCTGAACCGATAATGGAAATATTCATTTAAGCGCCTCTTTAAATTTATGCGTTATTTAATTATGGCTAAAGGATTTTACTACGCGCCGGATTTCTTTTTAGTCATCGACTGATCAAATCCGAATTCATTTTCAGGAAAAGCCTTGAGCCTGAAGGTAAAGAATATGGTCGTGCCGGAAATTTCTTTTTTATTAAGAGTGATATCCAGATCCCAGCAGTGTAAATCGCGGGTTAAGGTATATTCCTGTTCCTGCGAGCCACGCTCCAGCGTAACTGCGCCAGTGGAAGAATTTCTTACCTGCTTAAAATTATACCGCTGGTACATGCCAAATTTCCACTTGGGGGTTAAGCGGCAAGTAAAACCGGCAGTAACCTCATTCTTACCTTTTCTTTCGTAGCGCTGGCCAATACTTAAGGATCGCTCTTTACCAAGATCAAAGCTCATGTCGTAGTTAACCAGAGAAAACCGGTTGTAGTTGACAAGATCACGATTGGCATGCTCATAAGTAGCATCACTTTCAAAACGCATCCAAGAGTAAGGAAGTATTTTTAATTTAAAAATAAGATCCGAAAGCTGGCTTTCCAGCTTATTAGCGGTATTGGTAAGAATACTATTCTGATTCGCCCCGCTTTTGGGGTCAACTACATATTCGCTAGTGATTAAAAAATCCACGAAATCCACGCTTTGGCCTTTACGCTTAGTTTGCAACTTATTTGATAAGCTTAGAGTAGCGGTATTGCCGCGGGTGATTGCGTCTACCGCGTCAATCTGTTTTATATTGCTTATCGGAATAGTCGGAACATGAGTATACAAATATCCCACAGTGGGGGTAATAATGTGACGCAATCCATTAAGATCCAAGCCCAGAGCATTGGTTTTGACGTTAAAAATACGGTAGAACTTAGTACTCATATCCGCGCCGCTGTAAAAAATTGTGCGGATAATCCCAGCCTGGCCATTTGCTCCCTTATCATAAAAAGTCTGGCGGGAAGAAACAAAGGGTTTAAATTGTATAAAACCAATCTTAGTGGGTAGAGAAATCGTATTCTTCGTATCCAGCCTGGTAACCGTAACATTATCCCTATCCTGACTATAAGTTGCTGCTAATAATGGATCCGGCTCAGCGACAACCTTCTTTTTATTATAATTACCCAATTGGCTTACGTTTTCAAAATAAAACGGGCTCTCACCTAACTGCAAGCTTGGCAGATTGTAGTTTATCTCCGGCTTTTTTTCTATCTGATCAAACCAGTGATTGGTACGCATTTGTAAAAGCACGTCCAGGCTGGAATAATCAAAAGCATGATGAAATAACGCGTAGCTCAATGGCTGAGCGTCTTTTTCGTATTCGCGAAAGAAATATTCTTGTAGAAAACTACGCGTATAAGTAGTTCTATTTTTTCTTCTTTGATCAGTAATTTTAAAGAATTCCGTAGTAACGTTAGTGCGCGGATCAATATTCCATTTATGGCGCCAACGCATAAAATAACGCTGGAACTCCGTCGGTGCCCCTGTTGCCTGATCCGCGGGTTTTTCATTCGTGTAATAAAATTTAAACTCACCTTTTCCAACTCCCGGAGTCCGGTAGTTGGAATAGAAACCTTCTGCCCATCCTAATTTATTGCGGTAATCAAGCAACAATCTGCCGTCTATATTCTCAGTAATATTATAACGCCAGGCACTCAATAAATAGAGGCCCCAATCCTTGCGCGTTCCCGGCTCAACCTGCGCGTGCATAATCGGATCTTTCATCGAATAGTTAAACTGCGGAAGATAGAGCAGCGGAACCGCCCCAAGATAAAGCGTAGCCTGCTTGGCTTGCGTTTTATCTCCAGGGAACATATTCAATTTCTTTACCGCAAAACGATAATGCGCCTGATGCAGGCTGCAGGTAGTAAAATATCCTTTCTTGGCTACAAATTCGCTATCGCTTACCTTCTCCACAATCTTAGCTTTCCCAAAATAAGGATTAGCGCGAAAATCAGCATCATAGATAATTCCGGTTTTATTCCCAAAATCATAAATAATCTTTTCTCCGGTAACTACTCCCTTGGCGTCCTGGATTCTGGCATTACCCTCAGCCAGGCCTTCTTTGGTCTGCATATTAACCTTTAATCTGTTACAGGTTAGCTTGGTGCCCTTATAGGTAACTTCAATATTACCGGTAGCCACGACTTCTTTACTATCGGCAGAATACTCCACGTTATCACCGTTAATAATCATCGGTGACTCTTTGTTGGTTTCCGCAAAAACCAGGCTCACCCAAAAAATAAGACCCGGTATTATACCAAAAAATACCAAATTAAAAGGACAGAAATTTTTTAATTTATTTAACATTACTTCTTAACCTCTCCCTAACCAAATATCCTGCCCCAACAACTCCGGCATCAATTCCTAACTTAGCTTTAACTACTCTTACTCTTTTTGCCTGCACTCGCATCGCGCGCAGTATAATTGTTCGCCGAATATTCTCAAACAACACTCCACCGGCACAAGATACCCCTCCGCCAATTACAATCAGATCAAGATTAAGTAAATTTACAATCCCACTTAAAGCCAAACCCAGCTTTTTGGCCACCTGGACCCAAAAACCTACTGCCTGAGGGTTATGCCGGCGGGCTAATGCGCTTACTCTTTCCAAGGTAATCTTAGGCCCAAATAATTTACGCGCATCTTTAATTATTTTATGATTACCAATGTATGCCTCCAGGCAGCCCTGAGCGCCACAGCCACAGAGAGGGCCTTTTTCATTAAGCGGAAAATGTCCGGCTTCCCCGGCGGCGTTATCCGGCCCCCGGTAGAGTAAATCATTAATAATTAAACCTCCGCCTACTCCCGTGCCTAGGGTCAAACAGAGTACATTTTTATATTTTTTTGCCGCACCAGCCTTATGCTCTGCCAGAGTCATCAGCTTGGCATCATTATCAATAAAAACCGGCAGTTTAGTTTTCTGTTCCAGAATTTTTTTAAGTTTCACTTCTTTCCATCCCGGAATATTCGGCAAGAAATGTACGATTCCCCTTAGCGTGTCTACCGGGCCGGGCACACCGATACCCACTCCCAGAATAGCGGAACGCTTTAACTTTTGGTTTAAGATAAAACTATCTACCGAATCGGTAATCCCCTGAATAAGCTTATGCTTATTATCAAAACTCTTTGTGCTAAAAGAGCTTCTGGCTTTAACCTTTAAACTTTCATCAAGCAGAGCGCATTTTAAATTAGTCCCGCCTAAATCTATCGCAATAATAAACCTTTTAACCATTGTGGTATTTTATATTAAAACAGTTCAGTTTTCAAGAGATAAATCAGAGAATGTCATCTCCAAATTAAAAGTGCACTGTTTTTAAAGGGAGTTACAATTTAAAAGTGCACTGTTTTTTGTGCCATACTTGTAAGAAAAAGGAGGTTTACAAGTATGGCACAATTACACAAAAGATTTACCGATCAACAGG
>JAUYBI010000011.1 GCA_030693145.1 Candidatus Omnitrophota bacterium
CAACTTATACATTTGCATCAGATTATCTGACTGTGCCCGGTATCCATATTGCACTCCATCAAACCTGGCCAAATTTGAGCTGGCTTCGGCCGTAGCGATAATGTAGTAAACCGGCACAGCGTACTCTGTATGCGGCAAGGATACCTGATGAGTAACCGCGCCTAAGTTTTTGAGTTTGTTTACCGCCTCCTGGATAATCGTTTTGATTTCCGCATCCAGCCCCGCGACAAAATATTCTTTAGGTATACCGATCTTTAGCCCCCGGATATCGCCGGTTAAGCTTTTGGAGTAATCCGGAACATCCTGATTTACGGAAGTTGAATCACGAGGATCATAACCGCAGATCAGGCCGGTTAAAATTGCCGCATCCCGGACATCTTTGGTAATCGGGCCAATCTGATCCAGGCTGGAAGCAAAAGCAATTAATCCAAAACGCGAAACACGGCCATATGTCGGTTTCAATCCTACCACCCCGCAAAAAGATGCCGGCTGGCGTATTGAGCCTCCGGTATCACTTCCTAAAGCCCAAATTGCTTCATCACTGGCTACGGCAGCGGCGCTTCCTCCGGATGAACCTCCGGGAACACAATCTAAATTCCAGGGATTATGCGTTGGCCCAAAATAGGAATTTTCGCAAGATGAACCAAAAGCAAACTCATCCATGTTCGCTTTTAATGGAAAAATTGCAGCACCGCTTTTTTTTAATTTATTAATTGCCGTGGCGTCATACGGCGGGCGAAAACCCTGGAGGATTTTTGAACAACATTCAGTAGGCAGTCCTTCGGTACAGATATTATCTTTAATCGTAACCGGTAATCCTTTAAGCGGGCCTAAAGAAAAGGAATTTAAAGTAAGATTTTTTGCCTCCTGCTCCCTTCGAACATAAGCCTTAACCTGAGGCTCAACCTTTTGTATACGCGCTTGGAGCGAATCCAAAATCGCTTCAGGAGTCGTCTCCTGGCGATTAAGCTTTTCCAATAATTCGTGAGCAGTAAATTGATTTAATTCCATGATTATTCTATTATTTTTGGGACACTGAAGAAGTTGCCTTGTTTACTCGGGGCATTTTCCAAAGCCTTTTCCGGGGTCAAAGAAACATGCGGCTCATCCTCCCGCAATACATTATTTATGGGTAAAATATGGCTGGCAGGCTTAACTTGCTCCACATGCAAATACTTAAGCTTATCAATAAAGCCTAATATCTCATCCAGCTCTCCGGACAGCTTCTCTAACTCATTAGGCTGCAATTCGATACGCGCTAAATGCGCAACATGCTTAATTGTTTCTTTATCTATCGACATCTAACCTCCAGATTTAGTAATATTTTAACACCCTTTTACTAAAAGTCAACAGGGCTAAACTAAAAACTAAAGACTAAAAACTAAAGACTAAAAACCAGGGACCGTTTCTATTTTTTATTATGACTCAGTAGCTGACGTTTAAACGTCAGCTACTCTTTAGATAAAAAATAGAATCGGTCTCTTGATTTAAACCCGTTATAAGTTGACAAATATGAAAAAATATGTAAAATACTGATAATTAACTTAATGCAAATGAAAACAAAAGCTAATCAATTAAAAACCAAGTATTATTTAAATAAACAAGGCGAATTTGTGATTGAAAACTACAATTACGCCAAGCCTTTTGCTAATTTCTTTCCGGGGATTGCCGGAAAATACGGGATCCCCATGTGGGTTTTCTACGTTAATCGCGGCCAATGCATCTGTAGTTTCGGCACCAAGGATAAAGACCACGCTATCTTAGAGTTCTTCCCGGCCAACAAATCCTGGCAGTTCGTTTCCAGTCATGGATTCCGCACTTTTATCAAGATTAAATCCGGTAAATCCAAATCTATTTATTACGAACCATTCCATAATGGCTACGGGAATCTAAAGTACCAAATAATCAATTCTCTGCGCATAAGTTCTGCCGAGCTTATCCTGGAGGAAGAAAACCGCACGCTGGGAATTAAAACCCGGATCCAGTACTTCAACATACCCAATGATACTTATGCCGGCTTAAGCCGGACAGTAACTATAGAAAATACCGGCAATAAACCTAAATCCCTGCAGCTTATTGATGGATTACCGCAAATTGTCCCTTTTGGCGTAAACAATTTTTTCCTAAAAAAACTCGGACGGACCATTGAAGCCTGGATGAAGATTGATAACCTAAAAAGTTCTGTCCCCTTTTATAAACTCGAGGTTGACCCTGCTGACCGGCCCGAAGTCGTGCATATTGACGCGGGAAATTTTTATTTAGGGTTTCATTTTAAAGGTGAGAAAACCGAATTACTTAAACCCATAGTTGATCCGCAGGTTGTTTTCGGCGCGATAACGGATTTCTCTTATCCGGCTGAATTTTTAGCTATGCCTAAATTTTTGTACCCGGCTGAGCAATTAACCCAGAGCAAAACCCCCAGTGCATTGCTTTTAATGAACCTGAAGTTAAAACCAGGCCAAAAGAAAACATTTTACGCAGTGATTGGCCAGTCGCGCAACGCCAAGACCTTAAATCGTTCGATTAAAAGAATCAGTTCAGCAGGCTATATTCAGGATAAGCTGCGCCAAAACAAAGAGTTAATTGAAAAACTAAAAAATGATATCTTAACTAAAAGCAGTTCCGCGGAGTTTAATTTATACGCCGGACAAACTTATTTAGATAACATTATGCGCGGCGGCTATCCGGAAGTTTTCTCCCGGGCCTCCCTTAAACCTTCCGGCGAGGCAGCGGAACCCATCAAGACTGTCCTCTATCTTTATTCACGTAAACATGGTGACTTAGAAAGAGACTATAACAATTTTCAGCTGCAACCCACGTATTTTTCCCAGGGTAATGGCAACTACCGGGACACCAACCAAAACCGCCGTAACGATCTTTGGTTTAATCCACAGATCCAGGATGAGAATATTATTTTCTTTATGAATTTAATCCAGGCGGATGGTTTTAATCCTCTGGTAGTAAAACCGGAAAGTTTTCTGGTCCGCGATAACCTGGATTTAGGAAAACTGCTGCAAACGATAGTTAAAAAAAATGGCTTAGAGGCCCTTGGCCCTTTCCTGAAAAAACCCTTTACTCCGGGAGAACTTATCTTTTTTATTGAAGAAAATAAAATTATGCTAAATGGATCAATTGATAATTTTCTGAACCTTCTTTTGCCTTGTGCTTTAAAAATACAGGAGGCTGAGCATGGAGAAGGCTTTTGGACAGATCACTGGGCTTATAACTTGGATTTAATCGATAGTTACCTGAGGTTATATCCGGAGAAGGCCAATGAACTTTTCTTTGCCAGAAAAGTTTTCTCATTTTACGATAACGCGGAAATAGTCAAGCCGCGGAGTGAAAAATATATCCTGCATAACGGCCAAGCGCGCCAATTACACTCCCTTTCACTAGACAGCAATAAAAAAGAAATGCTGCGCAAACGCCTAATCAATCCGCATTTTTTAAGGACACTTCACGGAGAAGGCCAAATTCATTACACTACGCTGGCGGCTAAACTTTTATGTTTAGCGGCAAATAAGCTAGCCTCTTTGGATGCCTCCGGCGTAGGCATTGAAATGGAAGCCAATAAACCTAACTGGTATGATTCACTCAACGGGCTGCCTGCCCTTTTTGGGTCATCCACCTGTGAAACCTTTGAATTAAAGCGCCTGCTTAAAATGCTAGAGGGGGCCTTAGAAAACTCCCCCCTTAAAGAAATTGAGCTTGCCGAAGAAATAGCTAGTTTCATCGAAAAACTCTCCTGCTTATTTTCAGAAGACACATTCTCTTATTGGGATAAAAGCAATACCCTAAAAGAAAATTACCGGCATAATACTCTTTTGGGTTTTTCCGGCGCCCTGACTAATTTTCCGGCGGATAAACTTATCAGCTTTCTGGAGGAGGCACTAAAAAAAGTAGACTCCGGATTAAATAAAGCTTTTGACAAAACCCAAGGCCTCTACAACGCATACTTTATTAATGAAGTTACAGAATATGACCTGCTCGGGGAGCATCACCTAAAACCGAAAAGATTTAATCAAAAGCCCGCCCCTCTGTTTCTGGAAGGGCAGGTGCATGCCTTAAGGCTCACTAATGACCGCCAGCAAAGCTTAGCTCTGCACAAAGCAACTAAGCAAAGCGCGCTTTTTGATAAAAAACTAAAGATGTACAAAGTAACCGCTCCGCTTAATGCGATGCCTGAAGAGATCGGCAGATGCAGGGTATTTAGCCCGGGCTGGCTGGAAAATGAATCCATCTGGTTACATATGGAGTATAAGTATATCCTGGAACTGCTCAAAGCCGGCTTGACGGAGGAGTTTTATGCCGAATTTAAAAACGTGCTTATCCCTTTCCAGAATCCGCAAAACTACGGACGCAGCATATTGGAAAACTCCTCTTTCCTGGTTAGCAGCGCTTTTGCCGATAAGAAATTACATGGGAACGGTTTTGTGGCCAGGCTCTCCGGCTCAACCGCGGAATTCTTACATATCTGGCTATTGATGAATACCGGGCTAAACCCATTTTCATTAAATGAAACCAACCAGCTTAATTTAACCTTTAAGCCCAGTCTTGCGGGTTGGTTATTTGATAAAACCGGAGAATATTCTTTTAATTTCTTAAGCCAAATTCAAGTAACCTATCATAATCCTAAAAGGAAGAATACTTTCGGAAAAAACGCGGCCACCATTAAAAAAATTATTATCCAGGATGCGGACAAACCCGTAGAGTTTAATTCCTCAGTTATACCCTCGCCCTATGCCCAGGCAATAAGGTCACGCCAAATTAAGAAGATAGATATTTACTTGGACTAAACTCCGTTAAAAAAGTTAAAATCAAGGGGACGGTTCTATTTTTTTGCATCTCTACATTATAAAAAATAGAACCGTCCCCTTGATTTTAATCTATCCGACCTGTTCGCCTAGTTTTACAGAAACAGTAAGATCAATGTTTAAAGTGTGCACAAATGAAATTTGAAATAAATTCCCCTTATTTACTGCTTGAACACTGCCTTTAATCTTGCAGAAAAAATGCTCTTGCTTCTCTTTAGTATTTCTTCTCTTTAAAACATATAGATACGGCTGCGTTTTAATTATACCCCTACCTTTGATCGATCGGATGATATAAGAAAAATGCCTGCGCACCACGCTATGCACACCTTCTTTATCAGCTATTTCAGAGCTAGCGATTATTTTACGGCCCCGATTGGGGAAAGACAGGTTTTTATAGAGTAAATTTCTCATCTTTTCCTTAAAATTAACCGGATTAGCACTTAATTAATCCGCCCATTTTTAAAACTATTTAATATCAACTCAAGTATGCAAGAAAAAAAAGGCTAAATCAATACAATTTAGCCTTAAAAAGAAAGCGTTTGCTTAAGCCTTAACTTGAGGGTTTTTTAAAATAAAGACGAGGTTCTTTGCCTTGGAGGATCCTGAGCAGGTTAGCCTTATGACGGATAATTACGAAAATACAAAGTACTAAAGATACGGCAATCATAAGCTTCGACTGCTTAAAGAATATGCAAGATGCCGGCAGTCCTATAGCAGCAATTATCGAAGCAAGTGAAACAATCCTGGAAAGAAAAAAAACCGCAAACCAAATTGTAATTAGTATACCAATTACAATATTTAATCCATTTATTCTCAAAGCCAGTCCCAGCAGTACCCCTAAAGATGCAGCAATCCCTTTACCACCCTTAAACTGTAAGAATATCGTCCAGTTATGGCCACAAATACAGCATAACCCCATGATAATACGTAAATTTTGCACCTGCCATAAAATTTCTTTATACTTAAAATAATCTCCCAGTAAGGAAACTACGATCAACCCCTTAAGTATATCTATAATCAGTACTGTGATTCCTGGCCCCCTACCTAAAACGCGCAAGGCATTAGTGGCGCCAACATTGCCTGAGCCAACTTTACGGATATCAATTCCTTTTAATATCCTGCCAAAAAGATAAGCCGTAGGGATGGAACCGATGAGATAGCTAATTAATAGCGCGACGATTGTCAGCAGCATATAAAATTTTGAACCCTCTCTTTACATAATCTATACCTGAAATAACCGTAAAGATTACCGCCGGCCACCAGATCAACATCGCCAGCTTCCATTGCAATAAAACACCAATCACCGAAAGCATTTGAAAAGTAGTGGTCAGTTTACCCCATTTAGTGGGATGCACAGCTAAATTCTGTTTAACCATGTAGATAACCACTGCCCCGATGATGATAATTAAATCCCGGGAGATCATGATAAAACTCACCCAAAGCGGAAATTTTAATTCCAACCGGCAGACCGGCGATAAGAAGATAAAGGCACTCATTAACAAAAGCTTGTCTCCCAGGGGGTCTAAAATTAACCCTGCTGTTGATTGCATTTTAGCCTTCCTGGCGATATAGCCGTCTAAACCATCAGAAATAACCCCCAGGATAAATATAGCCAAAGCCAAATTTTTTAAATAGGCCCTTTCTGGCGCATAATATAACAAACAAGCAATAAAAAATGGGACGCTTAAAATGCGAAAGGTTGAAATTTTATTAGCAATATTCATTTAATTAATTTTATGCGCTGTAACGGCCAATAAATAATTATCGCCTGCCCAAGTAAATTATTTTTGGGCACAAATCCCCAATAACGGCTATCTTTAGAAGTAGCAGAATTATCCCCTAAAACAAAGTAGCTGTCTTTAGGCACAACTATCTTTTGCCCCGGTGCATCCAGTTGTCCCCGATTGTAATAATAAATCTGGTTAAATATCGCCTCCGGAGCGGGTTTATCATTGATATAGATTGAGCCGCCTTTAATTTCAACCACATCGCCGGGAAGCCCCACCAGTCTTTTAATAAAATCTTTGCTCTTATCTTCCGGATAAATAAAAACAATCACATCTCCTCTTTTGGGAGGCTTGAGTGCGGGCAGGCGCAAATTAGTAAAGGGAATTTTTGCCCCATAAATAAATTTATTCACCAGGATCAGGTCCCCCTCAATTAAAGTCATGCGCATGCTTCCGGTAGGGATCTTAAAGGCCTGCACGAGGAAAGTACGGATGACTAAAGCCAAGAGAAAGGCGATAATAATTGATTCGGCCCAATCACGGATTACGGACTTCTTATTTAAACTCATATTTTTAATATCTCCAGAAAAGCCTCTTGGGGTATCTCCACCTTGCCAAACTGTTTTAGCCTCTTCTTACCTTTTTTCTGAGTTTCCCAAAGTTTACGTTTACGGGTAATATCGCCTCCGGAACATTTACTGGTGGCATTTTTACCGACTGAACGCACTTTTTCCGACGCCAGAATCTGGCTGCCTATGGCTGCCTGAATCGTTACCTCAAAGAGTTGCCGCGGAATCAGCTCCTTGAGTTTAGAAACTAAAAGGCGCGCCCGGCTGGTAGCTTTTTCTTTAAACATTAACGATGAAAAGGCATCACAAATCTGGCCGTTGAGCAATATATCCAGTTTAACTAATTTTGTCGGCAGGTATTCCTTAACCTCGTAATCCATCGAACCATAACCCCGGGTGATCGATTTCATGCGATCATAAAAATCCACAATGATTTCAGAAAGAGGTATCGAAAATACTACTTTTACGCGATCCTCGCCCAAATATTCATTGGAAACAAATACTCCTCGGCGGGATTTAGTAAAATCGCAAACTGCCTCAATAGAATCAACCGGCACAATCATCAGCAGGCTGGCA
Organism: Candidatus Omnitrophota bacterium; assembly: GCA_030693145.1. GTDB lineage: Bacteria > Omnitrophota > Gorgyraeia > Gygaellales > Profunditerraquicolaceae > UBA6249. The sequence continues at coordinate 7,687 of JAUYBI010000011.1, forward strand.
AATGGCTCTTGCGCCTCCTGGATATCGCCAGGCGCACTCAGCTTCATCGGCGTATCTACTTCTATAAGTTCCCCGGACTTTGTTTTTATACGGTAAACTACATTGGGCACGGTAAGAATAAGGTTTAAATCATACTCGCGCTCCAGCCTTTCTTGAACAATCTCCATATGCAAAAGGCCTAGAAAGCCGCAACGAAAACCTGCTCCAAATGATTGGGAATTTTCCGGCTCAAACACAAAGGAGGCATCAGAAAGCTTTAATTTATCCAGGGCATCGCGCAACTGCGGAAAATCCGCAGGATTAACCGAATAAATACCGCAAAAAACCAGAGGTTTAACTTTGCGGTAACCCGGCAAAGCCTGAGCACAGGGATTCTTCGGATCAGTAATCGTATCTCCGATAATTACCTCCCGGGGATCACGCATGTTAGCGGTAAAATACCCGACTTCACCGCAAGTCAAGTCATCCACAGCCGAGTATTTCAAATCTTTAAAAACACCCAGCTCTTCGATTTTATAGACTTTTCCGGCATGAAACATCTTCAATTGCGTTTTAGGAGTAATTATCCCGTCAATAACTTTTACAAAAACTACCACCCCTTTAAAAGCATCAAAACGGCAGTCGAAAATTAAAGCTTTAAGCGGGCCATCTAATTGGCCGCCGGGGCTGGGAATTGTTTCAATAATCCTATCCAAAATTTCGATAACCCCCTGGCCTTCTTTAGCGGAAGCCAGAATAATTTCTTCTTCTTTAAAACCTAAAACCGTCTCTACCTGCATTTTTACCCGGGGCACATCGGCGGAAATTAAATCCACCTTATTAATGACCGGGATAACCTGCAGATTATTTTCTAAGGCTAGGTAATAATTTGCCACGGTTTGCGCTTCAATCCCCTGGCCGGCATCTACTATTAACACCGCACCCTCACAGGCAGCTAAAGACTTAGATACTTCATAGGTAAAATCTACATGGCCGGGGGTATCAATAAGGTTTAAAATATACTCGCGGTTAAATTTCTTGGAAAAATAATTCAACCTGACCATGGAAGCCTTAATCGTAATGCCCCGCTCCTTTTCCAATTCCATATCATCCAGAAGTTGATCGCCTTTATGCCGTTTATCAACCGCTCCGGTAATCTCTAATATCCGGTCCGCCAGAGTAGATTTACCATGGTCAATATGCGCAATAATCGAAAAATTCCTAAGCAGTGTCCTATCCATTTACCGAAGGCTCAATATTACATAAATTAAACATCTTCTCTACTACCTGCTCTATAGAAAAATCAGTGGTATCAATATAAATTGCATCAGGAGCAAGGCGTAAAGGTGAAGTTAAGCGGGTAGAATCAATTTTATCCCGATTAGCTAAATCGAAAGCCACTTCATCCTCCGTAACCTTTTGGCCTAAACCTTTTAATTCCTTGAAACGCCGCTGAACCCGCACGCCTATAGAAGCATCGATAAAAAACTTTTTCGCAGCCTGCGGAAAAACTACCGTGCCGATATCCCTGCCGTCTAAAACACAATCTCCTTTTTGGCCAAATTCTCTTTGCATCTTCACCAATACCTGACGCACCTCTTTAATCTTAGCCACGTCCGAGACAAACTGCGTAACTCTTCCTTGGCGTATAGCTAAAGAAACATCCACTCCGTCAAGCATAACCGTTAATGATCCATCTATGTTGTTGCGCAGGCCTATTTTCACTCCCTGAGCCAGCTGAATAATACCCGGCTCATCATTGATTGGCAGATTATTCTCTAAAGCCTTCAAAGTCAAAGCCCGATACATTGCGCCGGTATCAATGTAAAGAAAACCCAGCCTTTTAGCTAAAATTTTAGCGACAGTACTTTTCCCCGCGCCCGCCGGCCCATCAATAGCAATAATCATCCTAGCTTTTCTCTTTTTTTCTTGGCCAACAAGAGAATTTTCCTAAGCCGTTTCTTATTTTTACTTTCTAAAGCAAACTTTAAAGCGGTGAGTTTTGCCTGAAAAATCGATAAACCCGCCAATAAGTTAATGCGATTACTTAGAAATATTTCACTCCAGAGGCCGGCATCAGAACCGGAGATGCGCGTAGTATCCCTCAGGCCGCTGGAACTCAAACCTAAACTTGAATTCGGAATTGAGTTCATCAAAGAAAAAGCTACGGCATGCGGCAGGTGGCTGGTAAACGCCAGGGCCTGATCGTGCTTTTTTGCGGAGAGAATAACGGTCTTTGCGCCCAATTTCTTCCAAAGCAGCTTGACTTTATTTAAGGTGCGCTGGCTGGTTTTAACTGTGGGAGTAATAATGCAAATTGAGCCTTTAAAAATACTACCTTCTAAATTAACAATTCCTTTTTTCTCCGATCCGGCCAAAGGATGACAACCCAAAAAGTTAGGGATGAGCACGCTTAATTTAGAGACAATGCGCTCTTTGGTGCTACCGACATCAATAACAATACAGTCTTTTTTTATTTTTTTTACAATGCTCAAACCAAGATCAATAATGGTATCAACCGGTGTGGCTAAGATAACTAAATCCGCATCCGCCACCGCCTCTAATGATGAACCAATACAATCAATAGCACCAACCTTTTTAGCTAATCTGACATTTTTCGCTTGGCGGCTTAAACCAATGACTTGGCCGGCTAAACGCTGTTTCTTTAAAGCCAGGCCTAAAGATCCTCCGATTAGGCCTGTGCCGATAATTACGACTTTATTAAACATTTTCATGAAATTTTTCTTCCCACAGAATTAGCCACGCCTCTAAGTTCACTGACCAGATTAAAAAATTTATCCGGAATAAGTGATTGCGCTCCGTCAGAAACCGCTTCTTCAGGATGATTATGCACTTCTATAATTAAACCGTCGGCTCCGGCGGCAATTGCCGCTTTAGCTAAAGGCCCAACTAGGTTCCATTTTCCGGCAGCATGCGACGGATCAACGATGATGGGTAAATGCGAAAGTTGTTTGGTTACCGGTACTGCGCTAATATCTAAAGTATTGCGCGTAGAATCTTCAAAAGTGCGGATTCCTCTCTCGCAAAGAATTACCGAAAAATTACCACCGCTTAATATGTATTCCGCAGACATAAGCATATCTTTAACCGTAGAAGCCATCCCCCGTTTTAAAAGTACGGGCTTTTTAGTAGCACCCACCTCTTTTAAAAGATTAAAATTCTGCATATTCCGGCAGCCAATTTGCAAGACATCCACGTAGTCGGCAACCAAATCCACATCCCGGCTATCCATAACTTCACTTACGGTAACTAAACCTAGCTCACTGCCTACCTCTTTGAGCATTTGCAAGCCGGCTTTACCTAAACCCTGAAAACTATAAGGAGAGGTGCGCGGTTTAAAAGCGCCTCCGCGCAGTACGGTTGCGCCGGCTTTCTTAACTTGACGGGCAATTTCAAATAAACTATCGATATTTTCAATGGTGCATGGCCCGCCCATAATCACCACTTCTTTGCCGCCAATTTTTATACCCTTGCCCAAATCAATTACGGAATCCTCTTTCTTAAACTCCCGGGAAACTAAGCGAAACGGTGAAAGCACCGAAATAACATTTTCTACACCCGGAAAAGCCTCCAACGGCGTAACGCGCAATACATCCTCCGGCCCAATAACCCCGATAATTGTCCTCTCTGAACCCTTGGAAACATGCGGAGTCAGGCCCAGGGCTTTTACCTTTTCGATGATATGATCAACTTGCTGCTGGCTGGCATCAGGTTTTAAAACAATGATCATGGCTTGTCCTCCGTTAAGACTTTACCTAAAACTCGCAGAAATTTTTTATTTTCTTTTTGCGTACCGATAGTTACGCGGATAAAGTTCCTTAAACCATATTGCTCCATATCCCGAACAATCACTCCGAATTTAAGCATGGATTTGAATACTTCCCGGCTATCTTTGCCTGTATCTACCAAAATAAAATTCGCCACTGAAAACACATAACTCAAGCCCATTTGCGATAACTCCCGGTAAATAAAATCTTTACCTTCTAAAATTAGGCGGCGGGTTTTCTTTAAAAAATCATTATCTCCTAAAGCGGCTAACCCGGCAACCTGGGCTAGGAGATTAACATTAAACGGCTGCCGGATACGCTCCATATAAGTTACTAACTCCGGCGCGGCAATCGCATACCCCAAACGCAACCCGGCTAAACCGTAGGCCTTAGAAAATGTCCTCAGAATAATAATCTTCTTTTTCTTTTTTAGATAACTCAAAGAATCCGGATAATCATCTACATCGATAAATGCATTATAAGCTTCATCAAAAACTACTACCACTCCTTCCGGCAGCGCGTTTATAAATTCCGCAATTTCATATTTAGTAACATAGGTTCCGGTGGGGTTATTGGGATTAGCAATAAAAATCAGTTTGGTCTTTTTATCCACTAATTTTAACATTGCCTCTAAATCATATTTAAAATTGCGCAAAGGCGACTTCTTAACCTTACGATCATTAACTTGGGCAATAATCTCATATTCCAAGAACGTGCCCTCAGAGGTAACGATATTTTCATCCGCCTCCATAAAAGTCTTAATCACAACATCAATCAATTCATCCGAACCATTACCTAATACAAAATTTTCAGAGGACAGTCCAAGAAACTTAGCCAGGCGTTTTTTCAAATAAAATCCCCGCGCATCCGGATAACGATTAACTCCGGATAGGGATCTTTTAATCGCGCTTAGGGCTTTAGGTGACGGACCCAGCGGATTTTCATTGGAAGCCAGCTTAATTACCTCTTTTAATCCCAACTGCCTTTTGGTTTCCTCTATGGGTTTACCGGGAATATAAGGATTAACTGCCAAGACACTTTTACGGATTAACATTTTCACCTTTAGCTTATTCTCCTAATCAGGATAAGAACCTAATATTTTTAAATAACTACACCTGCGTTCTAATTCCTGCAGCGCTTTCTTAATTAAGGCATCCTCCTGATGGCCCAGGATATCTACGAAAAAATAATACTCCCAAACCTTCCTTTTTGAAGGCCGGGATTCAATCTTAGTAAGATTAACCCCGTATTTACGAAAGGGCAAGAGCATGGCATATAAAGCGCCTACCCGGTCTTTAATTGAAAAAAACAAGCTGGTCTTATCCTTTCCTGTCCGGGCAGCGACATTTTTACCCACCACCAGAAAACGGGTAATATTATGCGCGGAGTCTTGAATCCCGCCCGCTAGCACCTTTAGTCCGTAAACTTTAGAAGCCAAAAGCGAAGCAATCGCCGCGCTATTTTTTTCTTTTTTAGCTATTTCTGCTGCGCGGGTAGTACTGGAAACATCCACGAGCGGGGCATTGGGCAAATTTTTTTGCAGCCAGATACGGCACTGCCCAAAAACCTGGGGATTAGAATAAATATTACGGATCTTATTCTTTACACAGTTAGCTAACAGATTATGCGTTACCTCCAAAATTATCTGTGAACAAATTTTTAGGTCGGAATCCACAAAAACATCTAGAGTATGGCTCACCGCGCCTTCAATTGAATTTTCTATCGGCACTACCCCATAATCGGCGCTATCTTTTTCCACCTCCAGGAAAACGTCGGCGATACTGTTGCAGGCAATATAACTAACCTGGGAACCGAATTTTTTAATCGCCGCCAGATTAGTGAAACTTGCCCGCGGGCCAAGATAAGCAATCTTTAGCGGCTTTTCCAAAGCCAGGCTTGCGCTCATCACCTCACGGTAAATTGCTTCCAGCGCGCTCTTTTTTAAAGGCCCTTTATTAAAACTGGAAATCCTGTCTAAAACCTGCCTCTCTCTTTCCGGCACGTAAATACTTTTGCCGGTATTAATTTTAATTCTGCCGATATCTTTAGTTGCCGCGGCGCGTAAATTTAATAAATTAATTAATTTGCGATCGAGGATATCAATTTTCTTACGCAATTTGTCCAGACTCATTCTTGGCCTCCAGATCTGTTTGGCTGATCGGTTCAATTGCCTCGCCAGCTTCCTGCTGTTGAGCTAAAACCGTAAAATCCTCCATCTTCGGCAGGTCTTGCAGGGATTTCAAACCAAAATGTTCTAGAAATTCCCGGGTAGTGCCATAGACAAATGGCCGGCCGGGAATTTTCTTTCTACCGCAAATACGAATTAGATTTTTGTCCACCAGGCTTTTTATTACGCCATCAACATTTACATTTCTCAATGATTCAATCTCCGCTTTGGTTAGTGGCTGCTTATAGGCAATAATCGCCAGAGATTCAAGGGCAGGCCTGGACAACTTATCACTATAGCGGTTTTTAAAAAGTTTTTTTAAGAAAGGGGCAAAATTACTGCAGGTCGTCATCTGAAATCCGCCGGCAATCTCCACTACCCGGATGCCTCGATTCTGTGCCTCGTATTCATTTTTTAATTCCGTAATAATTTTGTTAATGCTAAAGCTATCCAGGTCCCCTAAAACTTTTTTTATCTGCTCTGCCGTGATGGGTTTCTCGGATGCAAAAATTAAAGCCTCTACCGCTGATTTTAAATTATCCTCTTCCATGGTTTACCTAGGCGCCCCTTTTTTGTTTATAGACTAGATTTAACAATTCTTCCGTAGTATTTACCTGAGAATTTATTTTCAGAACCTTCTTAATCATACCCAGGGCCTCATTCCTTTTATACTCCAGCTGTAATAAAACATCTAAAGCTTCCTCGGATATATTTTTGGCCGCGGTCTTTTCTTCCAGAATATAGTCTTGCATCAGGCCGAATTTCCCTACTTTATTTTGCAGTTTCGCCACGATCTCTTTTGCTCTTTGCTCACCGATACCGGGAAGTGATTTTAGGGAAACCAAATCCCCCTCATCAATGGCCTTGGCGATTAAAGAAATGGGTTTATTCAAAGCCTTCAACGCAGCGCGCGGCCCGATACCCGAAACCGTAATAAATATCTCAAAAAAATCCTTTTCGACCTTGTTTAAAAAACCGATTAAAATAGGAATGTTCTTGGCTTGATCAACCTGATAATAATGATAGGTGAGCAGGGAAATTTTGCCATCAGGGCTCATGGATGTATCCAGTCCTGACATCACGCAGGCGGGTATAAAAACTTCATAACTTAGCCCTCCTAAATCCAGAACCAGGTAATTTGATCCTTTTTCCGTAACGCGTCCGGTAATTCGGGAAATCATAATTTTACTTTCACGATATAACTATGCGCTATCGCCAAAGCCAAGGCATCAGTAACATCCAGATAAGGGGCAAAAGTTTTTAATCCTAAAGTGTGGGTGACCATTCTTTGCACCTGAGTCTTAGAAGCCAGCCCCTTTCCGACTATGGCTTTCTTAATGCGCGTAGCCGAGTATTCAAAAAAAGGCAGCCCCGCCGTAAATGCCGCCAGACAAATCACTCCTCTAGCTTGGCCTAAAATACAAGCAGTTGCCGGATGTTTGTAATGTGAATATATTTTTTCCAGCACCAAACAATCTGCTTTTGTATCGCTGATTAATTTAAGTACCCCGCGGTATATTTTATCCAACCGCCGGGGGAGAGTTTCTTGGACGCTGGTTTTTATTATCCCGGCCTCAATTAAAGCCAGGGATGTTTGATTAACCCGTATAACGCCATATCCGCTAACGGCTAAGGCCGGATCAATCCCTACGATAATCATTCTTTAGCGGCAATCTCATCTAAGATCTCATCCGGAATATCAAAATTGGCATAAACCTGCTGCACATCATCATGGTCTTCCAGGGTTTCTACCAGCGCTAAGACCTGTTTTGCTTCATGGCCGGTAACCTTAATCGTTGAGGACGGAATCATGGTTAATTCCGCATCAACCCACTTGATATCTTTATCGGAAAGCGCCTGTTTAACCTTTTCTAAATCCGCAACGGCAGTGAAAATCTCATAGGTATCCGTTTCATGTTTCATATCTTCAGCTCCGGCGTCCAGGACGATATCCATCAATTCATCCTCTTTAATCTTTTCTTTAGCCACGGAGATATAGCCTTTTTGCACAAACATCCAGCTCACTGAACCGGCCCCTGCCATATTGCCGCCTTTTTTTGACATGATGTTACGTATCTCAGCAGTAGTACGGTTTTTATTATCCGTAAGCGAATCAATTAAAATCGCCACCCCGCCCGGCCCATAAGCCTCATACATTACTGCCTCATAGACTATCCCCGGAAGTTCACCGGTTCCCCGCTTAATCGCCATCTTCACATTATCCGAAGGCATATTGGCTTTTTTAGCCTTTTCCATTATCGCCCGCAGCCGGGGGTTAGAATCAGGGTTCCCTCCGCCATCCCTGGCGACGACCACTAACTCCTTAATAATCTTAGTAAAGGTAGCGCCGCGCTTAGCATCAGCGATACCTTTTTTACCTTTATTTGTCTTCCATTTAGAATGACCTGACATAACTCCTCCTCATTTTTCCCCAGCCACCGGCGCTTGGGGAAAAATGACCCCGAGCTCCCGCGAGGGGGAACATCACTTTGCTTTATTATTATTTAAAACAGGCAGAATAAGCCGGGTTCTGTCTTGATGCGAATTCGCGCATCGATTAGTGGCTATTCCTCTCAATTCCCGCGTTACCACGGTAACTTTAGCAGTTTACCCGAGATTGCTCCCCGCTTAAAACGGGAAACGCGCTGGATCAGCGCTCATCTCCTATTCTACCTTGCTCCACGTAGAGATTGCCGCGTTTCACCTCGTCCCGCACCTTCCAGGCTGCGGAACTACTCGTCTCTGTGGCTCTCATTGCCCGAATCTTATATCTTTAGGCAATGATCCCGAGGCACGGCTTTTTTAAGCCAACGCCGAGGGAGTATCCTCTTAACCATTTTATTAACAGTTAAGGACGGGGATTACCCGTTACGTTATCCTCCGGAGCCCGGACTTTCCTCCCGCCACTAAATCCATGGCGGGCAGCCACATTCTGCCTGTTTATATCAAAGATTTTACCAGGGTAGACTTAATTGCTTCCGTTGCCAATTTATCCGCCAAGCTATTCTCTTGCCGGGGAATATGCTTAATCAAAACTTTCTCAAAACCCGTCAAAAGATGCACTGCCCGATTATATAAGTTTATTATACCCGGATGCTTAACTTTATAAATTTTATTTAATTGCCTGGCTAAAAGCTGACTATCAGTATTAATTTTTAAACTCTTAGCTTTTAATAACAATGCTTCTTCGAGTGCGTAAATAAGAGCGGTATATTCAGCTACATTATTCGTAGCCGAGCCGATATAATTTGAAATATTCTTAATCCGTAAACCGTCTCGATAAATTACAATCCCCACCCCGCTATGCCCCGGGTTACCCTTGGATGCGCCATCAATATAGATTTCTAAATGACTCATTTACTCAGTAATATAAAGAATACGATTGCAAACTTCACAAGTAATAATATGTTCATACATCTTAATTAAATTGATTACCTGGGGAGGCACAGACATATGGCATCCCCCGCAGGAATTATCCTTGACCGGAACAATGGCTAAACCATCCCGGCTATGTAAAATTCTCTCATACTCCTGCAGCATCCTGGGATCGATACCGGGAATAATCTGTTTTCTTTGGGCATCCAATTGGCTTAACCGCCCGCCTATTTCTTCGCTGCGTAATTCTACCACTTTCTTTTGCTGCAGAAAAATCTTTTCTTCACATTTTAACTTCAGGTTCTCAGAGTCAATCTGTGCCTTTATTTTATCCGATTCTTCAAAAGAGATCAGGATTTTTTCCTCAATTACCGCCCCATCAGCCTTGGCATCTGCAATCTGCTGCTGCATAACCTGAAATTCTTTGTTAGTCTTTAAAGAAAACAGCTGGGCAGAGAGTTTTTTAACCCCTTCGGCATTAGTAGCAAGCTCCAATTCTTTTTCCTTGCGTTGTTTTTGCAAATCTAAAGACTTCTTTTCCAAGGCCGCCAGATCCTGTTTTTTAAGTTCAAAGGCAGCCCCCATGGCCTTGATCTCTTGAGGCTTGGCTGCTCTTTCATTTCCTAAAGCGTAAATTTCACTATCCAACTCCTGTAACCTTACTAAGCCGGTAATCTGATTTTTTAAATCTATGATCGCCAATCTATCTCCTTAATCTGCTTGAGCCTAAATTAATTGGGCGCAATAGGACTCGAACCTACGACTTCTACAATGTGAATGTAGCGCTCTAACCAACTGAGCTATGCGCCCTCAACATATCCTGGGCCCACAGGGACTCGAACCCCGGACCAATTGATTATGAGTCAACTGCTCTAACCGACTGAGCTATGGGCCCTCAAAAATAATACTATATATTACTATTTTTAGGGATATTTGGCAAGTTAAAACTTATATATGTCATCTCCAAATTAAAAGTGCACTGTTTTTAAAGGGAGTTACAATTTAAAAGTGCACTGTTTTTTGTGCCATACTTGTAAGAAAAAGGAGGTTTACAAGTATGGCACAATTACACAAAAGATTTACCGATCAACAGG
>JAUYBI010000012.1 GCA_030693145.1 Candidatus Omnitrophota bacterium
GAGAGGTATTCCAAAGCCCTCATTACTCTACTATAACTGCCTGCTTTACCTCTAATCGTATCATGTGTCTGTTCATTTAAGCTATCCAAGGAGATTGATAGCCTATTAAGACCTGAATCATATAAAAGCTTAACCATCTCCATATCGAGCAAATAACCGTTGGTGCACAAAGTTGTCGTCAAGCCATAAGAAGATGAAGTTTTTATCAAATCTGAAATATCACTGCGCATTAGAGGCTCTCCTCCGATAAGGTCAAGAATTATTTTTTTATCGGTTAATTCCGCGAGGGATTTTATGAAATATTTTATTAATTCAAAAGACGGGGGTTTAATGTCCTGCGGAATAATATCCTTCTCCCAAATTAAACACATCTTGCACTTAAACATACAGAAGGGGTATATATTTAAATCACAAGAAACCGGTTTTGATGCTATTGCCTTTTCCTCTTGGCCCATAGGCGTATTTTCCACAAGAATTATTTAAACCATTAGTTCAGACTCGTCGCTAGTTTCTGCCTTATAACAATTGATCAAAAAATTGCAATTTTTACTGCACTGCTTCATTTTTTGCCTTAACTGGAGCGCTTTGTCTGAATGCCACATGTCTTTTATGTTATCTTTACAGATATTTCCAATAATGCCTAAATTAAAACATGGGGAGCAATCTCCGGCATAATCTACATTAAGCGCGTACGCTCCCACATTACAGCTGATCCTCTTTAAGAATCTATCCGGCTCTTCAAAGTATGATTTAAAAGCCTTAAATTGCGAAACTGAATTACCTATCTTCGAATGTATCTCCGAAGACCTTAATCTGATCAATTCATCTATAACAGCATTAACTTCTTTGGGCTCCTGCGGCCAAAGCGCTCGGTAAGGCTCTTTTATTCGCCAGTTATCCGCGTCTTGCGCATCAAGCGGTTGAACTACCGCCATATAGTATATACCGCAAAACACTGCGCTGCCCTGCACCCATTTAGCAAGTTCTACCAAACCGGTTAAATTTTGTTGAGAAATAATGGTTTGAATATTTACTTCAAATTCCTTGGAAATAAAACAGGAAAGATACTCCATAGCCTGCATTATTTTTCTATAACTTCCTTTCTTTCCCCGCATCGCATCATGCGTCTGTTCATCTAAACTGTCTAAAGATATTGCCAACCCGTTAAGACCGGATTCGCACAAGCGTTTAGCCATAGCATAATCTAACAGATACCCATTTGTGCATAAAGATGTCCGCAAACCGTATTTAGAAGCAGCTGCGATTAAATCAAAAATATCCTTGCGTAACAACGGCTCACCTCCGATGAAATTAATTGCCACCTTATTTTCGGTAAACTCGGCAAGCGTATCTATAAATTGTTTTATTTTCTCAAAACTCATCATCTCAAAACCGCTGCGTTTCCAAATATAGCACATTTTGCATTTAAACATGCATAATGGATATACATTTAATATACAAAACACGGGTTTTGGCGCTAAGGATTCTTTTATTGTATCCATTTTCTTATTAAACAATCAGCCCATAGTTGTCTTTAAAGGGAATTTTAAATTCTTCCAAGATACTTCTTAACTTTAAAAGCCTTTTTAGCCGTATTTCAAAATTATTTTTATTATCTTTTGTATGCCATTTAAGCCAAAATTCTTGTGACAACTCCTGTTCTTGAGCAATAATATTGTACTTTTCAAGATTATTACTCATATCCGTACCAAAAGATATGGAACACAAATTCAAGTTAGCAATTGAATCAATATATTCATGATACCTTTTTATATTTTCAGTTGTTTCTTCAAAATCCGCTTCTTCTTCTCCAGGGAAGCCAACAATAATGAATATAGCCACATTTAAACCTGCCGCTTTTGCATCCACCATATTCTGAACCACATTCTCTGCTTTAAAACCTTTATTCATCGCTAATAAGACCTTATCAGAAAAACTTTCAACCCCAAAGTTAAGCCATTTACATTTGGCCATTTTTAATTTAACAAAAATAGCTTTATCCATATCGGCTCGAACAGCAATCTGTCCATTCCAAACTATAGATAGATCTTCTTTAATAATACGGTCACATAATTCCACGAGGAGCCGCAAATCCCCATTAATCAGATTATCGATAAAATAGAATTCTTTTATTCCGTATTTATCAATATAAAATTTTATGCCTGCGACAACCCGTTCAACGCTTCCCGGGCTATAATCTCCAGAAAATATCTTATCCAGGCAAAAAGCGCAGCTCCTAATACACCCCTGGCTCCATCTGACAGGTAAAACCGCGCGGGTATATAATTTCAAATTAAATTCTTCAAAAGTAGGTAAAGGCAGGCTATCTATAGGATATTCTTTTATTCCTTCTATACGCAAACAACCGTTTTCCTCTTTATTTATTCTGCATTTTTCATCGTTTTTCAACGAATCGCCGGCGCTTAACTTAGTTAAAAGCCATTCCAACGCGAATTCTCCTTTTCCAATAACAAAATAATTTACAAAATCACCTCTAAAATTCGCCAGGGTATGCGAGAAAAAACATCCCGGCCCGCCCACAACAATGATCTTATCAGGATCGGCTCTTTTTATTTGTAAAATCAATCTCTTCAAAAAGCCTATACTCATTGTAGTATTTATTGAAAAACCTAAGATTTTATATCCGTAAGAAATAATCCTATCTACATACTTCTGAAAATCATTATCGTATTTAACGGCAAACTCTTTTTCAAGCCAGACGGATGCTGCTATGTCAGACCACTTACTTTTAATATTTTCCGGAGATTTATGGTATATTTCGATATTTATATCCATTACTTCTACAGATACCCCTATTGACTTTAAATATGTAGCTAAACACGCCACTCCCAAAGGAGGTTTTTCAAAATCCCAAGGAGGAATATTAATCAATAATATGCCGTTATTTTGCTGAACCATAGTTTATTAAGCTACAGAAATTTATCCAGCCCATATTCCTTGAAAAGATTTTCTTTCCAAGAACCCAGCGTAGCCATTGCGCAACCCCGGCAATTTTTACTAAATAATTTTACACCTGTATTTACATAGCCTTTTCCGATATATTTATTTTTATTCCGATAATAATGGTATTTTCCCGAATTCCAGATTTCTTTTAGCGAAGCTTTCGATAAATTATTAATTGCTTCCGCCTGACATATAGAAACATCCGCATTGGCAAAAACCTCCGTTCTAAACCAGCCCATAAGACAATTATTATTAACAACATTGCCGATGTTTGGCAATACAGCAGAATCATCATAATGTGCTAATTGAAAATCCATATCCGTATTTAACACAATATTCTTTGCGCCCAAAAAATCCTTTACGTCGTCAAAAGTTTTTTTTATCTCTTCAAATTGCTTAAAAGATGGCTTTAAATAACCAATATTTTCATCCATTTTTCGTATAAGGTAAAACTCAACCTTATCAGCTCCTATCTGAGCATCCAACATGGCCATCTGCATCATCTCATGGCAATTCAGCGCATGAATAACATGATTCATCGTGACAATGGGCTTGGTCATCCTTCCGTTGTTCCGCATCGAAACAAGAAATTTCATATTCTCAACAATTTTATAAAATGTGCTTTGCGGCTGCTTAGGATTAATTAATATGTATGTTTCCGAGGTTGCCGCCGGCAGGCTACAGGTTATTCCCTCAACTTCTAAATCCAATAATATTTTTTTGAATATTTCCCCAAAAAAAAGAATGCCGTTCGTTGAAAAAAATACGCCGATATTTTTAGCAACCGTATATTCCAACATTTCAAAGAATCTTTGATCTAGAAGCGGCTCGCCTTGCCCGTCAAAAATAATCCGCTCAACGGAAAGTTTTTGCGCATCATCAACCAGCATCTTAAATAAATCAATATCCAGCTTCATTCCTAAAGAATCCTCACTATGCGCTGTTTTAGGATTATGGAACCAGCAATGAACGCAATTTGAGTTACAATTATGATAAGAATCAATAATAATTTCCCGGGGGCCGACAAAAGCATGCCCACAAATTATTCCCAAAATCCTTAAAACGTCTCTATTATTAGAAGATATGAACTGCTCGGAAACGGTTTCAAGCAATTCTATCAATTCTTCATCTTTCAGCACCAATTTTACGCCTAAAGTGTCAGCCGACAATTTGATTTTTTTTATATACTCAATGAAATTAACGTAAATTGATTCCGTAGTACAGAGATTAAACAAAATCCGGTTTGAACTTATATTTTTGTTAAAGATTTCGGCGCAAAACCTGACGATTTTATCAAGCTTAAAGAAATTGCGCCTTGTCACGCCGATTCCTATTGTTTTTTTATCATACATCCGCTTTATTTCATTTAAAGTATCTCGATAAACATTAGGGGAAACAGCCGTTTCATTGAATATTACGTCGTCATCCAAAATATACAACGCCTCGCCAAAGACATACTCTTTATCAAAAATAGATTCGGCTTGTTCAGCGCTATAAATTGTTAAATTTTTGTTCATATTATTAATAGCCGCTCTATTTTCAGTTACACGTATATTTCCTTCAAAATATTCAATTTCGCCTTTTTGATATTCCTTCCCGCAAGATTCCGCCTGTAAGACATGAGCGGAAAAAGACTGGTCGGAGTTATAAAGACATGGCGTATACCTGGAATTTCCGGATAAGTCAAGAATAACCGCGGGCAGATCCGCAGACACCACACCTATCGCTTTTATTTTTTCATTCTTAGGAACAACCTCTTTCCATAATAAAATATCGAAATCTTTTGTAAAATTTCCGGCCTCATGGCCTGTAAACCATTTAAGATAATCATTTGATAAGAATATGCTGACTTTTAATTCGCTTATTTTTATAAAAGACGGCATCTCCATTTTTATCATCAAATTAACAACCTCTTGCTCTTTTATCGAAAATGTCCATGTTTGGATTATCGGCAATTTCTTCCATAAAATGTTATGTATCCGTATTTGTTTTTCGGATATTTTTTCTACCCATGCCTGAGTTGCAACGCTATCCTGCCATTCTTTCCCTATCAACAAGCTCGCTGTAATTCCCGGATCCCTGGTTAATTTCCTGTCATTATAATAAAGATGCACGAAATTATTCTGGCTTACGCATAAACTAAAACGGCTGTCTTCAAATATAAGCCTTTCCTCCTGAGCCGCTTTTTTCCTATTTCTTAACAACTGCCTCTGTTGAGCTATGTTTTCCTGCGCGATAGACATATACTTTTCTAGTTCTACCCGCATATTGCTTGCTATGATTTTTATCTTCATAGCAAGGCAATATTCTTCACCGTTACCCTGGGATTGTCCCTTCCTTAACTTCGGCATTTTTAACCGGATTATCCTTGCGGCAATATCAATGCCGCTATTAAGTATTTGGCATAAAGATTCTGCTGCCTGCCCAAAGGCATCTATAATAACAATCGGCAGCGAGTCATTGCGATTTTCGATATTGCCAGGACTGATCCCGGACAATTTATCAAGAGGGTCATTGTAAACCAATTCACACTCTTTTTCATGAAAAAAATGGTCCGCGAAAACTCCTTCGTGCTCAGAAGAAAACCACTCTTTATAATCTTCTCTAAATAGCAACTCAACCTGCAAATCATCCACCTCAACATTATCGTTATTCACCAATACCGCGCTTAATTGTAACTGGTTATCGTCCAAAAATCTAATATCCAAAGACAGAGTCACCGGAACATTGAACCATCCTCCCTTGGCAATAATCCGCTGATCTTCACTTATTTCTACCTGCCAATCCGCAGTAGGAGAATTGAAACGATGACCAAAAAGAAAAAATGAAATATACCCCCCTTGATCCTTAGTTATAACTTTGTCTTCCCAACGTAAAATAAACCTGCCATTATTAAACACAACCTCCATGTCGCCTTTTTGAATTACGGCTATGCCTTTTTTATCCCCCCACGTTTCCATATAATATGAAATTATGTTTTCTATGGGACCTTCTTTGACAATTTTGCCTTCCCTTAAAACGATGCCTTTTTTGCAAAGCCTTCTTGCCATATTCATGTCATGAGTAACAAAAATTATGGTTTTGCCTGCTTCCTGCAATTCAATGACCTTATTTATGCATTTTCTTTGAAAATCCCCATCCCCCACTGCTAACGTATCGTCGATTAACAAGATATCGGGATCCATATGTACAGCTACTGAAAAAGCAAGGCGCACAAACATGCCTTGAGAATAGCTCTTAAGCTGAGCATCAATAAATCTTCCGATACCGCTAAACACTATAATATCTTTTAATTTATTATTGATCTCTTCATTTGATAAACCAAATAAACTGGCATTCAGAAAAATATTTTCTCTTCCGGTAAATTCATCGGAAAAACCAGCCCCTAATTCCAACAAGGCGGCAACTTTTCCTTTGACAAAAACTCTTCCTCGATCAGCGTTGAACGTGCCGGCAATAAGCTTTAATATCGTGGATTTACCAGCGCCATTTTCTCCGATAATGGCTACTGCCTGGCCTTCTTCAACACTGAAGCTTGCATCTTGCAAAGCACAAATATCTTCCCATGCTTCTTTGCCGCCGATAGTAAACTTTACCCTATATTTTTCTGAAACATTATCAAATATCACAACTTTCATAGTTATCTTTACCACATCCCCCTATTGCCTGCTAATTGAATTTTTGCTAACTAATCTATTTATTTTACACCCTTTTTAGGAAAGCCGGTTCGTATTTAAGAAACATGAAATATCCGGTAATTAACATTAGCATAGACATTGCGATCGCTATAATCAGTAAACCTATATTAGGAAATCTGGCCTCAAATAAGATGTTTCGATACATTGTAACATATATGGCCATGGGATTTAACTTACAAGCCCATTGGAACCTAAAAGGGATCATATCAAGTGAATAGAATACGGGCGTCACCCAAAACCAAAACAGTAAACCAACTTCAAGGAAATGGTATATATCGCGAAAAAAAACATTGAGACAGGACAACAATAAACCAAGCCCTAAAGTAAAAATAAGGTGTAATAAAAATATAAACGGCAGTAAAAAAAGAAAAAATATTATCTTAAATTTAAATATCGCAAAAACAGGGATCATAATAATTAATCCGAGAAAAAGATTAATAAAGTTTACCGCCACAGCAGAAACTGGTAAAATCTCTTTAGAAATATTGAATTGATTCAAAAGATGCCCGTTTCTGCTTATTGAATTCGTGGCATCATATATAGATGCCGAAAAAGACATCCAAGGCAATAGCGCAGACAAAACAAAAAGAGGGAAATCTTTAATATTCATTTTCATTACATTTGTAAAAACAAAATTGATAGCTGTCATAATAAGCAGTGGGTTAACTACCGCCCAAAAAATTCCTAAAAAGGATCCGGCATACTTATTCTTTAATTCTTTTAACACAATATTAATAATAAGCTGCCTTTGGAAATATAATCTCTTAATTTTTTCTTTCATTTCTATTTTTATTAACACTAGGAACCCTATCTATTAAAACTTTCTTTTAATATACTCCTGGCTATATTTTCAGCCAAGAGCCTGTTGCCTTTAAGAGTGCAATGCCCAAAATCCCCGCCAAACATATCTGTAAAATACTCCCGGTAATAACCTTTTTTTAACACATCTTTAAAAATCATTTCATTATCAACAAATATAACCTCGTCTTGACCTTCGAAAATTTTTTTTAGCGACCATATACTACGGACAGGATACTGCACACATACTAATTTTATGCCTCTCTCATTTAAAATCTCTCTAATCTTTAAATAATTGCTTCTTGTCGTTGGATTATAATATCTCCCGATTAACTCATTTGCTTCTTCATAAAACCTATCCGCATCTTTATGCCTGCCTATTTCTGTATATAATGCCGCTAATTTCGCATAAATTCTATATTTATCAAAAAAAAGCAAAGAATCCTCGGACTCTTTTTTATTTTTTTCAATAACATTTATTGCTTTTTTAAACGCTTCCTCAGCCAGTGAAAATTTACCGAAATCAGCATACAACAACCCTAACTTTATGTATATATCTTCATTTACGGGGCTTAAAGCTATAACCTTTTTTATTAATTCCTCGCATTGTGAATATTTAGACCGCACTCTGTAGAACTCTGCGAATTCGATTTGCGGGAAATCTTTATCCGGGTATAACTCTATACACTTTTTAAATGTTTCTTCGGCTTTTGCGTAATTCCCAATATCATTATAAAACCAGGCCAACGTGCAATATAGAAAATACGCATTTTGATCTTTAGGGCTTGCGATACCTATAGCTTTCTTATACATATTTTCCGTCCTCATATAATCTTCTTTAGCTTTATAAGAATCACCCAATTGCCGATATAAATCGGCATCTTTGTAATCAAACCCTGAATCTTTATTTAAAAACACACCTTCATTTTCATCATTTTTTTCCCGGTGGGTTGTTTTTATTTCCCTTATATTTGCTAAAATATGCAGCCGCAAAAGTTTTACTAACTTATATACTTTAAAATTATCTAAAAAAGTTCTTCCCGGTGAAACAAAAGGATATGGTAAGTAAATAACTTTATCGTTTACCCCCATCATTACTACTACCATAGATGGTTTATATTTATTAATATTCCCAATTAAACTTGATAAAATCAAGGAAGAATTACCGGCGGGGATCCCTTTGTTGATAACACTAAAATTTACTCCTATTTTAACACCGTTTAAAATCTTTTCTAACTGAGAGGGGTAAGAATAATCGCCACCACAGAAAGTAGTAGACTCTCCTATGCACATAATACGATATGCGCCTTTTTGTTTAATTGAAAGTTTATTCTGATATTCTCGTAAAGATAAAAAAGTCCATCCGGCTATGCGCAGTCCGATCTCAAGAAAAATAATTGATAAAAAAATCCCAAAAATAATGAGAATTATCTTTTGCCACAAAAACATCTTTAATAAAGCTATTTTCTCTTTATGCATCTGTTCTAAATCATACGTAAGAAAATCTGCCTGCCTGTTATCAAGCGGCAGATAATTTTAATAGACTTTCGGATGAGCGATTAATTTTTCTCAAGCAGGAATTCATTATTGGAAAAAATATGTTCCTTGATTTGTTTTAAGTCCTGGCTGTCTATCCAAACCGGGCTTTTTCCCTGCATACGGTTCAGAATCTCCGTCCAATCCCGTATTGTTCTTTTTTGCCCATACATAAAGTTATATGTATGGCACCGACCGCACTTATCTTCAAAAACATCTTTAATAATATCTGATTCTTCTACATTAAGCTTTAAATCTTTATTATTTTTAGGATCGGACCAAAATTCTTTTATTAGTTTAGAATCCGCGATCCCAATAACAAGAACGTACTTCCGACGCATCCTTTCTATAGCGCTCTCCCATGACTGCCTCGTTTTACGCTGATAAAGCAGATGTTTCTTATTAGCCGCAACATGACAATTAACACATGATGATTCAAATAAATCTTTCCCTGTTTTCGAATAATTAAGCTTTACAAAATCCCCGCAAGACACCGCATCCTTATCTTTTAACCAAGCCGGATCTTTTTCTTGCATGCGCTGAATAATTACTGCCCACTCTCGTAAAGTCCTTTTAAAGGAAAAAACTCTCTCTAGACCATGACATTTAGAACATTTTTCTTCCGCTATCTTTTTATCCGAGCCATCCATCGCAGCTGCTGCGGAGTTATATAATAAACAATTCAGTAGAATTATAAAAAGAATAATCCCGCAACGAACGATAGAAGTGATAATTCTTTTCAGATGGACACTATTCATATTCACAAATATACACCTTATCCCCTCTAAGCATTACAGTTATAACGTCATAAACATTATTATCTTTGCTCCTGTCTTTTCCTTCCAAGAAAAATGTCATCATTACCAAATCTACAACACGATTGCGTTTAGGAAGAAAATATTTTTTAAAAAAAGGCTTTTCATCCGACAGCAAACGCCCATCTTTTGTCTTTCTAATAAAATTATAATTTGGGAATTGCGCATTGAATTCTTCAGGGCGGAATTTATAGCTAAACTTTCCTTCCTCAACTTTAAGAGTGCCTTCATCCATAACACAACCGGGCATTATAACGCTATAAGTTAATTTCACATCCGCTAAATCACCTCTGAGTATACCTTTAAGCTCTAGTCCTTTGACCGGGTCAAAAACAAAACGCTTGGGATTCTTGAATCTAAAGAACTTCCTCCTATTCTTATCATCTACATATATATTATATGTCCCATCGGCAGTGCCTACCACGTCCCCGCTGTACTCTCCATACCGGCATGATTCTATAATTTTATAAACTCCAGGGATATCTGCTATTACCTTTTCAGGAGACATTTTCAGAGTACCAATTTTATTCGATACCCCTTGAGTAATTACCTCTCTGCCATCAGGAAAAACAATTTTTTTTATGCAATTAATCCCTCCAACAGCAGGAAAAACCATCCCTCCTATCCCCATGGGCTCATTTACTTCAAAAATCGTCCCCTGAGAAGGAGCTCCTACTTCAAAAATATAAAACGGCCGCCCATTTACTTCTAATAAAGGTTCACTAAACGGCGCAACCACGCGATTATTGTTTGAGCCTTTCGGAACAACAATCCCTACAGAAGAATATATACCGTAATCTGCCTTGTTTTTCTCTAAATCCCTAAATACAAATCCTCCCATAAACCGATAAATATCCTGTGGTAAATCATCGTCCTCGCCAACATTAAACTGACGGCCAAAATCCTTAAATGCGGGATTAGTTTCCCAATACGAATCATTAAATTCTGATGCGGGGTCAGCGACAAAACTCCTTGCAATCAGCCCTGGCCTTATAGCAGAAAAATAAAAATACGCGTGCTTTTTTATCTTTTCCGGAAAATCATAAGGATAAACATGGTTTTCTGTTTCTGTTTTGAGATACGGGCCATACGGATAATGGGCAGACAGAATCCCGTCAATCCCATTCGAACTATCGGCAGTAGCAGCTATAAACATCACATCTCCACTATTATAGGGAACAGACATATTAACACAAGGGGAATAATCAAATGTTTCACATATATTAATTCCATCTCTCTCAGCGCAACCTTCAGTATTCAAATTGAATCTTTCCCGCGGAATCCCCTTTGGCCTGCAATATTGTTTCCCTTGAACATCGAGTTGATTCTCTACAGGAGCAATCACACTGCTGCCTACCTGGTTGCCCATCCATAATCTTCCGTCCGGAGATTTGTATACCGCATTAACCCTGGCAATATACTCGCCAGGTTCCTGAAAAGTTACCTTTTCTTTAGAATAGGCGTATCCAAACCGGCTGGCTCTTTCATCTATATGCCAATTTTTTACTTTATCCTGTTGGGAATTAATATATTCTGTTATATCTATCGTTATCGCAGCGGGAAAGGGCGGATGGACAAAAACAGAAGTTGGGTAGCTGTCTCCGATTTCGAAAGGCAACCCCGGTTTTACGCTTGTCGCGAAACTTAACCGATGTGCTACCCATAAATAATATGTCCCCCCCCCTTCATATTTATGCCCCCATAAATCTTTAATCCAGCCGTCAACTTTTATAACATACTGCCCAAAATTAGAAAATTTAAACCTGTAGCGGTTTGTCCCAGAGCTTGCGCCTGTAAGAGTTGGCCGCAAAAAACGGCTTTTGCCTAAATTCTTTTCCGTTCCATCCGGGGAAATTATACTTATTGAAAACTCCCCGCTCTTATAATCTAAAGGAATCGGGATACAAAAAGGCCAATTCTTTTCGGTTATAGACGTGTCCGTTTTATCGATAAAAAAAATAGGAAAATCCGGTTCGATATTCAGCTCTGTTCCCGGAGGAATAATAAACTTATCAGGTATACGATGCCGAGGGTTAAGGCGAAAATACTCTTTATCTTCTTCAGCAATAATGCCTTTGGTGCCCATAAAAATTTGATCAATAAAAAGCGCCCAAATCATGCGCGGTGTTGCCGGATTCCCAACGATAAAAACAGGTGAAGGATATACTCGCTGGATAAAATGGGATTGTCGATGAAAAATTGCCTTGTTTCTCTGCTTACCGCCGCGCCCTAAAAAAGACACTAATGACAAGCGTTCTCTGTGATTCTTTAACTTGGTAACCATATCCGTATCTAATATTGAACGTTCGCTGTCATGCTTTATCATGGTATAAAAATCCAAATGGAATCGATAATACCCCTCTGGGAAATCAACCGGGATTTTCTTATTCAAAATATAATTTACCTGAATTGTTTCTCCTGTAAAATTTATCTGTTCTTTTTTCTTAAAATTGTCTAACTCCAATATGCTCTGATAAAGCCTGTCTTCCGGATAATAGCTTTTAGTTGGCTCAAAAAGAAATTCTATCGGCATGCCGGTAGGAGTTAATACTGTGGACATAAAGTTATTAGTAATTAAATTCGGGCGGCCATCTTTATTATTGATTCTTTCCGCAACAATAATTACCCCAATTCCATCATAATCCTTTATATATTCATTAAATTCTTTTGAATTAATTTTCAGCTGTATATTTAAGATTACATCGTCATTTTTTTTAAAATCAGCCTTGTTCAAAGAACATTCCGCTTCCCAAAAGCCGCCCACAATTTCATCCGAAAGGCGCCAATGAAGAGGCTGGGTTTCATTGGGATATAATAAATGATCGTTGCGCCGAAACATAAAATCATATCCTACAAATGATAAAATGAAAATTAATATAATCCCAAATTTTGCAATAACAAAATTTGGGATTATGACTCTGCTTCTTTTAATTTTAACCATTCGTATAATGAAATTAATGTAGAATTTTTTATTTTAAAAAGGCAAGTAGAATCGCTCAAAATTAGCATAGTGGAGCCCCCGGACTAAAGTCCGAGGCTCCACTCCGGATGATTTATTTGTTAAAAACCTCCTTCAATATTACCTGCGCAATATTCTCGGCTAAAAGCCTATTTCCTTTAGGCGTACAATGGCCAAAGTCTCCGGCAAACATATCCCTAAAATAAGCTTTATAACCATCATTCTTTACAGTGTCTTTAAATATTCCCTCATTGTCTACAAATATAACCCCTTTTTGCCCCTCAAATATTTCCTTTAACGGCTTGGTATTCCGCATAGGATACTGCACACAAACCAAACGTATACTCTTTTTATCCAGAGTTTTCTTAACTTTAAGATAATTATTAATTGTCCCAGGTATAAATTCCTTCCGGTTCAGTTGCCCTGCTTTATCCATATATTCTTTAAATAATTCATTATTGCCTGTTTTTAAATATACTGATGCTAATCCGGCATGCGCCCAGTAATTCTTTGGTTTAAGCCCTATGACTTTCTTAAATAACTGCTCTGCTTCAGAAAGTTTCCCCTGCTCTAGATATATAGTCCCTAATTCAAGATATAAACGATCATTGTGAGATCCGCACTCTAATCCTTTCTTGAAAGCTTGCTCTGCTTCAGAAAACCTGCAGTAATTCCTATAAAAAATACCTAATTTTATATATACCCAAGCATTCTTAGAATTCAGCTCTAAAGTTTTCTTAAATGCCTCCTCTGCTTCGGGAATTCTCCTCTGATCTTTATATAATATTCCTAATAAGACATGTGTCAATTCGTTTTTAGGGTTAAGCTTTAACGTTTTCTTAAATACCTCTTCTGCTTCGGAAAATTTCTTCTCTTCTTTTAGCCTGCCTCCTAACCATGTTTTTTTAACATATTGCTTTTCATCTTTTTGACTATATGACTTTATTTCTTTAGTTTTAGCCGCAATATGTAGCCAAAGCAGATTTAATAGCTTACTCACCTTTAATGGCCTAAAAAATGATGGTTTCTCTAAGACATTAACTGTTTCATCAGAAAAGGAGATCAACTCAGTATCATTAATCCCCATCATCGTAACTACCATATCAGGTTTATAAGTATCCAG
The DNA here is from genome assembly GCA_030693145.1 of Candidatus Omnitrophota bacterium. Taxonomy (GTDB): domain Bacteria; phylum Omnitrophota; class Gorgyraeia; order Gygaellales; family Profunditerraquicolaceae; genus UBA6249. Next base: position 13,894 of record JAUYBI010000012.1, read on the forward strand.
ATTAGCCTCTAATTGCGATAAGATAATATTTGTATTGGTGCTATTCAAACCTTTATCTATTACGCTAAAAGTTATACCTATATTCCGCTGATTCAGTATTCCCTCAAGAAACCCAGGATACTGGATTTGAGTGGTGGATTCTCCTAAACACATAATCCGATACACGCCTTTTTGCTTTAAGGAATGCCTGTTTTTATATTCTTGCAAGGAAAGCAATACAAACCCGCCCACACGCAACCCTATCTCAAGAATAACAAGCGATAAAAATACACCAAAGATTACCAAAAATGCTTTCTGCCGGACAGATATTTGATTTTGATTGTTTTTACGCATTGAGGTTGTTTTTAACTTAAGCCGAAAGGATAATCTTTTTCAAAAAAACAATTCAACAAAAAGTGGCAATTATTCTTACATTTAGCGATATTTTGACGGACATCCTTGGCCTTGATTGATTGCCAAAGTTCCCTAATATCGTCACCATTTTTAATATTACCCAAAGCACCCCAGCGAAAACATAAAAATAAATAACCATCCGCACTTACATGCACAGCCCTATCAAGATTACACTTACCTTTTTTCACAAATTTAGCCGGTGAACGTAGGTAAAGCTTAAAAGCTTCTAATTGTGCTACTGTGTTTCCTATCTTATGGGGAAAATTGACCTTAAATTTAAGCACTTCCTCAATAAAGAAACAGGCCTTATTAATATCTTTTGGCCAAAGAAAACCATATTCCCCTTTCCACCATTCATTACCCACTCCTGTGCTATTAGGCTGCATAGGGGCCATAAAAATAATCGAACTCAACATATCATTACTGATAACCCATCCTGTAAGAGACAATAGTTCATCCAGGTTCCAATCGTAAATCACGCAACAAATTCCTACTTTAGTATTTTTACAATATTTGTTAAGATAATCTATCGCATTCATGACCCTGCGATAGGACCCTTTTACCCCTCTTAAATAATCATGTGTATCTTCATTAAGGCTGTCCAAAGATAGATTTATTCCATGCAAGCCGGAATCTGCTATCCTCATAGCCATCTCCTCATCTATCAGCCAGCCGTTAGAAATCGTATTCGTCAAAAAATCTTTTTTGATACTAAATTTAATTAAATCAAAAAGCCCTTCAAATAACAAGGTTTCTCCACCCCCAAAATTAATTATAAATTTCCCATCTGCTATTCCTCTAAGGTTAGATATGAATTTTTTATATTGCCCAAGGGAAGGATAAACTTCTTGGATATTATCCTTCCATTTATAACACATCCTGCACTTAAGCATGCATTTATTTGTAACACCTAAGCAGCAAAATCCAGGTTTTATCTTTAAATCGCCGTTAACAATGTTTTTCATTTACTTATCCAAAAAAAACGGGTAATCTCCTTCAAAAAAACAATTCAACAAAAAGTGGCAATTATCCCTACAAGTAACTATCTTCTGACGAACAGCATCGGCTTGCTCTGAATTTAAGATATGGTTAATATCGTCCGTCTTCTTAATATTTCCCAAAATCTCCCACCGGAAACACAAAAAAATATCCCCTACCGCGCTTACATGTATAGCCCGGAACAGATTGCATTGAGTTTTCTTTACAAACTTCTCAGGGCAGCGAAAATAGAGTTTAAAAGCCTCTAACTGTGAATTTTGCCCCCCTATCTTGCGTCCGCTTGCTTTAAGTTCAAGCAATTTATCGACTATTAAACAAACTTTCGCGCTATCCTTGGGCCAAAGAAAACCATATTGCCCCCGCCACCATGTTTTATCCAAAGGGGTATTATTCGGCTGCATAGGAGCCATAAAAAAAATTGAATCAATTTTATCATTATTATTTACCCAATCTGCTAAAGGCAGGATCCCGTCTAAATTTAAATCGTAAATTGCGCTACAAATACCTATTCTGGTATTTTTACAATATTTGCTAAGAAAATCTATGGCTTTCATTTTCCGCCGATAAACCCCTTTTACCCCTCTTAAATAATCATCTACGTCTTCATCTAAGCTATCTAAAGATAGGTTAATCTCCGTCAGTCCAGAATCCGCTATCTGCATAGCCATTTCTTCGTCTATTAACCATCCGTTTGAAGCAATGTTAGTTCTAAACCCCTTTTCAGCGCAAAAACTGACTAAATCCAATACTCCTTCAAATAATAATGCTTCACCGCCACCGAAATGAATTATAAAATCATCACTTACCAATCCTCTTAAATTGGCAAGAAAATTCTTATACTGCGCAATCGAAGGGGTATTCTCGGTAAACGTATCGACCTGCCATTTATGACACATCTTACATTTCAACATGCATTTTTCCGTAATTGCTAAACAGCAAAAACCAGGCGCTATTTTTTCTTTATAATCTTCAGATAAGTTTTCTCCCAACATCTCTTCTCCCAACATCTTAATTTACTTGAATATCAAAAGGCTGCTATTCATTACCAAAACGATAACCGCATTCTGCTCAAATACACTGAGAATATCAATAAATCCTCAACATATTTAGAGTGATTCCACCTAAAAGATTTAATAAACGACAATAAAAAGGATTTGGCGAGCGTTCTAACCATCCTGATTTACATACGGTCAAGTTATTTATGGATAAGGCTTTGGCAAATCAAAGTTAACAATTGTTTTTGGGCTCCCCCTAATTCCAATTTTGTAATTACATAAAGAGGACTGGTCGGTTGCCTGCGAATAAAGTATTATAACATAGGTGCCCAAATTAAAATATGGTAGTTAAACATTCGCCGCTAAAAACCTCTTATTGGGCATAACTATGCAAACCAACTAATAGATAGTTCACTCCAAAATAGGTAAAAAGCATTGCTGTAAACCCAACAACAGATAACCAGGCTGCTTTTTGCCCCCTCCATCTTTTCCTTAAGCGGACATGCAAATATATGGCATAAATAACCCAGGTAATCAATGACCAGGTTTCTTTAGGGTCCCAGCTCCAATAAGTACCCCAGGCAGAATTCGCCCAAATCGAGCCGCTAATAATACCCAAAGTTAGAAATAAGAAACCGAAGGCAATTGTCTTATGGCTGATATTATCTAAATTTGCATTCTTTTCCTTTTTACATAAAATAATTACGCTGGAAACAAAAGCAACGGTTAAAGCCGCGTATCCGATAAAGCAGGTCAATACATGCAGAATTAACCAATTGCTTTTTAACGCGGGAAGAAGCGGAACTATATCTTTATCCAACAATGAAGCGCACCCTAATGTCGATAACCCCATCAAAGCCGTTAACGCATTAATACCTTTGATTTTGTATTTTAAATCAATAAAAATAAGGAGGACGGCAATATCCCAGCTAAATACTACCAATGATTCGAACATATTGCTTAACGGAGGCCTGAGTGCAATTTGCCAACGCATACCTATATAAATGGAAAGAGCGAGAATGGCGCAGGTAATAAAAAATCTTGCCGCCAAAGAAAAAACCCTATTTTTAGAAAACAGGGCTGCCGCGTAAAAAACCATGGATAAAAAATACGCCCCAAAACTAAGATTAAGATATGCTAAAAACATTTAGTTGCCCTCTGGTTAAAGGATCGACATAAAATATCATTACTAACCCTAATATAAGCAGTACGAAACCCGCGTAAATCACCGGTACCCCCGGATCTTTAACTACCTGCAGGCCGGTCCAACTAAGATTCTGGCTATCATAACTGAATTGAAAAAAATTGTAGCCTGCGAAATTAAGAGGAACATTTACCTGAATATCTTTGCTTAATATTTCTTTGCCAGATTTTAAAATGCTAACTTTACTAATAAAATCTCTGGGCCGGCGCGGTGCCCAATTATAGATAATCCAAAAATCCACCCCTGTCTCCTGGCGCATATCCGGAAAACGCGCAAATAACCAGACGGTTTTAATCCCTCCTTTTAGATCTTTCAACTCAACCTCTATTGCCGGATTATCCGGACTGGCAGACCTGCTTGAAACCACTCTTGTAGAGACATCTATTATAAAATCCGGAACATAACGGATGACCTTAATCCTATAACCGGTATTACCAATGCCCTGTTCAATTCCCAGATTAACGGGAATTTCCGCTAAAAACCCTTCAGCGTCCCTTGCCGTTTGCAAGTTGCGCATATCACAGACACCTTTTTCGAATTTAATGCGTTGATATACCAGCAATCTCTCTTCTGAATCGATATTTTCGCTATAAATGAAATCATTTAATCTGATGGAAAACCCCAAAGAAGTCCTTTTCCCTCGGGAGATAAAAGAATTCGCCTCTTGCCCCTTGCTAATTTTTAAGTAACCTTTTTGCCCGAAAAGTATTCCGATAAGCGCTCCGAAAAGTATGATCAGAATACTGGCATGCACAATAAAAAACCCCATTGAATGGTCGCTTAGAAAGAACCTATTTAAGAGGCATGCTATCAAGTTAAGGGAAAACAAAACCAATAATAGAATAAACCACCAGGAAAAATAAACACTACTTTGTGGGATAAATGTGCCAATCAAAGAAAAAAATGCAATAGTGGAAAGCAGCCAAATCGCTAACTTTACCGACGAAAAAAACCTCCAGATTTTACTTCGTTTAAACATAGCCTTTCTTTAAATGTAGGTAAACTCAATATTTAGCCGCCGTTTTTTTATATTCTTCCGAAGAAAACAAAACCCTATAATCTTTACAGCCTATCTTCTTGCATATGCACTTAACCACATCCAGGCACTCTTTTTTAGTCCTGCCATGAATCATGGAATAAAGATTATAATTCCAATCAGATGCCTTTTCCCTCTGATAACAGTGGGTTACTTGCGCAAAAGCAGCCATCAAACTACCCACCTTATCAACAAACTCTTCCGGGATATTCCAGACTACCATGGCGTTATGCCAATAATCTATTTTTCTATGATTTAGGCTTACGCAAAATTTGCGTAAGAAATTATTATCTTTATAATACTTCAGCCTCTTAAGAAGAACGCCTTGCCTGATGCCAAGTTTAAGGGATAAAGCTTTGAAAGGCTCCTTAACATACGGGATATCCTGCGAGATTAAACTAATTATACTTTTATCAAGTTTTGAAAACATTTTTATGAACAATTCAGCGGAAATCTTACATTGATCTTAAATATTTTTATTGCCGGAAACTCCGAAATCTTTTTAATATTTTTATCCTTTTTAAGCCGGGTGATGATCTGCGCGATTCTCTTAGTATCCCTGGCAATCAGGGTAAACCAAAGGTTATATTCGGCATTTCTTCTGTAATTATGAGTAACCTCAGCATAGAGATTTATTCTCCTGGCCACTTTTTCAATGTATTTGGGAGAAATTTTCGCGGCAACTAGAGTAGGAACAAAACTAAGCTTTCTCGGGGAAAAAACCGCACTTATTCTACGGATTATACCTTGTCTTCTTAAAGAAACAATTGTTTTAAGGAGCTGATCTTCTTTGATATCTAATTTTTTTGCTATAAGCTGCCAGGGTCTTTCTACAAAAGCAATATCCTCCTGTAGGAAATTTAAGATACGCTTATCCAGTAAGCTTAATTTAATCCTTGGCCTTAGGCACATAGACACAATAGGGCTCCTCTGTTAAATAATTTTTAGAGATGGCATATGCCCTGGCGCGGCATCCCGCGCAAATCGTCCTGAATTCACAAATTCCGCACTTACCTACATATTTAGAAAAATCCCTTAAATTATTAAATACTTCTGATGCAAGCCAACTTTTCTTAAATCCCTCTTTTCTCGCGTTGCCACATTTAATCTCTAAGTAACCACAGGGTTGCAAATCACCCAGATGCGAAATAAAGCAGAAACTGACCCCGGCCATACATCCCCTGCCGCGCAGGCTTGCGCCTAATTGTGGGTCTTGCTGCAGCAGCAGACGATTAAAATGCGGGCCACAGGTCACTTTTATCTCTATCGCGGATTTTTTTATCTTCCGGGTTAAAAACTTAAGCGTATCTTCGTATTCCTGCCCAGATAATTCATCACCCAACATATCTTTTGCCCTGCCCGTAGGCACAAGCAAAAATATATGGTGGGCCCTTGCGCCTAATTCCACGGAAAGATTCATCATCTCTGTTATCCGCGCGACGTTCCTTTTGGTAATCGTAGAATTTATCTGGAATTGGAGCCCGGACTTCTTTGCCTCTTTTATTCCCTCGACTGCTGCGTTAAAGGCGCCGGCAACCTGTCTTAAATTATCATGGGCTGCGGCATCCGGACCATCCAAGCTCACAGAAATACGCTTTATACCGGATTTAATAATTTTCGCGACATTCTCGGCGGACAGGAGCGTGCCGTTAGATGCCATAACCATAATCAAATCCTTACTTTTGCCGTATTCGGCGATTTCAAAGATATCCTTCCTTAATAACGGCTCTCCGCCAGTCAAAATGATCACGGGCCTGGCAAAAGACACAATCTCATCAATCACCTTAAAGCATTCTTCGGTACTAAGTTCCCCCGGATACGGGCCTTTTCCACTCGCTGCACGGCAATGCGCGCAGGACAAATTACAGCTGCGCGAAACCTCCCAAGCAACCATTCTTAAATTGCTTATTTGTTTTTCAGCCATGTCTCTTACTATTTCAACCGCATAATAGGTGATAATAAAATCTGTACCTTTGCGCTTAATTCCGATAATAGTTTCAAAAACTATTCTTTTTTCATCAAGATACCACTTAAGCTAAGCAACTTTAAACATCACATATTTTCCGCTTACAGAATAACAGGCAAGCGGAAATTTAAATTGACAGGCTGCCGGGGTGTTTCCCGAACGATCATCTTGAAGAACACATCCGGTCCGCTCAGCGCAAGCTCCGTGACGATGGGCTTCCTCCTTCGTGCATTCTTATTTTAGGAAAAATTATTTTATTATCTGCTTAATACCTCTTCTTCGGTCAAATAACAAGCAGGATCTTCCTGCCAGATATCACCGTAAAATGCCTCGGCGCGCGCCCGAAAATTACCGGCGCAGATATCCTCGAAATTACAGCGGCCGCATTTACCTTTTAAGAGACGAGTACGATTTCTTAAATTACCTAATAATTCATTGCTCTCATCCATCCAGATTTCGCTAAACTTCTTCTGCCTAATATTGCCAAGCGTATGTTCTCTCCAGAACTGATCCGGATGCACATTGCCTAAATTATCCACCTCAGCAATACCAATGCCGGATTTGTTACCGCCGTTAATTTTAAGTAACTCCAATGCTCCTTGCGCTTTTACCGGGTCTTCCTTTCTTAACTTTAAATACAAATAAACGCCGTCAGCGTGATTATCCACGGTCAATATTTCCGTGTTGGTATTAGATAACTCTTTGGAGCGGGTAAAAATTAAATCCATAGTATCGCGCGTTTCTTGATGCGTTAAATCATCATTAATCATCGCACCCCCTCTTCCGGAATAAACCAGATGATAAAAACAGGCACGCGGGATATTTTCCGCTTCAATTAAAGCAAAAATTCCTGGGACATCTCTAAAATTGTGTTTATTGACCGTAAAGCGTAAACCCACGCGTACATTATTTACCAGACAGTTTCTGATGCCGGATAAGGTTTTTTTAAACGATCCTTTTTGCTCTCTAAACTTATCATGGGTTGCCTCTAAGCCATCTAAACTGATGCCGACATAAGAAAAACCAGCATCTTTTACTTCCTTGGCCAGATCGTCGGTGATTAGAGTACCGTTAGTAGAGATCACCGTACGCAGGCCTTTATCTTTGGCGTGTATTCCCAGCTCAAATAAATCCTCGCGCAAAAACGGCTCGCCTCCGGAAAACAAAAATACCGGAGCGCCGAATGCAGCCAAATCATCAATCATTATTTTCGCTTCCTGCGTAGTAAGCTCGCCGGCATCAGGCGCACCTTTGGCGTCAATATAGCAGTGGATACATTTTAAGTTACAGCGGCGCGTAGAATTCCAAACCACAATCGGCCGGTTAGTATCCGCCGGTTTTCCTTTCTGATAGCGGATCTCATCATAAAACCCCGGCTCTTGACAAAGCAATCTTGTGCAATTAATCATTTTTTTTCATGATAGCTTTTACTACCCCTTCAATTGTATAAACCCTTGCTCCTTCATTTACTTTTAAGCCACATTTACGTATTGTCGTGGATGTAATCGGGCCGACAGAAATTGGGACAGCGCCAATTTACTTGCGCGCGAGCCAATAATCAAAGTTTTAAGCATCATGTTTTGTCTTTTCCTTTAACCACCAACCCATAAAAACCTTGCAGGAATTATTAATAATCCTATCACAAGTATCTAATTCATCCTTTCTTAAAGATATGTTCTGCTCGACTATTTTCTGAAGGTCGTCGATGTTATAAAGATAGACATTATCAATTTTACCTACCTCTTCCTCTACGTCGCGCGGGACCGCCAGATCAATGATAAAAAGCGGCTTCAGCTTTCTTTTGGGTATGAGGTTAAGCATATCCTCTTTGCGGATAATACAATGCGGGGCTCCAATAGAAGTAATAACTATATCCACTTCCCCCAACCTCTGTCTAAAATCATCAAAATCAACCGCGGTAGCAGCAAACTTATGAGTAAGAATTTTCGCTTTTTCCAGCGTGCGATTAGCAACCAGGATATTTTTAATACCGTTTTTCTTTAAATAGAAAACCAGTTGTTCTCCTACGAGGCCTGCCCCGATAATCAGAGCAACTTTATCGCTTAAACTACCCAATATTTTTTTTGCCAGCCTTATTGCAACTGAGCTTACCGAAACAGCCCCACGCCCCACAGAAGTGTCGGTCCTTATCTTTTTTGCGTTGTTAAATACCTTTTCAAGCAATCTGTTCAATATCTTACCTGTAGAGCAGCTTACTCGGGCATCCTGATATGCCTTTTTAACCTGGCCCAATATCTCCATTTCTCCGACAACCATGGAATCAAGGCCTGCAGCAACCCTAAACAAATGCTCTATTGCCCGTCTATCCTTGTAAACATAAAATATATTTTCATAATCAGAGAGACACAAATTATGGAACCGGCTTAAAAAGTCTTTAACTGGGCCAATACAGTCGTTTTCCTGGCCTGCCACCGCGTATATCTCCATTCGGTTACAAGTAGACAAAATCAGATTCTCCGATAGGATCCCTTCCCTTTTAAGCATTCGATTAACTTCAATGATTTGATTTGGCAAGAATGAAAATTTTTCTCTTATTTTCACCGGAGCCGTCTTATGATTAATACCAATAACCGCTAAATTCATCTTTGATTCTCCAAAATGTCTCAATAGCCGATGCTTATATAATTAAACTTATCTAAAAATATAAACTGGAAGCCTGTTAAAAATTATTCCCATGCGTTTACTCTTAATAAGGCCATCCTGAATAAGATAGACAACGGCTGTAACTGTTACCAAAAAAATAAAATGGCTTAAATAAATACCCGCAATATTCAACATAGAATATAGATTATACGAATATGGAATAAAATTAGCGTTGGGCATTTTTTAAATACCCCCTTACCCTTTTGTTTGCCTGCCGCTGTTTATTCTTTTTAAAAAACCCCAGTATTTTTGGTTGAAATATCTTCTTAAAAAGAAGGTTTCTAGCCCGCGGATTTTTTATTTTTTTCAAAGCTTCCGGCCGGATCTTCTGCATCAGGCGTAATAATTTAGCGTATTCAAAACCAAACCTTTGCTGAATATCCCGCCGGATTTTCTTGGCCAATGCGGGACTTACCCCATCCGTAGATACGCTTATGCTCAAGCTTCCTCTTCTTAAAACTGAGGGCAGAATAAAATTACACTCACTCGGAGAATCTACGACATTAACCAAAATATTTCTTTTCAGGCAATAATCGCAAACACGCGCGTTTAACTTTCTATTGTCTGTGGCAGCAACCACTAGAAACGCTCTAGCTAGATCCTTTAAATCAAACCTTTTATTTTTAAATACAATCTTTTTTTCTTCAAAGAGTTTTTTTAATTCCGGTACAATCTCTTCTGCGATTACCGAAACGCGCGCGCCACATTCAAGAAGTCGATTGACCTTACGCAGCGCCACAATTCCTGCGCCGAATACCACGCATTTTTTATTCTCTAATGCCAGATTTACAGGATAATACTTCATAGTCAATCCAGTGCTTTGTTAAAAAACATTTCTCTTCTCGATTATCTTTAAAAACTATCTTTATCTAGCTAAGGATTATCCAACTCCTCGAAAGTTAACAAACTTTTGCGATAATTTAATTATAAGCGCGCGCTTGCGTATTTTGTTTTCTTTTCTGCGGAAAATAAATAATCCTGAGAAACGCTTTATAATGGCAAGAAAAAACATAATGCGATCCCCAAAAAATAATCTATACGCCTCATTAAACGGATTGTCATATTTTTTGTTAAAGCTTAAATTGTTTTACCGTTTCCCTGCCGCCTAAGATGCTATCTTCCATAGACATATACCGCCAGGAACCGTAGCGGCCGCAGGGAATAATATTGTTTTGCCTAAGATATCTTGTTGCTGTTTCTTGCGCCGAATTATAATTTTGGTCATAGAGAGGATAACCGTATTTTATATCATTTACGTCAGAAACACAGATTTTGTCACCCTGGCTTAGAATACCGACTTTTTTTAATTCCTGCATAATGTGCGCAGTAATATTTTTCTTATCTAGGGGTTTTTCTTCAGAATAAGAAACCTCTACATATAAGGAACTTTTGCCTGCGGGTGCCAGGAAAGCAGAAAAATTGTGCGCAAAACCTATCCTAAAGAAAGGCAGCTCCTCCTGAGGAAAATACGCCCAGTGCTTACCTGAACCATCTTTTTTTTCTATGCCTAAATTAAAGTTAAAAATTGAATTCCAGCGTAATTTTCTAAACTCGGAGGAGATCCGCGCAGGCAACCCTTTTAGCAAAGGGGGAATTTCAGGAAGAGGTAGGGTAGAAATCAGGTAATCAAATTTCTCCCTGCTCCCGGAATTTAATCTTATCTCTTTTGCTTTTAGGTTAATTTCCGTTACCTCACAATGCGTATAAATATTCTTAATCTGGTTGGATAAAGCCAAGGCAACTTCGGATATGCCGCCTTTTTTGGGATACCAAAAATGAGCGTTATAGCCAAATTGCCTTTTGCTTTCTTCTAGCGTACCTTCAATTACTTCCTTGAGAGACGGTACGGGTATAAAACCATCCAACCATGCACAGGTCAACTTCTCCGGCGCGACTGTCCAAAACTTGGTATTATAGGGAATCATGAAGTGCCGGGCTATACCGCTGCCAAAAGTATGGTTTATCCAATCTAAAAAAGTAAGTTCTTTTTTATCTTTTAGCTTGCCATTTTTTGATGCGTCTATAAAACCTAAAAGGCATTCTTTAGCGATCTGAGCAGGTAATCCGTGCAGATTTGCCTGAAAAGGATAAGGGGTATATGCTCCGGCCGAATAAATCCAGGCGCTTCTTTCATGCTCAATAAGATTATTACCCAATAAATTTTTAATCAGATTAAATGCGTAATCGTGCTTAAAATGCAGTAAATGCCCGGAGTAATCAAAAGTAAATCCGTCTATATTTTTGGAACGGCAAAGGCCCCCAACCTCTGATTCCTTTTCAAAAACCTGGCAGGCTATGCCTTTTTTTTGTAAATGCCAGGCAGCACTTAAGCCGGCTAAACCGGCGCCTAAAATAATAATTCTTTTCTTACGCATAAATTAAATCCCGATATCCATATTCAACATTGAAATACAACACTTTAAGACAAAACCCTCATTCGAGGTTTTGTAACCTAAGGCACTTGCGAGGACGTTCATTAATAAGATTTTAGACCCGTTTTAACTATTCTTTAACAATTATAGCAAACTCCATACTCTTAGGCAAGAAGATCCACAAAGGAAGCGATCGCAAAAGAATCGTTCAAATCAATGCGAGTGGCATTAACTAAGACTAATTTACTAAACTGCGATTCAGAGATGAGAAGATAATCGGGTGAGTTTTATGTAGTTGCGCGCATTGGTATAGGTAATAACTGTACCTCTCAATGATACAGTTTATCACGAAATACCGTAAAGAATATCTTAAAAGAACATGATATTGGTCCTTTGGGAATACGCGGTGGCGATACATGGAGTAATTTCTTAAGCCGTCATTTTCAAACCCTTTAGGCATGTGGTTTCTTCACAAAGCAAGTACTTACGCCATTAGGACCAAAGATGTTTTTGTACTGTTCTTTATAAATATTAAAACGCGAAAAGTCCATATTGCAGGATTAACGCCATATCCTAATCAGGAATGGGTAAATGAACAGACCCAACTGCTGCTACCTTCCTTAAATGATGGTAGGGAGGTTAAAAAGGTATTAATCCGGGACAGAGACACTAAATATTCAAAAAAATTCGATGAAGCATTTGAAAAAGAAGGATTTACCGTACAGAAGACTTCTTTTATGCCGCCCAACATGAATGCTCACGCTGAAAGCTGGGTAGGGACAGTTAAGCGAGAATGCCTGAATCGGTTCGTTGTCTTCGGTGAACGTCATTTAAGATACCTCATTAGCGAATATGTTCAATATTACAATTCAACCCGGCCACATTCCTCTATGGATAATCGACCACTAGAATATACATCGGAAAAGACTACAGGAAAGATTAGGTACCAAACAACACTAGGGGGAATAATTAAGCATTATTGCAGGGGGTAAAGCTTCTGCCATTGCCAAGGAAGAGCACTTTTACGAGGGATAATGATATCTTAATGACCGTAACAATTTGGGTTTTGATTATGAGAAGAGAAAAAGATAGCTGGAGGTAGTAAAATCCGGATTGCTATCTTTTAAAAACCTGTTTTTTCTTGCTTTTAGAAACCGGTTATATTTTTTGCAGCGGTCGGAACTATGGCTGAAACCAATCTTACTCAAATAATGGGACTTAAGGATAAATCACTCAGTGAACTTGGGGCTAAATACGAGGAGCTATTCCCTGACCAGAAAGCACCTTCAAATAACAAGGCTTTGCGGCCTGATATCGCCGCTGAGAAACAATCTAAAAACAAATGTCTTAGCCGGGATCAAAGACTACCCATTACAGGCACAGTTATTACTAAAAGCTATAAGGGTGTTTCGCTTCAAGTTAGAGTATTAGAAGTAGGATTTGGAAGATTCATTGGCGTTCTGGTTTTCTCCAAGCCGGCTTTCTCTAAAGTGTTAAACCAACTGCCAAATCTTCGGATATATGTTGTAGTGCCATATTTACCATGTTCATCGTTGCCACTGCGTTTAAGAGCAACTTTATTAAGTTTTAAGACAATTCGCTTTAACTCTGCGGCTAGTTCTTCATTTGTAATCCCGCGATGATATTCTTCTAATTCAAATTTCATAACCATTCTGCCTCGCTCAATTCAACTAGCTACCATCTCCCGCACCCATTGATAAACTCTCGTTGTTACCTTAATCATTTCATCGGCATCGGCCTTGTGAACACTGCGGCATTCATACTGAACTAAATTCTTACGCGCCACAACCTTGCGTAACTGTCTAGATTTTTCCTGTGCGCCATCAAGCGGCAAATCAGCCACCAGATCACAAACATCCAAGTGGTCTTGCGATACTGAACGAACGCCTTTCTCGTGGACACAAATCGCATCTGCTGATGAAATCGCACACTGGACAGCCAATGTCGCTGCCGCATTCCAATTTGACGCATTAAAAGCGGCTAACATCTGCTCATAATTATCCGTTGCTTTTTTCAGGTAATCTACCGCTTGGGACCTATCTTCCTGCCTGATTTTTATCTCGCGGGCGGTCATATCTACACCTCTAATGGTTCTTTGCCATATAAAACAGAATAGGATTTCATCAGTGTTGAAACCGGCGGCTTACCCTTTTTGAGTCGCTGCTTAAATTCATTCGCTGATTTGATATAAGGATCAACATGAACACCGAAATATGCCTTGAACCGAGGGATTGTTTCGGAAGAGAAAACATTTTCAACCAATCGAAGATCCGAGGCTCGGAATACCACTACGGCAACATCAACATCGCTTCCCTTCTTTGCTTTCTCGGTTTGCATGCTTCCGTAAAGAATTAAAGACGCTATTTTCGCCTTAATCTTATTTTTCTTGAATTCATCCAAAAGAAAATCCCGGATTTCGTTCTTAAAGTTACTCTCAGCGGCAAACAAAGGACGAATAATTTTTTGAACAATGCGGTCTTCTTCATTCAAGGCATAAATATGCTGTTTGCCTATAATGTCTAATTTTAAGATGTTACGTTCATACAGATTCTTTAGTGAGTCGTGCGTAGAGGGGGCGGAATAACCCACCAGCTTGGCAATCTGGCGCCCTGTAGCTTTGAGCCCTCTGCGAGAAGCAAAAACTCGCAGAATGGCCAATTTGGATGGGGAATCAACAATGTCTTCAACTTGGAATGTAGTAACCATAAATTAAACCTAACATATGTAAGGTTAACCTTACATGAAGTATAGCATTTCTCGAGAAATTGTCAACTGAAAAAATTGGCCTGTCATCTCCAAATTAAAAGTGCACTGTTTTTAAAGGGAGTTACAATTTAAAAGTGCACTGTTTTTTGTGCCATACTTGTAAGAAAAAGGAGGTTTACAAGTATGGCACAATTACACAAAAGATTTACCGATCAACAGG
>JAUYBI010000019.1 GCA_030693145.1 Candidatus Omnitrophota bacterium
GAAGTAAGATTCTGGCATAAAGACAGGCTTTTGGACATCCAAAAGGTTAAAACAGAACTACTAAAGATAGTGCACTTTTAATTTATAAATAGTGCACTTTTAAAAAATCGGTAACAGCGAAAAAGAAAATGGACAGTGTAACAAACCTTGTTGACTTTCAATAGTAGGGTGGGTTTAAACCCTACTATTGTTAATAAAAATCAACAGAATTTAATATAATGTCACAATAATGTCAGAAAATGAAAACCAGGGAACGCTTCTATTTTTCCTGGTTAAATTATAAAGAAAAATAGAAACGTTCCCTGGTTTTCTAACTCTGCTGTTTTTTCGCCAGTAGAAGTAATTGCTCTGAATAATATCCGGATGTAATTGCATCTAAAGAAGCAGTTAATTCTTCAAGCTTTAACTGCTTTTGGAATCTTTTATGCCGATCCTCAAGAGCTAAATTATCTAACTCGCTTTTTACTCTTAAACGTTCAAAATAAAGCTTGTTCACCTGGTCTAAAATATCATTCCGTAACTCTACCAATAGCTTTGAACGCACATCAATACTTGTCTGAGCATCGTTCCAGATCAAATCACTCAGATCCCAGGATAAAGAAATATCCCAGTCAATACTCTCTCTTCCCCGGCGCAAAACATCATCGCCACTTTTAGTGGTTGATCCGCCTTCCCAATGCCACAAATCAGTGCTGTTGCGGTCTAAACCAACATTGATCCGCGGCAGGAATGCTTTTTTTGCCGCGTCTTTGCGCCATTGTAATATTTTTTCCGGGTTTACCTGAGCATACTTTATTGCCGCCTCCTGCAAATCTCTTATCCTTGGTTCATCTTTAAGATATTCTCCGGACAACGACGCGCGCGTAAAATTTAAAACGTTACCCCGACTTGACTTATATATTCCTTTTTCACCGGTAATATAAATATTATTTAAATTGTCTAAAGTAAAATAATTTAACTTGCCCGCGGATAAACCAAAAGATATTTCTAACCAGCGCTCTTGCGTATAGAGAAAAACTCCTGATGCAGTAAGCGCGTAAAGCTCTAAACTATCCGCTAAACAAATCATCTTTACATCCCGATTTAATAAACCATATTCAGTCAACTTCTCCCAGCTTTGGCCCCGATTGGCACTCCGATAAACTCCTCGGGCGCTGGAAAAATACAGTAGATTATTGTTGTGTATATCTACCTTTACAAAATTAATATCCGCCAATTTCCTCGGAGGATCCGGCTCTTCTTTGTCTATCTCTTCACCGGAACCCCCAAGAGAATAACTTACAAAAATTCTTTCCCAGCTTTCGCCGTGGTCTAAAGATTTGAATATGCCGCTGGAGGCGGCTAAATAAACAGCCGCGTTTTGCCCGCCTGTGGACTCAATATTAAGTATGTAACCGCTGCCAATCTCTATCTGCTGTTTATGCCAACTACGGCCGTTATCCCTGCTGATAAAAAGCCCGGCTTTTGTTCCCACGAATATAGCCTGGGTAGTGCTCAGTACCGCCGTACACTGATTTTCCGATTCAGTTTTACCGCGGAAAATCCTCTCCCAGCGTTCTCCGGAATAACTACTCCGGTATAAACCATTACCGGTAGCCGCATAAACAACAAAACCATTATCCTTTGGCATCACTAAAGCATTAATCCGCGCGGACCTTCCTTTTACCGCCAATACCCTGCGCCAACTCTTACCGGCATTATCAGTTTTTAATATATTCCCGGATTTACCGGCAAAGATAATTTTATTATCCCGCGCGTTAACTGAAAGCGCTTGGCAATTGAGATTATCCTTTCCAATATCTTCCCAGCTAAAATCTCCCGCTAAAAGCACTCCCGCCATCATATTTAACCAAACCATTACGAAGCTAAAAATTATTTTTAACATTTTTCCACCTCCTACAGTAATTGACGCAGAAGGTGGAAAAATCTAACTAACTATTTTATAACTAAAAAAGTTATCCGCAGAGCAGCTGACGTTTGAACATCAGCTGCTTCACAAAGAAAAAAGGCTAAAATGTATTAAGTCCAGCCCTCAAATAATAAAAACAGGGGACGGTTCTATTTCTTCATTACAGTAGGGGAGGTTTAAACCTCCCCTACTGTTGAAAGAAAAATAGAAGCGTACCCTTTAGCGCACTGTTGAAAGAAAAGTAGAAACGTACCCTTTAGCGCAATATAGTAAAATGAAGTAACGCACCGACAATAATACTAATTCCGATCATAATCAGCGTAGATTTAATTACGCCTTTTAATCCCAACTCTTTAGCCAAAACCACGAAGCTGGCTACGCAAGGAAAAGATATCGCCAGTAATGTGGCGCCGATAAATAACTGATTCACGCTAAGCCCCAGAGGCATGAGCATCCCTACAGCCACGTCTTTTCTAAAAAAACCGATTGCCAAAGCCACCACTGCCTCTTTGGGAAGCCCGAATAAATCGTGGATGATCGGTGCAAAAATAGCAGTGACAAAATCAAATAATTTAAAATAAAGCAAAATATTGATAAAACAAACTCCTAACAAAACTACCGGCGTTGCTTCCACCAAAAATCCTCTTACCCGAAAATAAAGTTTTTTCCAAAACATCAGTAGTGGCGGGAACCGATAAGGAGGAATCTCCAGAAGGAATTCCGGGCTATATCCGGGTAAACTCCGGTTTAAAATTATCCCCAAAATGATAACTAATGAAAATAATACCAGATATACTCCGCCGACATAAAATCCACCAAATTTCCCTAAGAGGCCAAAAATCATTGCCTGTAAAGGGACACAAGGCACGCCAATAGAGATAATCGTAGAAGCAATAAACCTTTCTCTTTTTGATTCTAACACGCGCGTAGATAAAATTCCGGGAACATTACAACCAAACCCCAAGAGTACAGGAATTACCGCATAGCCGTGTAAACCTAAACGATGCAAAAGATTATCTAGTAATACGGCCAGCCGCGGCAGATACCCGATATCCTCCAGCAGGCTTAAAATAAAATAAAAAGACACCACATAAGGCAAGACCATTCCAAACTCAATATAAGGAGCAGTAGTTAAAACTCCCAGAGATTGTTTAAAATCAATTTTCCCATTAATCAAATCGCCAATTAATAAATGAAACCAGAAGCCTTTTTCTTGCCAGTAGGTAGATAGTTTCCCCAATATCGGCTGGTAGATATTTATAAAAACCGGGTCAGTGATATGATTAATTATCCCCTCACCAATAAAACGCACAATTTTAAAAGCCGCGTAAATAATTGCTCCGGCCATAATCAATCCGGTTACCGGACGCACCGAGGCATCTTCCATTATCTCTCTAAAGGTATGATGCCGATGCTCAAGATGCTGAACTTCTTCAATGATCTTGCCAATCTCCAGCCAACGTTCCTGGTGCGTAAGCTTATCTCCGGGAACAGAAGCCGCCTCTTTTATTCTCTCGGTCAATAATTTAATCCCTACCCCGGTCAAAGCGCAGGTTGAAATTACCGGTGCCTCAAGCAGCTCCTCCAGTTTAGCAATATTTATATGCACGCCCCGGTGGCCGGCATCATCGCACATATTCATACAGACCACTACCGGAAAACCCTCTCCGATCAACTGTAAAGTCAAAAGCAGATTTCTCTCAAGATTAGTGGAATCAACAATATTAATTACCGCAATCTCTTCTTTAGGAAATTCTTTTAATAAAGATACCGACACCTCTTCCGCTTTAGAGGTAGGATCCAGGGAATATGTTCCCGGCAAATCCACAACTTCCACCTTTTCATTATCCAGGCGTAAATAGCCCTTGGCAACCTCAACCGTCGTCCCCGGATAATTTGAAGAAATCACCTGTACCCCAGTCAGGCGTGAAAATATTACACTTTTGCCGACATTAGGATTACCGATTAAATAAATCTTTTTGATCATTCTCTCTCTACAATTACTTTTTCGGCTACGCTATGGCCGAGAGCCAGGATACTTCTTCCGGCTTTAATGACCACCGGGCCTTTTAGCCCGATATGGCTGAGCTTAACCACCGGCTTGCCTTTATATACACCCATACTCAAGAGCTTACTTTCCAAATTAGATCCTCCTAAAATCTCCAGAATCTTTACTTTCTCATTTGATTTAATTTGCACCAGGGATATTCTCTTCATGAATATAAAACCTCATGCTCACGCTTACACATTTTTTAGATTTACTTTATGCATCTACATTTTTGGCTTATAGCTGTTCATCAACAATGAATTTAATACTACGGAAACCGAACTAAAGGCCATCGCCGCTCCGGCGACCATGGGATTTAGCAGCAGGCCATTAAACGGGTAAAGTATTCCCGCGGCAATAGGTATTCCAATCATATTATAAAAAAATGCCCAGAAAAGGTTCTGTTTTATCTTCCGCATGGCATAACCGGATAACTCTATCGCTGTTGCTACGTCAGCCAGATCATCCTTAATTAAAATGATATCTCCCGACTCAATAGCGATATCCGTGCCGCTACCGATAGCGATGCCCAAATCAGCGCCAGACAAGGCCGGGGCATCATTGATTCCGTCTCCCACAAAAGCAACTTTGAAACCCGCGTTTTGTAATTTCCTAATCTCATCTAATTTATCTTTTGGCAATACTTCCGCTAAAACCTTTTGTATGCCTATTTCTTGGGCAATTGCCAGGGCAGTCCGCTTATTGTCCCCGGTAATCATAATCACATCTTTACCCATCTTCTTTAGTTGATCAATTAGGGTTTTAGCGAACTCTTTTAAAGTATCCCTTACCGCCACCAAACCAATAAGCTTGCCATCTTTGGCAACCAAGGTGATGGTCTTTCCCTGTTTCTCTAATCTGTCTAAATCCCCTGCGGAAATTTCTATATTAATGGCCTTCTCTTGCATAAGCCGGCGATTACCTGCTAAGATCGTTTGGCCTTCTTCAATTTTACCAACCACCCCCTGGCCGGATATGGTTTCAAACTCCTGCATCGGCTTTAAAGAAATACCTCTTTCTTTAGCCGCGCCGACGATCGCATCGGAAAGGACATGCCCGGATGGTTTTTCCAGAGACGCGGCCAGCATTAAAACCTCATCCTCATTCCCAACATAACTTACGATATCTGTAAGTTCAGGCTTGCCTTTAGTCAACGTTCCGGTTTTATCAAAAATGATTTTGTCGATTTCCGCGGCTATCTGTAAAGAAGCCGCATTCTTGATAATTATTCCGTTTTCTGCCGCCTTCCCGGTTCCCACCATCACCGCAGTAGGGGTAGCCAGGCCCAGAGAGCAGGGACAGGCAATAATTAACACCGCGATAAAAGTAGTTAAACCGAAAACAAAACCTTTGCCTAAGAAAATCCAAATAAAGAAGGAACTAAAAGCGATGATTAATACCGTCGGCACAAAAATGGCAGCAACCTTATCCGCCAATTCCTGTATGGGGGCTTTCGACCCTTGAGCCTCTTCAACTAATTTTATGATCTGAGCTAAGGTGGTATCTTTACCTACCTTGGTGGCTTTAAACTTAAAAGTCCCGTATTTATTTATTGATCCGCCGATAACTTTGTCATTTAGCGCCTTCTCCACAGGAATACTCTCTCCGGTGATCATTGATTCATCGACACTGGAATATCCTTCTATAATTTTGCCATCAACCGGGATCCTCTGCCCCGGCTTAACCACCACCATATCTCCCACCAGTAATTCTTCCACGGGAATTTCTATTTCCTGCCCCTGACGCATCACTATCGCGGTCTTCGGGCGTAAATTCCATAAACGCTTGATGCTTTGAGAAGTTTTCCTCTTGGTAAGGGCCTCTAAATACTTACCCAGGAGCACAAAGGTAAGTAAGAATGCCGCCACCTCATAATAAAGATTGCTCATTCCAAAAGATTGATTGCCTAACCAGATGTTAATACTGACAAATAAGCTGTACAGGTAAGCGCTGCCTACCCCTAAAGCTACCAACGTATCCATATTTGCTCTATGAATCCTAATGAGCGTCAGAAAACCACGCGCAAAAAATTGATACCCGCAGATTAAAACCCCACTGGCTAATAATAATTGAATGAGCGCCATATTATCCATGATCGTTTTATGAACACCTAATCCCAGGCATGGCCCCATAGCAATATACATCAATAGGGTAGATAAGGTTATGGAGAGTATGAATTTCCTTTTTAGGTTCCTTACTTCTCTATCCCCTATTTCTTTTTCTCTATCCGGAGATACCCCGGGTAAAAAAGCTTGATATCCCGATTTTTCAACCGCGGCGATTAAATCCGCTGGCTTTAATTTTTGAGGATCAAATTCAAGATATGCCTTCTCTATAGCAAAATTAACCCGGGCGCTAAAAACCCCCGGAAGCCTTTTTAAGGCACCCTCGATATTACTGGCGCATGAGGCGCAGTGCATTCCGGAAATATTAAGAGTAATTTTTTCCATTTAAGGTTTTAATTTTATTTTACAATAAAACTTGCGTGCATCTGGCCATGGCCTGCCCCGCAATAAACACTGCAATACGCCTGAAATTCCCCTTGTTTATCCGCGATAAATTCGATACGTTCTGTCTTGCCCGCAGAAACAGCAAGATTTATCTTAAACTCTGAGATGGCTATCCCATGCGCTGCATCAATGCTCGTTACAACTAAGCGCACTTTTTCTCCTAACTTTACCAGAATTGGGTCGGGTTCAAATTTATACCGCGAAGCCTTGACCTGAATAACCCTAACCCCGTTCTCAACTTTTCCTGATAATTCATGATTCTTACCTTCCTGGCCCTGATGCTGGTGGCTTTTTTGCTCTCCCTCAATAGGATTAACCGCAAGACAATGCGAATTTATAAACATAACCGAAAATAGCAAAATGATAAAAAGTATGGGATATTTTCTCATCTTACGCCTCCCTCCATAATATAAAAAGGATCGGAATTAAGAGACTTATTCCTCTACCAGCTATTAATGATGGCCGCCGTGATAGCCGCCAGACGGCCTTTCATAACCGCCAGTGCCTCCTTGTTCGGTAGCACATCCAGAAATCACAATTACCATTAAGAAACTTAATAAAAATAGCATTTTTTCATTGCGGATCTTCTCCTTTTTTGCATTTTGTGTTGAGAGAATCTTAGCCGCTTACTTCTGCTTCAATTCTCAGTGTACTCTCGGAATTAAGGGGGTCGTTGCTGGTAATCAAGACATCCCGGGTTACTTTGCCCAGCGGTATTGAGGAGTGGCCTAAATCCAGAATAATCTCTAATTCGCCGCTTTTATCCGGGCCAATAACCATCTGCCAGCCGGCCGGCGCACCCTGGGTGTTAAAATAAGGGCTTTTATTTTTATTCACGGTTAAGGCGGCGGTTACGCAGGCGCAGGAAACTTTTATATTTTTAATGGCCAGATCTGAATTACCCCGGTTAAACAATTTGATATTTTTCGTAAGCTTGCCCTGCTTTTTGCTTACTTTACCGAAATTAAAGGAAGCAGCCTCTAAAACTATCTGCGGCCGTTTTTCGCCGGTTTCCTTAACCAATCTCTTCTCCAGATCCTGCTTGATTTGCGCGTCTAATATTGTATTCAGCGTAAATTTTTTTGCCACTTTGTAAAAAATCTCCTCTTTGCTTATGCCTGTTTCTATCAGCGCTTCGATATAGGCCTTCATTTCCCTGGCATCGGGACAATCGCATTTATCCAGAGTCATCGTGGTGCAGCGCTTATCCCTGAGTTTAGGATAAATTTCCGCCTTTAGATCGGCGGCGGTTTGGGCGAATCCCATACGCGAAAAAAATGTTAAACAAAAAAATGACAAAATGATCACAGATATTTTACGATAGAGCCGCATTAAAAAACCCTCCCTTTCCTGATGGTTATAGCCAGTTCCTTATTACCCTTGATTTCAATGATGATGGCCTTCGTGCATACCGCTGGGCATCTCGGATTCCGGCAGCGCTTCCTTTTCTTCTCCGGTTTGCCCTAACGGCTTTGCCTGTAATTCCTGTTCTACTTTTTTGATATATTTCTGCGGGTCTTTTTTGAACTCCTCAATACATGAAGCGCAGCATAAATTATAGACCTTACCGCTATATTCGTATATTACCTTTATTTTCTCATCAATCTTTTCGCCGCTCACCGGACAAATCTTATTGCCCGCATTCACTGCTTCTTTTGAAACCGCCGCTTTGCCAGCTTCTGTTATGCCGGGCTCGTGTTCAGTATGGGCTTGCGCCATTTGCTGTCTGCCGCTATGATCACCGCACATCATGGCGAAAGACAATTTAGTTATTCCCAAAAAAAATACTGCCACACTTAAAACTATAAATATCTTTCTACGCATTGTTTCCTCCCTTTTTTATTGAAGATGATAACCGGGTAAAATCGCCTTTCCAGATTACATAAAATACAGGTAAAACAACTAACCCCATAATCATGGCGCTAAAAAGCCCAAAGATAATCGGAGCGGCATAACGTTTTAAAACCTCAGCGCCTATTCCGGTTGCCCACATTACCGGCATCAAACCCATAATATCCGCGGAACAGGTCATCATTACCGGGCGAAGGGCGCGACTCGCGCCTTCAGAAACAACCGTATAAAGATCTTCCAGAGAAGTTATCTTGCCTTCCTTTTGTCTTTTCTCATAGGCTCCATTTATAAAAGTAGTAATTAAAGCGCACAGTGCCGCGCCTATTCCCACAGCCTCCATCAGCCCAGCCCAGATAGCAATGGACATATTAAATCGCAAGAGAAAAACACTCCAGATTGCGCCCATCGCCGTAAAAGGCATCGCTAATAGAATAAGCAGGGTGGAACCAACAGACTTAAAATTGAAGTAATAAAGCAGAAAGATGATCACGAGCGACATCGGAATAAATATACTTAAGCGTTTTTTTACCCGCTCCATATACTCATATTGGCCACTCCAGGTAATAGAATACCCAGCCGGCATTTTCACATTTTCCTGCACTGCTTTTTTGGCATCGCGGACATAGCCACCGATGTCTCTATCTGCCACGTCCACATAAACATAACCTGAGAGCATGCCATTTTCATTTCTAATCATTGCCGGGCCCATAACGAGTTTTATCTGGGCAATCTGCTCCAATGGTATTTGAGCTCCGGACTTAGTGGGCACCAATACCCGCCTTAGCTTCTCAAGATCATCCCTTAGTTCTCGGGCATAACGTAAATTTATCGGGTAACGCTCCCTTCCCTCGACTGTAGTGCTGATGTTCTCGCCTCCAATCGCGGACATAATCACCATCTGCGCCTCTTCCACGCTTAAACCATAACGCGCAAGCTGAACGCGATTTAAATCAAAATCCACAAAATATCCACCAGCAGTCCTTTCCGCAAAGATACTGCGCGTGCCGGGGACTTTTTTTAAAACCATCTCTAAATGCTCACCGATCTTCTCTATCTCTTTTAAATCTGAACCAAATATTTTAATCCCTACGGGAGTGCGCACGCCAGTAGTCAACATATCAATTCTTGCCTTTATCGGCATGGTCCAGGCATTGCTTACCCCGGGAAACTGCATCTTTTTATCCATCTGCGCGGTTAATTCTTCATAAGTAATCGCGCGTTTAATAAAAGGTAAGAAATTTCCAAAAACAGGAACCTTTCTCCATTTGCTTGTGGGTTTAAGTATTACCGTGGTCTCCATCATGGAAAATGGAGCTGGGTCAGTAGAAGTTTCAGCTCTTCCCGCTTTACCAAAAACCCTTTCTACCTCCGGGAAACTCTTTAAAATCTTATCTTGTACTTGTAAGATTTTTTGAGTTTCAGTTACCGAAATACCGGGAAGAGTGGTAGGCATATAAAGGATACTGCCTTCATATAAAGGCGGCATAAACTCCGAACCTAATTTTAAAAACATAGGTATCGTCAAAACCAAAGCTAAAAGCAGCAATCCCACAGTGAGTTTGCGGTGTATGAATGCCCAAGCAAGTATCCTTCTGTGCCACTTGCTTAAGAAACGGGTGGCAAAATGGTCCTCTAAGGAACGCGGCTTGGTATTACGTAAAAATATCATTACTAACGCGGGAACCAAAGTAATGGAAAGTATCGCGGCCAAAAATATGGTAAACATTTGGGTCGCTGCCATTGGCTTAAAAAGCCGGCCTTCTTGCCCTACCAGGCTAAATAGCGGAATAAAACCTACAACGGTAACCATCAGCGATGAGAAAATGGGAGGGCCTACCTCCTGCATTGCCGCGATCATTATCTGGCGCCTCTCGCCTTTAATTATGCCTTCTTTTAATTCATTTAATTTGGTGTGCACGTTTTCTACCAACACTATACCTACATCCACCATATCTCCAACAGCAAGGATTATACCCATAATAGACATGATATTCACGGTCAACCTCATCCCCAACATAGGTATGAAAGCAATCAAGGCCGCGGTGGGCAAAATTATGATTGGCATCATCGCTGAAGGGATATGCAAAAGGAAAAATATTATCATTACGGCAACAATCAGAAAATCCTCAATCAAAACCTCTTTAATCGTCTCTAAGGATTTTAGAATAAGTTCGCTGCGGTCATAAGTTGTGACTATTTTTACTCCTTTAGGCAGGTTCGGCTCTATTTCTTTAATCTTCTCCTTCACCCTGTCGATTACCCGAAGAGCGCTTTCGCCCTGGCGCATCACCACAATTCCACCCACTACGTTTCCCCTGCCGTCAAGGTCCGCTACTCCCCGGCGAATATCCGAGCCAAGAGAAACATTGCCTATGTGTTTTATTAAGATGGGCGTGCCAGTTTTATAGTCAGCTCCAACCACAATATTTTCTATATCCTTTACGGATTTGGCATAGCCGCGGCCGCGCACCATGTATTCTATGCCAGAGAACTCCAGTAATCGGCCTCCCACGTCATTATTGCCCTTGCGTATCGCTTCGACTACTTCGGTAATTGGTATTTTAAAAGCGAGCAGCTTGTTTGGCTCAACGTTTACCTGATATTGCCGCACAAAACCGCCGATGGGCGCGACTTCAGCTACGCCGGGAACACTCTGCAAATAATAACGTAAGTACCAGTCCTGAAAAGTACGCAAGTCCGCTAAAGAATTCTGGCCTGTCTCATCCACCAGGGCGTATTGAAATACCCATCCTACTCCGGTAGCATCCGGCCCCAGCTCAACCCGCACGCCTTCTGGGAGGCGAGACGTAATTTTGGAAAGATACTCCAAAACCCTTGACCTTGCCCAATAGATATCCGTGCCGTCTTCAAAAATAATATAAACATAAGAAAAACCAAAATCGGAAAAACCGCGGATGGCTTTAACCTTTGGCGCGCCCAATAAAGATGTAACAATCGGATAGGTAACCTGATCTTCGATAATATCAGGGGAGCGATCCCAGCGGCTATAGATAATCACCTGGGTATCAGAAAGATCGGGTATAGCATCAAGCGGTAAACTCCTTAAAGCCAATACTCCGCCTAAAACTGCCACTGCCACCAAAATAAAAACGATAAACTTATTTTTGGCGCAATATGCAATTACTTTTTCAATAAAAGTTCTCATGGTTCGACTCGTTTCCCTCGCTCACCATGACCCTGAGCAAACATAGTGCGTCGAAGGGTCATAACTTGTCCTTACCTATATTATTGCCCGTGCTTGTGCGCTTCACCACTAATCGCGGATTTAAGCCTGCTTTCGGAATCGATAAAGAAGTTACCAGAAGTAACCACCAGGTCTCCCTCATCCAAACCATCCAATACCTCATAATATCTGCCTGCTTTATGGCCTAAAGTTACCTTGCGCGAGGCGAAATACCCATCGGCTAAAGCTATAAAAACTATTCTTCGCTCACCGGTATCCATTACCGCCTCTTCCGGCACAGCTAATTTTTCTCCCATCTCCACTTTAATCTTGGCATTCACAAACATCTCGGGTTTAAGTTTGTTCTCTATATTCTTTATTTTTGCCCTTACATTTATTGAACGTGTATTAGGATCTAATACCGGCGTAATAGAAACTACTTCTCCCTGAAAAACATCCCCCGGATAGGCCACAGAGTCTATCTCGATGATTTGGCCAACTTTTACCAATCCCACTTCATATTCATAGATAGTGATATAAACCCACACTATATCTTCTTCGGGCAGGTAAAGACTGGAATCAGCCTTACTGTGGAGAGACAATTCTTCAATCTCTGCCTTACTCATTCCCAGAAGCAAAAGTTTTCTTTTTGCCGCTTCGGCTAATGATTTCATCTGTTCTTTGATTAATGCCAGCTTGCTGTCTTTGGTATTTTCCTGCGCCTTCAGCGCTTCGATATGTTCTTGCTGGGCAACATATAATTCCGGGTCATAGGCAATCCTGCCTACGGTGTTGACTTCCTTAACCAATTTTCTTTTCTGGATTGTTTCTTTTTGAACGCCGATAAACTGCTGGCGTTCGGCGCTAATCTGAATACCGCCCGGCTCCATTTCCTTTTCTATTTCTTGCGCCACTTCTTTTTTTACGAGTTTCATCCCGCAGATAGCACAATCACCAGGTTTATCCGAGGTATAGCCGGGATGCATGGGACAGTAATATATATCTTTCTGAGAACTTAAGGTATGGCCTTTATGCGCCTGAAATTGAGAACTTAAAATAAAACCTAACACCAGCGCAGCTATAGATATACCGATAACAATGATAAAAATATTTTTTCTCTTCATTTTTTCACCTCTCTCAAATCGATACCTACTGTGCGTTCCAAATCGGCTAAGTTCATATTGTATTCTACTAAGGCTTTATAATATTCCATTTTTGTCTCAATTAACGACCTCTGGTTATCTAAAAGCAGCATAAAATCTCCTTTTCCTGAGGAAAAAGCTGCTAAAGAACTAGCGATAGAACTTTCCAATATCGGTATGAGATTTGTTTTAGAGAGATTAATTCTATTCTTGGCAATTTCTATTCTTGTGGCTAAATCCTTGGTCTCTGAAAAGGCCTTATTCTGCATTGCTTTATAAGCAGCCTCTGCTTCTTCCAAGTTGGCGATTGCCTCTTTTACTTCATAGCGCTGCTTGGTCCAGAACCATAAAGGCACGGTAAAAGACAGCATGAGGTCCCAGGGGCCGATAGTACCGGCGGTAATACCGCGCTGAACAATACCGGTCATCATATCCGGGAAGAAACTACGTTTGGCCAGGCTCTTGGCATATCTGTTTTTCTCTATGGCATAAGAAAAAATAATCAATTCCGGCTGGTTCAGAAGCGTGGCCTGATAAAGTGATTTGATCTCTTGGTGAAAATAAGCTTCTTCGGCCAAATCAGGCATACCTAAAGTTGCTTCAGGGCCTCTATTAAGCAAGGTATTTAGGCGAGTCTCCTTTACCTTTCTCTCTTCTCTAAGATTTATAATAACATTGCTTAGCCTGGCAATCTCTAAATTTAACTTAAACAGCTCTTCTTGGGTCATCTCGCCTACCGCGTATTTTACCTCTGCAGCCTTAGTAATGCTTTTTAACAAGGTTAAGCTTTGCTCATTCAGCTCTATTTCTTTATTATTCATAAACAAATCATAATAGGCGTTTTTGACGGCATTGATTACCACAAGCTCTTTTTGTTTGTATTCAGCCGCGAACATCTGCGATTCTACTAAAGCGATTTTTCCCTTTAAAGATAATTTTCCAAACCAAGGAATCGCCTGATTTATGGAAAGCATTCTGTCTTCGGCCATGGTCTTATTTAATTTCAGTGTGCCCCGGGGAATCTTTTCAGAAGTAAAGCCTATTGAGGGGTTTTCTAATGATTTTGCCTGTGGGATTCTTGCTTTTGCCGCTATATAGCGCGACTTTGCCGCTAGAATCTCCGGGTTATTCTCTTTGGCTTCTTTAATTAACCCGCCTAAATCTAACGGTTCCGCAGAATAGAGCAAAGCGGTATTAAAGAGAGATACCGCTGCTAGAAATATAATAAAAACCTTTCTTGCCATTCCTTAGTCCGCCTTTCGAAATCTTGAGACTAACTCCACAACTTCGGCAATCTTCTTCTGCTTCTCAGTTTCGGATTTTCCTTTGAGCGCCTGCACCACGCAGCCATCAATATGTTTTTTAAATATTTCGTCTTCTACCCTATGCAATGCACCGATAATTGAATGGATCTGAGTAATAATATCCACGCAGTAGCGTTTCTCCTTAATCATTTTCTGGATCCCGCGGACCTGGCCTTCAATTTTTTTTAGGAATTCTAATTGTTCTTCATGGGTAGTAGATTGTTTCATTTCCTCACCTCTCTCAATCTTAAGTATACCATACCCCCCTACCCTATGTCAAGATAAAAAAATAAAAATTTTTACCCAGCTTGGTATTAACCAAAAAACTTATCACCCTTAGCCCAATTCTCGCCGCTTATTTCATCAATCACCAGATACAAGCTCTCTTTAGGCTTTCCGGCGACTTTTAACAAGGTATCCGAAAATTCCGCAGCGATCTTTTCCTTCTGATCCCTAGTAAGTTTCCCGACTAATTTTAAATTTATATAAGGCATTTCTCACCTCCTCTAGCAGTTTATAGTAGGTGAGGTTTAAACCTCACCTACTATAAACTTTTAACGAATAAAATATTACCGCTACTTTGAAATTAAAAATATCCCTACCTGCGCGAATAAATTACGTAAAAATAAAACCTTGTGGTTCTGCCCGATACAAACCCTGCGCTGGATATTAATCTTTTTGGCGCGGCAATACTTTTTAAAATCAAGAATGCTTAAAAAATGCAGGTTCGGGGTTTCATACCACTGGTAGGGAAGCGCTTCGGTGACCGGAGCCTTGCCCTGAAAAAACATCTGTAATCTTGATTTATAATAAGCAAAATTAGGAAACCCTGCAATTACCTTTTTGCCCACGCGCAAGGCATCAGTAAGCACCTTGTCCACATGGAGAATCTGCTGCATACTTTGATTAAGCACCACATAATCAAAAGATTTATCGCTGAATTCAGCAAGGCCGCTATCAATATCACCGTGGAAAACATTTAAACCTTTGGCTACACACTTATAGATTGCCTGATCATCAATTTCAATACCCTGCCCGTGAATCTTTTTTTCTTTAATCAAAAGATACAAAAGATCCCCCGGGCCACAGCCTAAATCTAAAACTGTGGATTTCGATTCGATTAAATCCGATATAACTCTATGGTCCAGTTGAATATTCTTACGCGCCATATTCACCGGTCACCTCATAAGCATAAAATACTTTTTTAAGAAAATGTTTGATCAAGTGTGATTCTTCCTCAACCTCAAGGAGAAAAGCATCATGCCCATAAGTTGAATCAATCTCACAGTAAGTGGTCTCCACTCCCGCAAGTTTACAGGCCTTGACAATCTCTTTGGATTGATACGCCGGATACAACCAATCAGATTTGAAAGAAATAACTAAAACTTTTACTTTGGTGCCCCGCAAAACCTCCTCGAAACGCCGGCCTCCGGAAGCATCAAAATTATCCATGGCCTTGGTAATATAAAGATACGAGTTCGCGTCAAAGCGCTTCACGAAATTATCGCCGCGATAACGCAAATACCCCTCCACTTCAAAATCAGCGGTAAATTTAAATGGTTCGGCGCTGCCTTTTTTTTGGCGGCCAAATTTATCAGCCATTGAACTATCGCTCATATAGGTTATATGGCCGATCATTCTGGCTACGGCTAATCCCTTTGAAGGAGGCGGGCCGTCATAATAGTTACCGGATTTCCAGTGCGTATCAGCCATAATTGACTGCCTGCCCACTTCATTAAAAGCAATCTGCTGCGGAGAATGCTTAATGGTTGTGGCAATCGGCACCGCGCTGCGTAAATTATGCGGATAATTCACTAACCAGGATAAAACCTGCTGTCCGCCCATTGACCCGCCAACCACTGCCAGTAATTTTTCTATACCCAAGTGGTCAATCAAACGCTTCTGGGCATTAACTATGTCATTAACCGTAACCAGCGGGAAATCCAAAGCATAAGGTTTAGATGTTTTAGGATTAATACTTGCCGGCCCGGTTGAACCTTTACATCCTCCAAGTATATTCGAACAAATAATAAAATATTTTTCCGTATCCATTGCTTTTCCCGGGCCAATAAACGCATCCCACCAACCGGTATTATCTTCATGCTCATGCGCACCGGCTGCGTGCGCATCACCGGAAAGGGCATGCACTATAAGTATAGCGTTGGTTTTCTCTGGATTTAAAGTGCCGTAAGTTTCATAAGCCAAAGTGACCGGGCCAAACTTCTCCCCGTTCTCAAGCTTAAGGGTATCAAAAGTAAAAACTTGAGCCTGCACAATGCCAACTTTATTATTTTGAATTATTTTATTTTCTTTATTCATTCTTCTACTTAGCAGGTGACGTTTAAACGTCACCTGCACCTATGGATAACTTCTCTCTCATTATACTCTTACCTCTTGGAAAAGCCAGGTACTCAGATACCGCTCTCCGGTATCAGGAAGAATAACCACAATAACTTTTCCCTTATTTTCCTTACGCTTAGCTACCTCTAATGCCGCCCATAAAGCCGCGCCGCTGGAAATTCCGGCTAATATCCCCTCCAGTTTCGCCAAACTCCGGGCAGTTTCTCCGGAGTCATCATTAGTAACCCGGATAACCTCATCAATGACCTTGCGGTTTAAAACCTGCGGAATAAATCCCGCGCCGATCCCCTGAATCTTATGCGCACCCGGAGCGCCTCCGGATAAAACCGGCGAAGCATCGGGTTCAACCGCAATCGCCTTAAAGCTTGGTTTTCTTTTTTTGATCACTTCAGAGACGCCAGTAATGGTCCCGCCTGTGCCAACTCCAGATATAAGAATATCAACTTTACCGTCAGTATCATTCCAAATCTCTTCGGCAGTGGTTTTACGATGAATTTCAGGATTTGCCGGGTTATTAAACTGCTGGAGTATAATCGCATTAGGAGTTTCTTTAAGCAGCTCCTCAGCTTTTTTTACCGCCCCCTTCATTCCTTCTACGCCCGGAGTCAAAACTAACTGCGCTCCGAAAATCGCCAAAAGCTGTCTTCTTTCTATGCTCATCGTATCCGGCATAGTCAGAATTAACTTATAACCTTTGGCTGCGGCAACAAAAGCTAAAGCAATTCCCGTATTACCACTGGTCGGCTCAATGATCGAGGTATTTTTTTTAAGCAAGCCTCTTTTCTCCGCATCCTCAATCATCGCCGTTCCGATCCTATCTTTTACGCTCGATAGCGGATTAAAAGATTCTAATTTAACCAGCAAGGTTACCCCCAAACCTTCTCCCATACGGTTAAGCTTGACTAACGGGGTATTCCCAACCGTTTTAGTGATATCAGAAAATATTTTTCCCATAACTTCCTCCCATGAATGAACAAAGGGGACGTTTCTATTTTTCAACCCAGCTAAACGACGGAAAAATAGAAACGGTCCCTTTATTTTTCATATTCTATGCCTTCCCCAAGGCCTGCTCAATATCTGAAATGATATCGTCAATGTGCTCAATTCCAATTGATAAACGAATAAAATCCGGCGTAACCCCGGTTGCCAACTGCTCTTGGCTGGATAACTGTTGATGCGTAGTAGTTGCCGGATGGATCGCTAAGCTTTTAGCGTCTCCGACATTAGCCAGATGAGATATCAACTCCAGCGAATCGATAAACTTTTTCCCTGACTCTAAACCACCCTTAATACCAAAACCTAAAATCGCCCCCGCTCCTTTAGGCAGGTATTTTTTAACTCTTTCCTTCTCCGGGCTGTCATCTAAACCCGGGTAATTCACCCAGCTTACTTTGGCATGCTGCTTTAAATATTTTGCGACAGCTAACGCGTTTTCAGAATGCCGGGGCATTCTTAAATGCAATGTTTCCAGGCCTTGCAAAAAGAGAAAGGAATTAAAAGGAGATAACGCCGGCCCTAAATCACGCAACAAAGTAACCCGCGCTTTAATGATATAGGCAATATTTCCCAATGGTTTAAGCGCTTCAACAAAGTTTATCCCGTGATAGCTTGGTTCAGGTTCAGAAATCAAAGGGAATTTGCCATTAGTCCAGTCAAACTTTCCGGAGTCAACGATTAATCCGCCTAAACTTGTGCCATGGCCGCCGATAAACTTAGTTGCCGAATAAACTACGATGTCTACGCCGTAGTCAATCGGCCGCAGCAGATACGGAGATACGGTATTATCCAAAACAAAAGGTATGCCGTTTTTATGCGCTATTTTAGAAATACCTTCTAAATCCGCGACATCCAATTTTGGATTTCCGATTGATTCGGCATAAACTGCTTTGGTTTTAGATGTGATTGCTTTCTGCAGAGCATCTAAATCATTGGAAGGCACAAATTTAACTTTTATACCTAAACGCGGAAAAGTATAATGAAAAAGGTTATAAGTGCCGCCATAAAGATTATCCGCGGACACAATCTCATCTTGCGCCTGGGCAATATTAAGTAAGGCCAGCGTGATTGCGGATTGGCCGCTGGCTGCAGCCAAAGCCCCCACGCCGCCATCTAGTAAAGCCATTCTTTTTTCTAAGACATCGGTAGTGGGATTCATTAAACGCGTATAAATATTCCCAAACTCCTTTAAGCCAAAAAGATTGGCAGCGTGTTCGGTATTTTTAAACTGATAGGATGTAGTCTGGTATATCGGTACCGCACGCGAGCCGGTTGTCGGATCAGCTTCCTGGCCCCCATGCAAAGTTAAGCTTTCGGGTTTTAATTTAGCATCGATTTTACTCATCTTTAATCCTCCATTTAAATTTACATATTTATTATCTCCCAAATCAAGCTAATGCACAACAGAAATTTTATCCAGCCCGCGGCCAGCCGCAATAATCGTTTTAGCGATATCTTTTTGAGTATGCGCGAATGAAATAAAATTTGCCTCAAATTCAGATGGAGAAAAATAAACCCCCTGCTTAAGCATAAATTTATAAAATCCGCTGAATTGCTTCTTTTCCTTGAACTTTAAGCTAAACATGTTTCCATAATAGCTTATCTCTAGGCTGATTTTTCGCAATAACGCTTCTTTTTTCAAACTCTCAGCCAGAATATTTGTCAGTTTTTCAAGCCGTTTATAATCTTCTTTAAATTTTTTCAAAATTTTAAGCGTGCTTAAGCCTGACTGCATTACTACGGGATTCCCGGCAAAAGTAGATGCCTGATAGACATTCCCCAACGGTGCAAGATAACGCATGATTTTTTCTTTTGCGCCAAAAGCGCCAATTGGCAGGCCTCCTCCGATAATCTTTCCTAAACAAATAATATCCGGCGTAATCCCTAAAACCTGAGCTAAAGAACCATAGTGAAAACTAAAACCGCTAATCACCTCATCAAAGATCAATAAAGACCCACAGTTGCGGGTAATCTTTCTTAGGCCGGCCAGAAAACTACTATCCGGCGGAATTACTCCGTAATTACCTCCTACCGGTTCAACGATGACTGCAGCAATTTCTTGCCCATATTTCCTAAATATATTCTTAACGTAATCGATATCGCCGCCTGGAGCAATGAGGGTGTGTTTTATGAAATCATCGGGCACTCCCAAGCTAGCCGAAATTCCCAAAGTTGCCAATCCCGAACCGGATTTGACCAACAAATAATCCGCATGCCCGTGATACGCGTGCCGGAATTTAAGAATTTTATCTCTTTGGGTATAGCCGCGAGCAAGCCGCAGCGCCCCCATTACTGCCTCCGTACCGGAATTTACAAACCTTATCTTCTTAATAAAAGGTATGGCATTAATAATTTCCTGTGCCAGTTCAATCTCGGTTTTGTTAGTAGTACCGAAACTAAAACCCGCGCTTATTTTTTTCTTTACCGCTGTCACCACCGCAGGATGGGCATGCCCCAAAATAAGGGCGCCAAAAGAAAGCGAATAATCTATAAAGTTATTGCCATTATAATCAAAAACTTTTGAGCCTTTAGCTGACTTGATCACCAGCGGGTTACCGCCGACATAAGAAAAGCTGCGCACCGGGCTGTCTACTCCGCCGACTAAATAACGCTTGGCGAGATTAAATAATTCTTTTGTTTTATCCATTTCGCGACATCCTTGGCATGATAGGTAATAATATAATCGGCGCCGGCGCGTTTTATAGAAGTAATGATTTCCAAGGCAACTTCCTTCTCCTGCCAAAGCCCAATACTGGCTCCCATTTTAACCAAAGCATACTCTCCGCTGACATTATAAGCAGCCAGCGGATAATTAAATTTCCGTTTTGCTTCTTTAATAATATCCAGGTAACTTAACGCGGGCTTAACCATGACCATATCCGCGCCAGAATCAATATCCTCTTTAATCTTCTTAAGGGCGCCTTGAGCGTTTGAATAATCCAGCTGATAACCGCTTCTATCTCCGAATAGAGGCGCGGAACTGGCGGCATTACGAAAAGGGCCATAAAAATTAGAGTTAAATTTAGCCGAATAACCTAGAATTTTAGTTTTTTTATAGCCGTATTTATTTAAAACTTCCCTTAATGCCAAAACCTGACCCTTGGCCATCGCCGAAGGAGCTACCCAATCAGCGCCTGACTGCGCGTGCGATAAAGCAATCTTTGCCAAAACCTTTAATGTCTCTTTATTATCAATACAAACTTTGTTTTTCGTTTTCTGTTTTCTGTTTTCTGTTTTTAATATACCGCAATGGCCATGAGAAGTATAGGCGCAGAGGCATACGTCGGTGATCACAGCTATGCCTTTAATTTTACGCTTTAATTCTGCTACTGCCCGAGATACAATATTATTTTTGGCATAGGCATAACTTGCCAATTCATCCTTATACTGCCGAGGGCAGGCTCCAAAAAGGAGCACTCTAGGTATACCCAGCTGTTTTACCTCTAATATTTCCTCTAGCAGATTATCAATAGTTAATCTGGCAATACCAGGCATATCCGCAACAGGTTCTTTCTTGTTACGCCCCTCAATAACAAAATAGGGCATAATCAGATCTTTAGAAGATAGTCTTTGCATTTTTTATAATAAACTCAGCTTTTTAGCTTGCTCCAGGGTAACCCTCCCTATACATTTTATAGCCGCTTTTTTTGGCGGTTTCCCATAACGCTTAACGAAATTGCGGACACCTGATGGGCTGGTAAAAATTATTTCGTCAAATGTATCCAAATCAAAATCCGGGAAATTTTCAGGCACAATATTTCTATAGGCAATAGAACCAATAACCTTAGCGCCGAAATCTTTTAATTCTTTGGCCAACCCTTTGTCCGAAATATCAGAATGCGGCAAAAAAATCGTTTTCCCCTTTAAAGAAACTTTGCTTAATGCATTAAGCAAGCCTTTTGATGTTTCAACTTTGGGAACTAAATCCGCGATAATCCCAAGAACCCTAAGCCTTGCCGCTGTGGAAGTTCCGATTGCTGCAATTTTAGCATCCTTTAGTAAACGCGTATCAAAGCCAATTTTATTCAAACGCTGAAAAAAATACTGCACAGCATAACGGCTGGTAAAAATTATCCAGTTAAAACCGGAGATTTCCTTAAGCTGCCTGTCAAAATCCGCATAATTATCAAGAGGTTCAATCTTAATCATCGGCAAATGGAAATAATTTCCTTTTAAAAAATATCGCTTTGTTGAAAGCCCTGTAAACAAAACACGCTTATTTTTTTTAAACCAATTTAATCTCGCACTCAAGCGCACAACTAAACCGATAATAAAAATGGCGGGAGCGGTAATCTCTTCTTCCTTAACTATCTTACCGATATTCTCAAGCTCAGTGATGGCAAGTTTTTGGCTAATCCTTCCTGCCTGCGAAATCACCGCCACCGGAGTATTCGCGGGCTTGCCATTCTTAATCAATTGTTTGGCTATGGCACGGATATTTTTTACCGCCATATACAACACAATAGTTTCATTTTTAGAAACAGAGCGCCAATCAATTACTGGTTTTTCTCCCACTGCTTCTTGACCGCTGACATAGATAACGCTAGATGAAATTTTACGGCTGGTTAAAGGTATTCCGGAAAAACATGCAGCAGCCTGGGCTGCGGTAATCCCCGGGATAACTTCAAATTCTATGCGATTTTTTAAAAGTGCCTCTATCTCTTCCTGAGCCCGGCCAAAAATAAAAGGGTCTCCGTTTTTTAAACGCGCCACTAATTTGCCTTTTTTGGCAAAATTTACCATCGCGGAGTTGACTTTAACCTGAGCATCAAAAGATCCCTCTTGCGGCTGCCTCTTGCCAAGGCTATCACAGCAGATCAGCTTTGCTTGCGGATTTACATCCTCAAGTATCTGGCTATCCACAAGATAGTCGTAGATCACAACATCTGCCTGAGAAAGCAACTGCTGGCCTCTTAAGCTAATCAAATCCTTAGCTCCGGGGCCGGCACCGACTAAATACACTTTACCTTTTTCCATTTTTATTTTTTACTAATTACCACTGACCAATAATTTGCGATTTTTTTCTGTGAAGTAATTTTATGGCCTTCAGCCTTGACTGATCCGGGGACATTTTCAATCGGAGCGCCATCATCAAGCCAAATTTCCAATGTATCTCCGGCGTTTAACTTAGCCAGCTCAATCTTGGTTTTTACAAAATTAAGCGGGCAGGCAACTCCCCGAAGATCTTTAACGATCACAGGTAACTCCGTTGTTTTTCCCGCTTCTGGCGGGATCCCGCCTGGCATACTTATTGATAGGCGGGAAAAATTGAAACTATTATCCATAGTTTCATACAACGCCTGCACTGCCTTAGCCAATTCCAGCGCTTGAGGTTGCCTTGCAATAATTTCCCTGGATTCACCGCGTTGAGCAATGACAACAATATCCCTAAATGACTTATCGATCAATCCGGTTTCTATAAAATGCTTAAGAAACCCCGCATACACCTCCTCCTGGCTTTTTGCGTCCAGCCCGCGGGTAATCAGAAGCGCCCTGCTGGCATAAA
Source organism: Candidatus Omnitrophota bacterium (assembly GCA_030693145.1). Classification (GTDB taxonomy): domain Bacteria; phylum Omnitrophota; class Gorgyraeia; order Gygaellales; family Profunditerraquicolaceae; genus UBA6249. The sequence goes on from JAUYBI010000019.1 coordinate 22,811, forward strand.
ATACTAACCCGCCAAGCAGCTTTCCCTTTTCATTATCATTCTGCGCAACTTTGCCAAGGGCTTCCTGCGTATTTTTTAGATTTTTTAAATCCATTTCCAGAAGATCAAAAAAACCGGCGGAACATTCTCCTGCCTTACGCTGTGCTAAAGAAAAAAGCTTATCCGCTCCCCAGTCAAAATAATAATTTTTATCCGCATCAAAATCAGGCGCTTGAGAATAACGTAAAATAATTTCTTTTAAATCTGCTTTTCCTTCACCCTGAATATACTCTCTAAAATCTGTAAACTTACCGGCCTTGGATATATAGCCTTTAAGAAAATCCTTTACCAGCAAAACTAACGCTTTGGCAGGGATCTCTCCGGCATATTCCGCGAGTTTAGTTTTACCATCACCAATAATCGCTCCGGCAAACAGGTTATATGCCGGATACAACCGATCACCATTCCTCAATGCCTTACCGGAAAAACCCAAATCCGCTGCCGGATGGTGGCCGCAGGAATTAGGGCATCCGGATAGGTTAATCTTAATATCCTTGATCTTATCCAAATCCAAACCGCTTTTTTTAAGCTCATCAATCAAAGCCCGCGCTGCCTGACGAGAAAGGCAAATCCCCAGCTGGCAAGTGGCCGCTCCGGCGCAGGACAATATTTTACCGTAGAGCGCAGGCTGATTTAACTCAAGCCCAGCTTCTTTAAAAAAATTATAAACAGTACCCAAATAATCCCAAGGAATATTACGTATCAGGAAATTCTGATCCCGGGTCATCCGCAACATATCACTGCCAAAAACTTTCAGGAACCGTCCTAATTTAGCAGCTTGCGCGCAAGAAATAAAACCCAGTTCTATAGGGATTAATATCGAAAATAACCCTTCCTGTTTTTGCTGTTTTACAAAACGCGTTTTCCATAACGAAAACCCCGTTGCGTCTAGAGGCCTATCTTTGGGTAAACTACAGGAGAATAAACCCTGTCCCTGATCAATAATATCTAACGGCTTAAAACCATCAGCTTTAATCCGATCATACTCTTGCTGAAACTTTTTCTTAAACTCCTCTTCACCCAGATTCTGCCATAGGAAGCGCAAACGGGCCGCATGCTTATTCCTGCGGTTACCGTATTTGAAAAAAACATTTTTCAGAGCCTCAGCAACAGGATAAACCTCATCTGTTTGGATAAAGTCAAACAAAAGCTTCCCCTCAGCGGATTTAGCGCCTAAGCCTCCGGCCGCATAAACTCTGAATCCTTTTATCCCGTTATTTATTTTCGCGATAAAGCCCAAATCAGAAAGAGTAGCATACCCCTTATCCTCTCTCGAGCCGGAAAAAGCAATTTTAAATTTTCTCGGTAAATTCCAGGAATCCCCCTCAGCAATCATCCTAGTGGTTAAAACGGACACATATAAAGATACGTCAAAGGCTTCCTGCGGATCTATTCCGGCATCATCGCCAGCAGCGATATTACGCACAGTATTGCCGCCGCCTCCCCTGGTAGAAAGGCCAATCGCTTTTAAACACCTGATCACAGTAACGATCTCATCTAATTTCACATAATGAATTTGCAGCTCCTGCCGAGAGGTAAGATGAAGGTGGCTTACTCCGTATTCTTGGGCAATAACAGAAATATTTTCCAGCTGTTGAGGAGTAACAAAGCCTCCGGCGCACCTGATCCTTACCATATAGGTATCAGCCTGGCGCTGTTCATAAACGCCAAAAGGCACACGATGGGCTTTAAGTTCAGTTGCCGAAATCTCGCCTGCTCGATACTTGCGGATCAGCGCTTCAAGCTGATCGATTTCCCCATCCAACCCAGGAGGCAAATCATACCCCTTTATCATCAATAACCTCCAGAATAACTTCAACAACAACGCCACTTTTTATTGAAAATGCCCGCACCTCTTTATTGCCGCCTGTTAGAGAAATAATAAAATAACTCATATTCGGGTCATATGCCAATTTTATATCCTCCTGCGACGGACGGGCCGGGCTATCCGGATGGCTATGGTAGACAGCGCAAATCTCTAATCCTTGAGCCCGGGCATCTTTAACTGCCAGGAATTGTTCTTTTGGCTCAAAAGAAAAATGCTCATTGCTTTTATCCATATTGGTCAACGCATATATTTTTGTAATGATACCCTCTTTGGCGCCAAGATACCCGCAGGCCTCAAGCGGAACATCTTTCTTGGCATGATTCACCATCCCTCTAATAACTGTCTTTGTTATTTTCATTTCTTTTTTAAATCACAAGCAGGCAGCTCTTCATCAACCAATTCTTTAATCAAAGGATTGCTGCCACAAATAGAGCAATTCGGATTTCTTTTGAATTCCACCTGACGAAACTTCATATCCAAAGCATTAAAGATCAATAACCGGTTTATGAGAAGTTCTCCTTTCCCGATAAGAAATTTTAAAGCCTCAGTTGCCTGAAGCGTACCCAGCATGCCGGCAACCGCCCCTAAAATACCGGCTTGCGAACAAGCGGGTACAGCGCCCTTTGGAGGAGGCGCTCCAAATATACACCGGTAACATGCATGGCCCGGAACATAAGTCATGCTCTGGCCGTCAAAACGTAAAATCCCGCCGTGGGAAAACGGTTTAGCGCCAAGAACACAAGCATCATTAATCAGGAATTTAGCGGCAAAATTATCCGTTCCATCGATAATAAAATCATAATCCTTGATAATTCCGGCGATATTACCCGAATATACCCGGCTCTGATAGGTAACGACTTTCACATCCGGATTAATAGAAGCAATTTTCTCTTGAGCCGATAAGACTTTAGGCTTACCCACATCGGGAGTAAAGTGAATAACCTGACGCTGCAGGTTTGATAACTCTACATTATCCCCATCAACTAAACCTATAGTGCCTACGCCTGCAGCAGCCAAATACAACGCTGCCGGCGCGCCCAGGCCGCCTACGCCGATAATTAATACTTTACCCGCCATAATTTTCTGCTGGCCTCCAACCCCCACATCTCCTAAGATAATATGACGGCTATAACGCTCTATTTGTTCTTCATTAAAATTCATTATATACCCTCCAAAGCCTGTTTGATATCAGCGATTAAATCACGATAATCTTCAATCCCCACAGCCAGCCTGATTAAAGTATCCCTTACCCCCATCTCGTTTTTAAGCGCAGCGTCATATTCGCAAAAAATCGTTGATCCCGGATGCAAAACCAGAGAACGATTATCATGCAAATTCGTAGCCCTGCGAATAAGTTTTAAATTATTCAGAAAATGAAAACACTCTTTTTTTGACGCCAGGTCAAAAGTTAAAACCGCGCCCGGCTTACCACCAAATTGCTTAAAAGCAGTTTTATGGTAAAAAGATCCTTTAAGCCCAGGATAATTCACAGATTTTACCCGGTCTGCCTTCTTTAAAAACTCTGCGATCTTAAGCGTATTCGCACAGGAGATATCAAGCCTAAACGGCAATGTCTCTAATCCTAAAGTTTGCAGATACGCATTATGCGCAGACATACATGCTCCTATATTTCTATACACTTCACGCCTCAGCCGGCTAACAAAAGCAAAAGGGCCGAATTTAATTGCATCATTATGTAATTTTTCATTCTTTTTCCAATCATAAAGCCCATGGTCGATAATTATACCACCGACACTGGTTGCGCCTCCGGAAATCCACTTAGTGCTGGAGATAACTTCAACATCAACTCCGAACTTTTTAGCATTAAAAATATACGGCGGTGTCATCGTCGTGTCAGCAATAAGCGGAATATTTTTTCTTCTGGCTATTTCAGAGAGGGCCTTTATATCGGCTACCTCAAGCTGAGGATTAGTAATTGTTTCAAAAAATATCGCCTTGGTTTTCTCATCAATAAGCTGGCTTACCTTTTCCGGCTTAGTCAAATCAGCATAGCGGGTTTCCAAGCCCCAATCTCCAAGCGTATTTTCAAATAAAGAATAGGTGTTACCGAAGAGATGTTTAGAGGTAACAATATTATCTTTTGCCCTGGCAATGGTCAGAATAGTATTAGAGATCGCCGCCATTCCGGAAGAAAGCGCAATTACACCAACGGCATCGGTTATGGCTTTTATTCTTTGTTCAAAATGTTCAACCGTAGGATTACTTATACGGCTGTACATATGCGCGGGTTTCCTGCCCGCAAATGCAAGCTCCAACTCCTCGGCAGTCTTAAACTCAAATGCCACATTGTCATACACCGGCATATGCATTGATCCATGCGGATCTTCTTTCGAAAATTTAGTATGCAAGATTTTAGTGATAAATCTTAATCCACTACCTCCGCCCATAAAATAAATAAAATCCACTGCATCGCTTTCTCTAAGCTGAGTTAACCCGAATTTTGATTTATCCAAAAACTCTCCGTTAAGCTGGACCGAGACCAGCTGAGGATTTTCCACATTGGCTGTTTTTAGCAATTCGGTAATTGATGAGTTATTATCAATCAGCTGTTCTTTACCGTTTACTTTAATCTTCATTCATTCCTCCTGGTATCCACGGTGTTGAATAAATCTATTAAGCGCTGATTATCGCTGCGCACCTGCAAAGCCAAAGATCCTTGTAAAGGATGCGGAGCAATAATTTCCGGAGAGATGATTTCCGCGATTCTATTCTTTAGCCTGAGCCTGATCAAAGCTGCGTGCGCCACAACTATCGCATCAAACTTTCCCTGGTCAAGCTGCCTTAGCCTTTCCTCAATATCTCCCCTTATATCCTTAACCACTAAATCGCTCCGGTATTTTTTTAGCGCTGCCTTTCTCTTTTTGCCGCTTACTCCCACAGATGCGCCTGGGGGAAGTTTTTTTAACGTCAAGTTTCCCGAAGCAACCAGGCACTCATGGGGACTAATTGATTTTGTCAAAGCCGCAATCTTAAGCTCTCCAGGCATATCTTCTTCAATGTCTTTTGCGCTATGCACGGCAAAATCAATTTCTCCTTTTATAAGCGCTTCCTCTATTTCAGCGGTAAAGAAATTACCATCTCTTACATCTGAGATAGGAGTAAGCTTATCCTTATCCCCTTTAGTTTTAATAGGAATATGCACTAATTTCAAATCGGGGAAAAATCCTTGAATTTCTTTAACTTGCTCTTTGGCCAATAAACTCGGCCTGCTGCCAACCCGCAAAATCATATCCGCTTAACCTTTCTTTTTTCCAGAAATTCGCCGCTTTTTCCTTTACCAGCTCCCTGGCTAATAAAAGCTGCTTAGCCCTGGCGTAATTCACTTGTTTAAAGTTATCTAAATTAAAAAGCTTCACGCCTTTTCTATTGCCAATTTCAGGATCAATGTCTCTGGGAAAAGCCAAGTCTATTATTACCAGCGGCCGATCAGAGCTATGTTTTAAATCAAATATTTCCTTGTTAAGAATAAAGTGCCTGCTGGCCGTGGCGCTGAATAAAATATCAATACTTTCAATCAACCCGTAAAATTTATTAAATTTCACGGCTTTCCCTTTTACTTTTTCGGCAATCTCCTTAGCCTTTAGGAAAGTCCTGTTTGCTACCAAAATACACAAGGCCTCCCTATTTGCGCAAAGCTGAGCAATCTTTTGAGCTATGCTCCCAGCTCCAATAATTCCGATTCTTTTATTTTTAACCGGGCCAAGCAAGCTTTCCGCCAATTCCACCGCGCTTAAGGCAATGCTGGGATCAATATTTGAAATTCCTGTTTCTGAACGCACGGCTTTTCCCGCAAACAAAGCCCGCTGAAAAAGCCTATTTAATAAAGGCGTTGTTGCCTCTAAGGAGCCTGCCATAAAATACGCCTGCTTAATCTGGTGCAAAATCTCGTTTTCGCCGATCACTTGGGAATCCAGCCCAGCTGCCACTGTAAATAAATGCAAAACCGCTTCTTCATTTTGCTTAGTATAAAAATATGGCAAAAATTCCGGTCCGGCATTTTTAAAACCCAAAAAACAATCTTTCAATATTGCAGCATCTGTATTCTCAGCATAAATTTCAAACCGAAGGCAGGTAGAAAGAATAACTACACCCTTAGCCATGCCCTGGCTGATTAATCTTGCAATAAATAATTCGCTTTCTTTTTTTGAAAAAGAAAATTTCTCCCTGGTAAATAGATTGGCTTGGTTATAATTTATTCCTATCAGTATCATACTCAATTATATCACGTAGCCGCCATTATGCTTCTGAACAACTATCTCCCAATCGTTCTGATTAAGCTTTCTTACTTCAAGGATTTTGTGGCCTTCATGCTCAATTGCTTTTGGAATTTCAATTGCTGAGGATTCATTATCAACGATAATCTTTACTATGTGGCCAAATTCCAAATCCCCTAAAGCTAATTTCGCCGTTACAAAATTATTCGGGTAAGCAGTTCTCTTCAGATTTAATTCTTTATTAATCTTTGGCTCTTCAATAAATTTACCCTCAAGATAGTTTTTGGTTTTTAAATATTTGGGGTTATTTAAAACCTCCTCCGCCGGCCCGTGCTCAATGAGATTACCTAAATACAAAAATATAATGTAATCCGCAAGCCGTTTTGCCTGCCTTAATATATGCGTAACTAAAACTATGGTGTATTTATTTTTAAGTTCCAATAAACGCTGCTCGATACATTCCGCGGAAAGAGGATCTAATGCTGAGGTAGGTTCATCGCCCAAGATCACCTCCGGCTCAACGGCCAACCCTCTTGCCAGGCACAGTCTTTGCTGTTGGCCAATAGATAATTTCGAAGCAGAACTATTCAACCTGCCCCTTACTTCATCCCAAAGGTTTGACTCGATTAAATAACGCTGCACAATTTCATCTAATTTCTTCTTATCTTTGATCCCGTGTATTCTGGGGCCGTAAGCCACATTCTCATAAATAGATACCGGCAAAACCTGAGGCCGCTGAGAAAGCAGTCCCATCTTTTTTCTTAAATGCGTAACTTCAACTTTAGGATCATAGATATCCTCTCCGTCAACTAATACCTTCCCGCTAACTTTGGCCCCATCCTGCAATTCAATCAAACGATTAAAAGACTTAAGCAAAGTCGACTTTCCGCAGCCGGAAGGCCCGATTATCGCGGTTATCTTTTTATCCGGAATATCAATAGAGATATTATTTATTGCCTGATGCTGGCCATACCAGATGTTTAAATTTTTTACGCTTATATGCGTCTTAATTTCCATAACTCCTCCCTGCCCGCTCATCAGCTTTGTGGCGGATTATTTAATCGTATGCTTGGTAAATTTCCCGGATAAAATTCTGGAGAATATGCTGATGCATAAAATGATTATCGTTAAAATTAAAGCTGAGGCATAGCCGCGTTGCTGCACTTCAGGAAAAGGCGTGCCTAATTGAAAAAATATTGCCAAAGGCAGCGTCGCTACCGGCTTAAATAAAGAATAAGGTAAAGAATCAGTGAAGCTTGCGGTAAATAAAACCGCGGCCGCATCCCCTATCCCTCTTCCAAAGGCAATTAAGATTGCCGTGAATATGCCCGGAAGCGCTTGCCTAAAAATCACCTTAATTGCGGTCTCTAATTTCGTCGCGCCTAGAGCGTATGAAGCTTCTTTTAATTCAAAAGGAATCATCTTTAAGACCTCATCCATGCTTCTGGCCATAATCGGAATGATTAATAGCGCTATTGTAATCGTGCCGGCTAAGAGTGAAGCCCGCAGGCCAAAAAACATCATCAAAATAAAACCGAACGCGCCGTAAACAATAGACGGAATACCCCAGAGCACGTCCAGAGAGAACCGCGCAGCTAAGGCAAGCTTGGAATTTTTCTTGAGGTATAAATTCAAATAAAAAACTAAAGGCAAGCTCACCAATAATGCTAAAAATGTCGCTCCGATTCCTAAAATAAGTGACCCTAAAATAGCATTGAGCACCCCTCCTTCTTTGCCTAAATAATACCCGCCCTTAGGTGTCTTGGTAATCATATCTAAATTTAACGCGGGAAATCCTTTTATAAATATCGTTGCCAAAATAAGGATTAAGCTGCTGACCACGATAAAAGTAGAAGCTATCATCAGCCCTATAAATATATTCTCTTCTACTTGTGGTGAGCGCAGTCGAACCATTTTTCTTTTATCCACAGGCTTGCTTCCTTTCAATGTGCAGCAGTATTCCCCACCCCGCCATATTAAATAAGGCGGTGATAATCAATAAAATAAATGCCGCTAAGAGTACCGCAGAATCATATAACGGTATAGACATCATTTCGCCATAGGTATTGGCAATTAACGCTGGCAAGGGATATGCGGCATCAAAGATAGATTTAGGAAATACCCCCAGCGCACAGCCGGCCACCATCAAAACTGCCATTGTTTCTCCAAAAGCGCGTGAAACTCCTAAAATTACAGCGGCAATTATGCCTGGCCTGGCTTTCTTCAAAACAACATATTTTATGGTTTGCCATTTTGTCGCCCCTAATGATAATGAAGCCTCCCTGATTTCAAAAGACACAGTTCTTAAAACCTCTTCCACAACAGAAATTATTATGGGAAATGTCATTACCGCTAAAACAATACCTCCGGTTAACGCCGAAAAACCGGTATAATTATCCGAGACAAAAGGAAAAAACGGAAATCTCTTGGTAAAAAAAGGCATGAGATAATCCCGTACTAAAGGCACGACTGCGATTATACCCCAGACTCCGAAGATAATCGGCGAAATACCTGCCAGCAGATCAATTATCGGTTTAGCAAAACTCCGTACACGCTTAGACGCATATTCTGAAACATAGATTGCGGTAAGTATACTTAATGGCACAGCAATGATCACCGCAATCGCCGTTACCCAAAACGTGCCGGCAATAAAACTACTCAAGCCAAAATGGCCTTGCGTCGGATGCCAGATTGAAGAAAAAAGTAAATCCTTTAAACTTATTATTGCCAATATGGGTTTAGACTTTTGGTACAAACCAAATGCCATCAGGAAAACAAGGCTAAACACAAAAAGGCATAAACCAAACATGGTTCGGCGAACCAAATTTTCTTTAATTATTCTGATATTCAAATTTATATCTCTTTCCTCGTAACAGCTCAGCTTTCAGAATAATTTCCGTCGTAGGGGAGGTTTAAACCTCCCCTACGACAACATCGATACGACTCCAAGAGCTGAAATATTACCTTCTCGCTAAAAATAAACTAACTAAATTGATAACAATACCTTTTCTCTTTCTGCCACCGGCAAAGATAAGCTTGTTCCAGTTTCATCCACTATCTTTGTGCCTTCCTCAGAAAGCGCAAACTCAATAAACTCTTTTACTAACCCGCTGGGCTTACCTTTAATAAAGAAATAATTTTTCCTGGTCGCCGGATACCGGCCAGCCCGAATAGCTTTAATGGCTTGCTCGCGATTATCATAAATTTCATCGTTATCAGCGACACCATTCTCATTGGAGTCAATCGGCACGATCTTCGCCCCGCTAACTACAGTTCCCTCTCGAGTAAAGATATAGCTAAAGTTATTAAAGCCCAGACCGATTGGATCTCTTTTAGCGGCCTCTAATAATCCTGGATCGCCATAAATACCTATACCCTTTAAATCCTCCTGCTTCTTACCTAAATATGCCGCCCAGCTTTGGGCCGCGCCGCAGGAATCCGAACGGGTATAAATATGAATCTTTTTATCGACTTTACTGCCGATTGCCTGATCCCAGGTAGTAATTAATCCAGCGGCATAAATATCAATCCAGCTCTGCAGCTTTACTCCTTTTTTTAGAAGTTCAGCGAGTGCCGGATTTTTATCGCTAGTTACAGGAAATACCGCATCATGTAAAATATATATCGGAGTTATCCCTTTTTTAATTTCCGCCTGATCCGGATCTCGAGAAACCATTCCAATATCCACTAAGCCGGCAATAGCATCAGCAGCGCCTTTTCCAGCGCCTCCAGCTGAAACATCAATCTTCACCTTTGGGTATATTTTCTGAAATGCCTCTGCCCACGCCACTACTATTGGATAAATCGCCCAGGCACCGGATAAAGTTACTGTTCCCTCAAGCACTTTATCCTGAGCCAAGGCGCTACCGCCTGAGATGCTCAAAAAACTTGCTATCAACAAACCAATAATTAAATTTTTCATTTTTTCCTCTCTTTAGTTACGTTTATCAGAACTTTATATTCCAATCAAGCTGCAAGACCTGCGCAGCCGCACGGTCCCCCCCGCTTGTCTTAGTAAGGCTTCGGGCGTAATAGTAATCTAAAGTCAACGAAGTATTCTTACCGAGGCCAAAATCAAACTGTGCTTCAATAGCCTGATCGTTAGTCTTTCCTGAATATCGGGAAGAATCCGGAAAAATATCCAGCCAAGCGTCCCGGCCTAATTTTGAATAAATAATCTTTGTCTGCCACTTCTTCCAATCTTCAACCTTTGCATCCCCGAATTTCAAGCCGAAATCATAACCGCCTTTACCGGTCGCGCTACTAGGCAGACTAAAATTGTAAACATAGTCGCCAAATAACGCGGCATAAGGAACCAACCCGCCCAACGGCTCCTTAATACTTAATTCCGCAGAAGGTTGAAAAGAATTATAATTGTACTTGTATTGAGTTAATGTATTTACGCTGTTGGTCGAGGCGGAAGTTGAAAACCTCGCCGCTCCTTTGATATTCGTAAAAACATTGACTGCCAGCGCCGACTTAAGATTAATATTATCATTAATCTTAATGTTAACGCCCGGTTGGGTTACCGACATAAATACCTGCTGGTCGGTGCGCGCATCATTTCTCAATACATTGAACAGCTCGTTCCAGAATAAACCAACCCTGGAATTAAGTTTATAATCAAAGTTAATTCCTACGCCTTCAGGATTTATATCCGTATCCCAGTTTGAGCTTTATACTCTGCACCCAATCAGGAACAGTAGCTGACTGCTTCTCATCCTGTTTCTTTATCGCTAAATCCGCCCTGAATTCCGTTGCTTTCTCTTGAGTCAAGACTTTTTCCTTAATCAAAAACTCGAGTAAACTATCCACTACTTTTTAAGCGGCCGGGTATGAATACCACACTCCCCACCGCATTTACTAGTGCCGATCCAACGTCCGGCGCGTTCATTATCATCGTTAGTGATATGGCTGCAAGGCGCGCATCCTAGCGACCGGTATCCTTCTACATATAACGGATTTACCAGCACCTGATACAGCGCCAGGTATTGCCAAACCTCCCGCTCTTTCCAAATAAGTATGGGATTAAGCTTAATCAGCCCCTTGTCTCTTTCTTCTACCTCTTTAAAGTCAGTGCGCGTGCGGCCTTCTGTGCAACGCAATCCGGTAACCCAGCATTTCACCTGCATTTCTTCAACTGCCCGCTGCACCGGTTCAACTTTCAGTATATCACAACACTTATCCGGATTGGTTTCATAAAGTTTATCTTCTATAGGAGCATCGTTTTTGTAGACTTTAAGCTCAGGGTACCTGGCCACTTCGCTTTTCATGAACTTTACTGTTTCGGCTGGCTTGAATCTCGTAGTAACAATAAATCCGCGAATCTTCAGATTTACGCGCTTGGCTAAATCCCAGACCGCCACGGAATCTTTCCCTAAGCTATTGGCAACCACCAAAGAATCGCCATATTGCGCATACGCCTCCTTAATCAGTTCTTTAGATCTCTGTACCTTCTCTTTGAAATTAAGCGCCTCTACTAATTCCTTTAAATCATCTTTGTTCTCCAAAATACTCATTTTTTGTTCCCCCTGGTTATGTATTAGTTTATTAAATCCCGGCACTACCCTTAAAATCATCAAAACGTTTCCTTTGAGTTACCTCAATCTGCACAATTTTAGAATTATGCACTTTAATCAAGACATCTCCGTAGTCAAGGCCCAAAACCGCATCTTTAATATTCTTAATAGTGGTATCGTTAGTTATATTCGTATTTTCCATTTTCTTTAAACCCTTAACTAAATCTGATAAACCAGCGCTTCTTCATTTACCTGTAGTTTATTGACTAAATCCTCAAAGGTTATACTATCAATTATCCCTGAAGTAGCTTTGGCTACATCCTGCCAAATCTTGCGAAAACTGCACTTATAGATATCCGTACAGCCGGAATAATCACTTTCAACGCAAGCAATCGGTTCTGTCGAGCCATCAATGAACCTGACAACATCTCCCAACACTATTTTACCAGGGTGCCTGGAGAGTAAATAACCACCCACGTTACCCCGCCTGCTCTCCACAAAACCACCTTTTTTTAAATCCAAGAGCACCTGTTCCAGGAACTTAACCGGGGCATGAATACGCTTAGCAATATCATGAATAGTAGATAAGCCATATTCATAATGCGTGGCTAAATCTAGGAGTGCCTTCAATGCATAATCTCCTTTATACGTTAATCTCACTTTTCCTCCTCTTCTATACTAACTCTATAAACATAGTAGAGTATAACTAAAAAATAATAATTGTCAAGTATTTTTTTAATTATTTTTCAAAAGATAATCTTAAAGATTCTTCGCCCCTACGGGGCTCAGAATGACACTGAGGTATCTAGTTCCAGTAATTGGATGCGGGTTTCCTGATATTTATCCGGATCAACCAATCTGTAGATTTCTTGCGCCTGGCGCCAATATTGGCGGGCCATATTCTTTCTTCCCTGTTTCTTGTATAAAAGGCCCAGATTATAATTTGCATTGGCCAGATTCAGGCGGCTATGAATCTCTTCTGATAATCCAACTGCTTGTTTAAAATAATTTTCCGCTTTGCCCAAATCATCAATTTCCAAATAGAGCTCTCCGAGCATATTATAGCCGCCGGCTAAATTAACTTTATTATCATGCAACTGATCTAATCTTAAGCCTTTAAAATAATAATCTAATGCCTTTTGATACTGTTTTTGAAAAAAATATATTTCCCCTAAATTAAAATAACAATCGCTTAATTCACTGCTCAATTTCAATTTCTCGAATATTTTCAGGCTCTTTCCATAGAAATCTTTTGCCGCCTCATAGTCATTCTTATTTATAAAAACCAGGCCGATATCAAAATAATCACAGGCCAAATTCTTAATATTTTCAAAGTTACCGGGATACTCCAAATTAATAGCAACACTCTTGGTCAAAAAATCCAAAGCCAGATCATAATTATTTTTATCGATGTGCCAAACAGCCAATTTTCTTAAGGCTAAAGCCTCATTTTGCTTATCCCCTGATTTCCGGCTTAAATTTATCGCTTTATCATATAGCTCTTTGGCTTTATCATACTGTCCATCAAGCTGATAAAACCACCCCAGTTTGATATAAGCCTGGATAAGGTGAGCCCGATTATTTAACTTTTCGCTTTTAAGCACATAATCAAAATAATACTTTAGAGCTTTATCTTTATCGCCGGTACGTTGATAAGCATTAGCCAGGATAGGATAAACCGCCAAATAATCCAGGTCGGAATTAATCACCTGCTGGCCTAAAATTATAGCTTGCTGATTATTGCCCTGGCGATACGCGGAGGCGGCATTAAGGAATAAATATAACTTTGTGGGGTTAATCTTAGGCAGCCAAATAGCCAAAAAAATACTCAAACCAATAAAAACAATCGCTAAGCTGATTTTGAAGATAACTTTTTTATAAACCAAACTTATTTCGCGCTTAGGATCCTTCTGGCGCGAAAATTTAAAAAAGATAAAACCAGGATCGCCATAGAGCAGATAATTTACCCAGTGTAAACCAGCCAGCCCATACTCTTTAACTAGCTTTAGCTTTGATAATCGCAGAGACTCCCCCACGCTTACTCCAGAGATAAGTTTAGTATAGAATTCCAGCGCAAATACCAGGCTGGCATTATCCTCAATTTTACGGATTGAGCCGATATAATGCCTTACCCCGGCAAATAAAAAGGCACTGGCCATACCGTAATTGGCCCGCTGATACTCTGAATCAATCAAATCCGGATTTACCTGCGCGGAATGGCAGGAATTAGAAAACACCAAAGCCGGTAAACTACAACCCTGCCCCATCTTAAGTATATCTTCCACCTTAAATACTCCATCGCTTAAAACCCAGCCGTTATCTTTAGACCCTGACTTATCAAACTCGCAGTGGCCGGCAAAATGCACAATATCATAATCGCAAATATTTTTCTTCACATAGTGTTTATCAATATGCGTAGACTTAAAATCAACCTGAACTTTTTTGGTTTTATGGCTGAACTGATTTTTGATATTTAAACCTTCCAGATACGCGGATTTTAAATCGCCGCTGGGATTAGCTAAAATTAACATTTTTAAGCTATCCTTTAAATCACGGTATTGCAGCGATGTAGAGTCTCCTTGGCTGCGGATCAGCCTACCGAGGCTGAATTTTAAACCCAGAAAATCCCCGCCGTCAAAAATCAACTCCCAGGGGATGTGCATCAACTCCTCATCCAAAAAAAGGGTTAGCGCGCAAGGTTGGCTGTCTTTAAGTTTACTCTTAATTGCACGGCTAAGCAGGTGGTTCCAGAATAATTGGCCAATTTTTTGCAGGCTCTTTAACTGCTGGAGTTTAGATGCCTGATCCTTAGCCGAATGGTTTAAAACCCCCACCATCTCCAGGCTTAAATGCTTTAATTCAGAAAAAGAAACCCCCACCTGGCTATAATGCCGCAAGGTGGGGGCAGCTTGGCTCTGATTAAACAGGCCCATCTTAAGTGAATCATCTTGCTTAAAAACTTCTAAGATTAGCGATTCCGCATAAAGCATAAGATCAGACCTTAACTTTTAAATCAATTACCGCCTCCCTCTGGCCTTGGCGGCTAACCTCAACGATATAATTACCCGGGAGAATATTTTCAAAGAGGCTGCTCCCGGAAGCATTAACATAAGACTCCAGCTCCAGGCCGTCTTTGATGAGGGTAATGCGCAGATTTTTATCAACCTTCTGGCTTTGGCTTTGCTTATCTTTAACCGTAATCGTCAAGTTAAAGCTCTGCGTAGACTTGTTCTGAATTTTAGCGATCACTCTAATTTGCTGCAGGTCTTTTAAAATACTCACCTCTTCCTTAAACTCATTTATCTTCCTGCCGCGTAATAACGGAGCAGGGATCAGCTCCTGTCCAAAAAGGACATCTCCGGTAGTCTGAATGATCTCTAAAGCCTTCTCTTTAAGTTTAAGGAATATTTCTAATAAGTTTTCGCGGGCCCCCTCTTCTACTAATTTCTTGATCTTTTCAAGCAATGGCGCGGGAACAGTTAAGCTTAAATGCGGCTGTATCTTAAGTTGCGTACTTAAATATTCAGCGCACAAGCCGCAACTAAGCGCATGTTTCTGAATCCGCCGCTTATCCGCCGCAGGAAGGATATCTTCCAAAAAACAGGCTAAACTTTCCGCATCCGGGTGATCCTGGCCGGTGAATCGATTAGCTGCTTTCCACTCCCGATAAACAATTTTAACGACCTGCTCAAAATAATTAGTCATTATTCTCCCTCTAACTCAATAGACGCATAGAACTCAATAATCTAACAGGTTTTTTAAGTAGACATTGTAATAAACTCTGCTGATTTTTATCAATTGTCAAGTACCGTAGGGTGGGTTTAAACCCACCCTACGGTTGTTAATAAGCTGCAGGGGAGGTTTAAATTTCCCACTACTAAAGCAATAGACGCATGATCAAAGAAAATCTAACCCAAAAATCCTTTCTGCTTAAAACAATCCTGCAATTTCTGCAATATCCTGCTCTTGCGCATATCCACTGCCCCGCGGTTAATTTTAAGATATTCCTTAATCTCCTCCAGAGATAGCCCCTGATTTAGAAATAATTCGAGAAAATACTGTTCATCTAACTCCAGCAAACTAATACACTCCTGCAGGGTCTTACGCCTATCCTGTTGATTAAGAAATTCCATCGCCCCTGCTGAAAGATCCTTAAGGGTATCCCCTAAAGTAAAACCATCTTCATCCTCTACATCCAGAGAGGCCATCGGCTTAAATTTGCGTAAATAATCAATAGTAAAATTAATCGTAACCTGCCTTAGCCAACTGGCCAAAGAACAGCCATTTCTACCCTGATAAGTGGATAGTTTTCTATGGTTATCTTTGATTAAGGCATGAAATATCTCTTGAAAGATATCCTCGACTTGCTCTGGGGAAATACTACGGCCATTAACCGACAAAACACTATGGATATAGTTATAGATCAGGCGGGAATAACGTAAGATGAATTCAGACCAGGATTGCTTATCTCCTTTAAGACAGCCTTGGACAAACTTCAAATCATCCATGGCTATGATTATAACACAGAAACAAGGTGACGGTTCTATTTTTATTTGCAACAGTAGGGGAGGTTTAAACCTCCCCTACTGAATAAAAAGAATAAAAAGGGACCGTTTCTATTTTTTCACACTGAATAAAAAGAATAAAAAGGGACCGTTTCTATTTTTTCAAGCTTAAAATAGAAACGGTCCCTTTTTTGAAAAATAGAAACGGTCCCTTTTTTAGAAACATCCCCTACTGTAATGAAAAAAGAGAACCGTTCCCGTGTTTTTAACTTGAACTACTTAAATAACGTATTTTTAATAATAAATGACGCGAAAACAATGGAAACCATGGACATCAGCTTAATTAAAATATTCAAGCTGGGTCCGGAAGTATCTTTAAATGGGTCTCCCACAGTGTCACCAACCACCGTAGCTTTATGCGCAGCTGACCCCTTACCGCCATAATGCCCTTCTTCGACAAATTTCTTGGCATTATCCCAAGCACCACCGGAGTTGGCCATCATTACCGCTAAAACAAAACCCGTAACCGTTGCCCCCATCAGCAGCCCGGCAACCGCATCAATACCAATTAATAAACCTACAGCTATTGGAGCAACAATTGCCAAGAGAGATGGCGCAATCATTTCTTTCTGCGCGGCCGCGGTAGCAATGGTTACACAGCGCGCATAATCCGGTTTAGCTGTACCCTCCATAATACCAATTATTTCCTTAAACTGCCTGCGTACTTCCACCACGATTTTACCGGCTGCCCGGCCTACTGCCCGCATCGTTAAAGAACAGAATAAAAACGGCAACATCCCACCGAGAAACAAACCCACCAACACCGTGGGATTCATCATATTGGCATTTATATCTTTACCAAAAAGCATAACCTGATCCTTATAGGCGGCGATCAACGCCAATGCTGTCAGGGCCGCTGAACCAATAGCAAAACCTTTACCGGTAGCTGCTGTAGTATTACCCAGAGCATCCAAAGCATCGGTCCTCTTTCTTACTTCCGGAGGCAATTTCGCCATCTCCGCGTTTCCACCGGCATTATCCGCAACCGGCCCATAGGCGTCAGTAGCCAAAGTAATCCCTAAAGTGGAAAGCATGCCCACCGCCGAAATAGCAATACCATAAAGTCCGGCATTAAAGTTTGCTGCCCCGCCAGATACAAAAAAGCTAATCATAATCGCGCCACAAACAATAATTACCGGAATAGCCGTGGACATCATACCCACGGCAAGGCCGCCGATAATTACAGTAGCCGGGCCGGTTAAAGCAGCATCGGCAATAGAGCGAGTAGGCTTAAATCCGCTGGAAGTATAATACTCGGTACATAAACCAATTAAAACACCCGCGATCAAACCTGCTAATACTGACCAATAAACACCCAAATGCTGGACCCCTAAAGTGTATTTAATCAAAAAGAATGAAATTACTGCCACTAAGAAAGAACTGGTAAATACACCTTTACGTAAAGCTGCCAAAAGGACTTTTTGACTTGCCTGCTCTCCGCTTTTAACAAAAAAAGTTCCAATAATGGAAGCAATAACCCCTACCGCTGCCATCACCATGGGGACAGTTACTCCCGCAACGCCTAAACCTGCAGCCACACCTAAAGCTGAAGTAGCGACAATTGAACCAACATAAGACTCATAAAGATCAGCACCCATACCGGCAACATCGCCGACATTATCACCTACGTTATCCGCAATCACTGCCGGGTTACGGGCATCATCCTCAGGAATCCCCGCCTCTACTTTTCCCACCAGATCCGCGCCCACATCCGCGGCTTTAGTAAAAATACCTCCGCCTACTCTGGCAAAAAGGGCCATGGAGCTGGCGCCCATACCAAAACAAAGCATGGTGGAAGTAATAGCGGCAATCTTATCCGTGCCTAAGGGAATAGGGTGACAGGAATAATACCAATTTAGGAAATAATACCAGATACTTAAATCCAATAGCCCTAAACCCACAACCGTAAGCCCCATTACTGCTCCGCTGGAAAAAGCAACCCGCAAACCTGAATTTAAACTTTTGGATGCGGCTTGAGCTGTCCGGTTAGAAGACTGCGTAGCAATAGACATACCGATAAAACCGGATAAACCTGAAAAAATACCCCCGGTTAAAAAAGCAAACGGCACGAAGATAACCAAATAATTCTTCAAAGCCATCGCCAGGAGAATAAAAAAAACAACGACAAAAAACATGGAGACGCCCAGATATTGCCTTTTTAAATAAGCCTGGGCACCCACGCGCACAGCTTGAGCAATCTCCTTCATTTTATCCGTTCCTTCATCCATTCTTAGAATACTTAAAGCCAAATAAAAAGCAAAACCTAAAGCGAGAATCGAACCTACTGGCGCTAATAACAACAGATCAAAACCCATTTTTACTACGCTCCTTTCAGATATATATATGGATTATTTTACGATTTCAGAAAATTAGTATGTATGTTAACACAACTACGCTCGTTGTCAAGGAAGAATTACTGCGGGGTTTGTTTTTCCTGCACTACTTCACCTTTAACATCGATAACCTTATCTCGGCTACGGCCTAGCGGCCTGTGACTTTGGCTAGCGGGAGCCGAACCACGGCCTTGTTGCTCGAATTGCTGGCTAATCCCGGAAACCATCAGTCTGATTTTAAGCATAAAAATTAAAATTAAGACCGCCTCCACTACCAACCAGAGGCCGACAGAATTAAAGATTAACTTGCCGAAAGATAGATTAAAGATAATTAACAGAGGCAATAAACACCCCCAGCTGCCCATCCGCACATATCCCGTAGAAGGCATCAAAATTTCTCCCAATGCAATAGTTCCCTTAATTCTCTTTTAGCTATAGTTTTAAAGGCATTTTTCTCTAGCGGATACCCTAAAGCAACCATACTGATTAACTTCATACTTAAAGGTGCATTTAACAAGCTATTCACCTGCTGAGAATAAGGCTTCTTATCTCCGGCAACCCAACAAGAGCCGATACCTAAAGCAGTTGAGGCTAAAAGAATATTACAAGTAGCAGCACTTCCATCTTCCAGGAAATATTTTGTGTCCGTGGAAAAAACCGCAATACAGGCAGCTGCCTGCGCCATAAATTTACCATTTTCTCCTAGTTGGGCTAACTGGCTTAATTTATTGGCATCTGTAATCACCACAAATTCCCAGGGCTGCAGATTTCTGGCAGTTGGGGCAAATCTAGCGGCATCGACGATCTTTTCCAGGTGCTTTTTAGATATGCTTTGCTTGCCAAATACCCTGATGCTGCGCCTAATTTTTAAAAATTTCAGAAAATCATCCATAAGTTCTCCTCAGTCTTAAAATTAAAAAATTATTCTAATTTTTTACGCAGGTCTTCGGGAATGGCTTGCGGCTTCAGCTGCTTATCAACACAGGCAAGGACAGTTTTGGCTTTAACAATTATCTGCTTATTTTGATTATAGATTTCATGGAGGAACTCGATACGCACGCCGATAACTGTTCCGATTTGAGTCTGAACATCAAGTTGATCGCCGTACACAGCAGGAAATTTATAATCAATCTCCTGCCGCGCCACCACAAACATGATCCCGGAATCAGCCAACTGCTTAATGGAGACATTTTTTTGCTCAAAATACTCCGTGCGCGCTTCCTCTAAAAAATTAAGGTAATTAGCGTAATAAACTACTCCTCCGCAATCCGTATGATGGTAATAAATGCGTATTTTCATATTAATTTAAATATAGCGCTAAACTGCTAATTGTCAATATATTATCACAATCAACAATCGTAGTGGAGGTTTAAACCTCCACTACGATTAAGGCTGGTCAACATATTCCCCGATAAGTTAATTAACAACAATCGTAGGGGAGGTTTAAACCTCCCCTACGATACAATTGTCGACATATTCTCCGATGAAATTATCTTCCCGGATACTTTTAAGCCTGGCGCGCACAATCAGATTACCTAAGCCAGGCCTAAACGGCAATTTTACCTTTAGGTAATTATCGGTTAAACCTTCTAATCGTTCCGGGCTGTCTTTAACTTTACCCTCAATTAAAACATCGACATTTTGACCCAAGAACTCCCGCATGAATTTTTTACGGCATTCTTTAGCCACCCCTGCTAATTGATTACAACGCAAGCGGATTGTTTTTGAATTTACCACTCCCTTGAATTTTGCGGCTTTGGTCTGCGGACGGCTGGAATAAGGGAAAATATGCACTTTTAACGGCATAATTTTTCTGACCAGATCAACCGTGTTCTGAAAACTATCTTCGGTTTCTCCGGGGAAACCCACCAAACAGTCTGTGGTAATAGAAATTCCCGGAATGTTAAGCTTTAATCCGGCAATCAAATTTTCATATTTTTTTCTGCTGAATTTACGGTTCATCAGCTTCAGGATATGATTATCGCCGCTTTGCATAGGAATATGCAGATGCCGGCAAAGCTTTTTGCTATGCCGCAGGTATTTAATTAACCCCGGGGAAACATCACTGGCTTCAATAGAACTTAATCTTACGCGCGATAAACCCTTAATTTTCTCTAAGCAACCAGCCACATCCACAAGGTTTTCTTTGACCCCGGAACTTCTGCCGTAAGCACCCAGGCAAATACCGGTTAAGACTATTTCCTTATATCCGCAGGCCACCAGCTGCCTTGCTTCCTGAAGTATTTGTTTTAATTTTTTACTACGTTCACTTCCGCGGACTAAAGCTACTTTACAATAGGTGCAAAAATTACCGCACCCATCCTGGATTTTTAAGAAAGCCCGCGTATGCTGGCTAAAACTGCTTATGCTTTCCGGAAAAAAAGACTTTTTTATAATTAAACTAATGCCTTTAATCCTTTTTAACTGGCTCCAATCTTTTTCTGCCAGGCATCCGGTCACGATTACCCGCGCCTTGGGAGCCGCTTGAATACACCTGCGGATAATATTGCGGGATTTTTGATCTGCCCCGGAGGTAACCGTACAGGTATTCACCAAAAAATAATCCGGTTGGCCAGGCTGAACAACTTCTTTAAACCCCTTACTTAAAAATCTCTCGCGAATACTCTGGGTATCATACTGATTGGCCTTGCAACCGAGGGTAAAAAATTTAATGGTTCGACTAGGCTCACCATTAATCCTGTGGTTCGACAAGCTCACCATCCCTCGAACCATCCCGAGCGAAGTCGAGGGAAGCAGAGTCGAAGGATTAACGGTAGGATTAATTTTCTGCATTAAGTTTAATAAAACTAACCGCGGCAATCGCCGCGGTATCCACACGCAGGACTTGTTTACCTAAACTAACCGGCAGGAATCCGGCCTCCTTGGCTAAGGCAACCTCCTGAGGCGTAAAATCACCTTCCGGCCCGATAAGCAGCATTACTTTTTTAACCGGTCTAGCTGAATGATTAAAAATTTCCTTAAGCGTGCTTCTCTCTGCCTCTAAGGTAGGAATTAACTTTAGATCAAAATCATCCGTATTTAAAATTACATCCTTAAACTCACTTACCGGCTTAATCAGCACAAATTTACTGCGCTGGCTTTGCTTAACCGCGCTTAGGGCAATTTTTTCCCAGCGCTGAAAGCGTTGTAATTTTTTCTGCTTATCCAATTTTACGATTACGCGTTCTGTCTGCAGCGGAATTATACAAGCAACACCTAATTGCGTAAGCTTATCGATGATATCATCCATTTTTACTTTTTTAGGGATGGCGCAAGCAACGGTTATTTCAATATCTAACGCATTGGGCGGCCTTTTTTCTTTTATTTCCAGGCGGGCTCCGCTTGGGACAAACTCTAAAACTTGCGCCACATATTCATTACCTAAACAATCAAAAACCGCTATCCTTTGGCCGGGCCTGGCCCTCAATACATCCCTTAAATGGTGCAACTGAGCGGCATCCTTTAAAACAATAACTTTATCCGCTAGATTAATTTTCTCAATAAAGAAACGGTTCATCCCACACCTTCTTTTTTGTTAACTCAGTAAATCGCGGGGACGGTTCTATTTTTTAATAGCAACAGTAGGGGAGGTTTAAACCTCCCCTACTGTTTTGAGAAAAAATAGAACCGTCCCCATTTATTTTACATCTTTTTTTCAGAAAAAATATCTGCAGTAAAAATATATAGCTGAGTATCTTTATCTTTCCAGGCATTTGCCGGCAAACCTGCCTTTTGTGAACAAAGATTATTCAAAAACTCTTCCTTGCTCCAACCGGTTTCCGCGGCCACCTGCGGAAGGAATACCCCGCTTTGATTGCCTCGCCGGACCAATACTCCATGTTTCCCTAATTCTATTTTTTCAGCGGAAAGCACTTTTTCTAATGGGGATAAAACAGAGACCTCAATTTGCACATCCTTAAGTTCTGATAAACTAAGCGCCTGAAACCGCGGGTCATCTACCGCTGCCTCAATCGCCATATCGCGCACAGTCAGATAAAGAGGCTGGCTGCCGATAAGATTTCCGATACAACCCCGCAAATCATTATGCTGTTTAAGGGTAACAAAAGCCCCCATTTTCTGATTTAATACCAAATCAGATTCATTAACCGGTAATTTTTTTCCGGATTCTAAATACATCCCAATTGATTCGCGCGCAATCTTCAAAAGCTTTTGTTTTTGTTGAGTAGTTAACATATTATCTCCTTCCTGCCTCATCACTGCGCAGCTGGCATAGCCTACTGTCCAATTTCCTTTAGCTAACTTCCCCGTTACTATTGCGGAATTCGTATGATTCAGCACTTTTAGCCTTTGCATCCCTAACTCTTTGGCTATATTCAAGGCAACCACAGCCGCAAATCCTCCGCAGGCTTGGGCCTTCCCATCACGCAAAGCATAATACAGCCCCTGGTAATCCATTTTCTTAATTAAATCCAGGGTGAACTCATCCACAATATCCGCTTCTTGGGGATCATAACCATGATACAGATCCGTAGACACTACCACCAGGATATCTTTGCGTTGGCCAATTGCTTCTTTAAATAAAAGCGCTATTTTCTCACAGGTTTTTAAAGAACAGTCTCCTACAACTACCGGTACTATTTTCCAGCCATAATAATTGGCTGATCCGCCACGTTCTGTGGCGGAAAAATTAGGCAAGACTTTTTGTAAAAAAGGCAGCTGTACTTCTACTGAATGCTCACTGCTAAAAGCAGAGTCATCCTGGAAAACTCCCGGATCTTTACCCAGAACGCTTTTAACAAATTCCTCATCAACATTAATTGTTCCTAAACTGGTAACAAAACTGCCCTGCCCGTAAAGAGCGGCTCCATTAAAAGCCTGATGATGACTGGTTCCGATAATAATTACAGTTTTATAATTTTTATTTTTTATAAGTTTATATCCAAAAGCCGCGCTCTGGCCGGAATAACCGTAACCCGCATGCGGGCTGATAAGCATAAAAATTTCACCAGAGGCAGATTGAGGCGGTACATTTTCTAAGAAACTATCAATCAGCGTTGACAATTCTTCTTTTGGCGCGGGATAAAACTGCCCGGCGAATTCAGGCTCCTTTACGGAAGCCAAACAATCAAAACAGAAAGAAAATATAAAGAATTGAATTAAGAAAGCTATCTTGTAAAACATGGGAGCAACCTGACTTTAACCTTTCAAGGATTAGATAAATTTTCCTTGTCGGAAACTCTGAATGGCACTTCGTTAGCTACGGCACTTGTCGTGCCGTTTAACGCTAACGCTGTGCAATTTAAATTTTCCTTGTCGGAAAATTTAAATTGGAGCTGAGGAGGATCGAACTCCTGGCCTCTTCGATGCGAACGAAGCGCTCTCCCAACTGAGCTACAGCCCCTCAATTTTTACTTCGTAAAAATTGACCCCGAGACAGAAGCCGAGGGGTAATTATCTGATTTAGAATTTTAACATAACTTAAAGAAATTAACAATAAAATAAAGAGGGCGGTTCTATTTTTTAATAGCAACAGTAGGGGAGGTTTAAACCTCCCCTACTTATTTTGAGAAAAATTATAACCGTACCCTTGTTTCTAATTCGTAGAAGCATTGTTGCAGATCAATCTGGTTTTCAACTCTACCTGAGGATTGGTTAAGCGGGTTGCCAACGTAGGAACTTGAGATGGATCATAACGGCCGACTAAACCCACATCCACAAAATTACCTAAAGGATCAACTACAACATAGAAGCCATCAGAGGCGCCATAAAGAGGAATAACTGGCAAAACACTATTGTTAAAATTAGCGACAATTTTATTACTTAAGATTTCCGCAGGAACAAAAACCGGACGAACCGAACTACAACTTCCACAGCCTGCTCCCCTGCAACCAGACCTAAGATTATTCCCGGTAAGAGCATAATAGACCCAAACATCATCAGTTAAATCCAAAGGTGTCTGTGTAACCTGACAATCAACCCTGACCTCAAAACCCCTCGGGCTTATTGGATTCGGATATAATTTTATGGGCGGATTATTTACATCTCCGTTTGCCTGCTGCACATATTTACTCATATACTCCATGCAATAAGCCAGGTTATTTTGTACCTTTGCCCTTCTATCAGCGTTGATTATCTGCAGGTGGCCATAAGTTTCTAAACTATAAAAGCTTAAAACCATTGTGGCTACAACTATAATGCTGATCATTAATTCGACTAAAGTTACAGATTTAATATTTCTAGGCCGCTTAAAACCCAAAAACTTAAAACCTGTCAATCCTGTTATTTTATTCATCGGGATTTTAAGAGGATGGTTCGGTCCAGGAAATCGTGGTGATTACGCGGCGTAAGTCCGTAAAAGCAACAGGGTTTACAGCGTGTATTTCAGAAAAGCTCCTATTATTTACACTTTGGGTAATCCCAGCCCTGCTGCCTACCCTGAGCTCATTGCCTGCCTGATCCCAGGTATCCTGCCGCACATAAACTTGTAAAGGATCTAAAAAAAACTTACCTAACTGCGCGCTAGACATACGTTCCCGGATATGAATTATTTGTTTATTACCGGAAACAAAAACACTAAACAAGCCCACCATGACCAGAGAAAAGATAACTGTTGCCACCAGGATTTCAACTAGAGAAAAGCCCAATTGCTTACGCATATTTTACAGGCAGTTTGCTGCAGGATTACCACCAGTACAGCCTGGGTTTGTATCTCCCGAAAAATTAATTCTCCAAACTCGTCCGTCAGCGCCAGTACGGGTAACCGTACCAAATTCAGGGACAACAGTGCTGTCTAAAGCAGCTGACCAATTAACACTAGCGCTTGCAGGTAAGCTTAATTTCAGAAAACTATTAATATCGGCAACAACGCCAGTAGTAGCCAGATACGGGTAATAAAATCCCTGCTCCATCCGGTAAATCTTCTCCGCCGCGCGAATAAGCGCCAAGCTAGCCTTAGCTTCCCGATTCAAGGTCTTTTCTTTAATATCTAAATAATTAGGCCAGGCTAAAGCCGCTAAAATACCAACGATCACCACTACCACTAGTATTTCAGTTAAAGTAAAACCCTTTTTTTTCAACATGGCTGACTTTCAACTGACATTCAATCGTAGGGTGGGTTTAAACCCACCCTACGATTTTAACAAAAACTTAAGCTAACCCTTTTTTTAGTAACCCGCAGTTCCACCCCAGACACCGGCAATAGACAGAGTTTTCGTATAAATGCCAACTGTGCTTTGCGGTGGTTTTCCACCAGCAGCACATCTCGTGGCGGTGCATGTTCCGGTAGCCACATCACAAGCATAACTAAAATAGTGCGTGGCTGCGCACGCAACCGGAGCTCCTATGGATAAACTCGCCACTACTACATATACGCCATTCTCATTCATTTCCGCCACTTCCGCGCTCCTTAAATTACCCAATATCATTCTGGCTTCAGCAGCCCGGCCTTTTTCAATTACCTTGGTATACTGCGATATGCCTACAGATGCCAGTATTCCCACGATGATAATAACAATAATTAATTCTACAAGCGTAAATCCTCTTCTCATCTGACTCCTCCTTGTGCGGTTATGCCTATTATGCCTTTTCTAGTTTAAGTATATCATTCGCACTGAACAATTGTCAATAATTATCCTGTCATCTCCAAATTAAAAGTGCACTGTTTTTAAAGGGAGTTACAATTTAAAAGTGCACTGTTTTTTGTGCCATACTTGTAAGAAAAAGGAGGTTTACAAGTATGGCACAATTACACAAAAGATTTACCGATCAACAGG
>JAUYBI010000021.1 GCA_030693145.1 Candidatus Omnitrophota bacterium
CCTGTTGATCGGTAAATCTTTTGTGTAATTGTGCCATACTTGTAAACCTCCTTTTTCTTACAAGTATGGCACAAAAAACAGTGCACTTTTAAATTGTAACTCCCTTTAAAAACAGTGCACTTTTAATTTGGAGATGACACCTGCATAAAAAAAACAAGCTTACCAAGAAAGAATATGATATAATAAAAAAACACCCGCAAATCGGGGCTGAAATCATACGGACGGTGCATTTTTTAAACGAAGTAGTGCCGATTGTCCTTTATCATCATGAAAGATACGACGGGCTGGGGTATTCCGCGGGATTAAAAGGCAAAGAAATACCTTTAGGGGCCAGGATTATCGCGGTAGCAGACGTCTACCAGGCGTTGATTTCAGACAGGCCCTACCGGAAAGCCTATAGCAAAAAAGACGCCTTAGAAATCATTAAAGAAAGCACGGGGACGCATCTGGATCCGGATGTGGTAAAAGTATTCCTGGCAAACTTAGGATCGGAAAAATCGGGCGCAAAAAAATATGTCAAAAAAAGCTAAAATTGTAATCGCAGATGATGATGCGGGCATCCGGGCAACCTTAACGGATATACTCACAGAAAGAAAATATGTGGTTGATGCGGTCGAAGACGGCTATGAACTGCTCGCTAATTTAAAAAAGAAATCTCCCCAGATTGTCATTTTGGATTTAATGATGCCGGAGAAGGATGGTATTGAAGTTCTTTCTACGATAAGAAGTATCTCTCCGAATACGAAAATAATAATTTATACGGGCTTTAAAAAATACGAAAATTCAATTTACTCCCGTTCCGCGGATAGATTCCTGTTAAAAGGGGAATCTCCTGAAAAACTGCTTCAAACCATAGAAGAATTATTGGAAAAATAACATTTCCCCAGCTAAACCCATTTCTGCCTGCTTGCTCTAGAACGGACATTTATAATAAACCCTGCGGACTTTTATCAATTACAGTAGGGGAGGTTTATCTACCTGCCGGTAGGCAGGAACCTCCCCTACTGTTGAGAGTAGGGTTTATTAACAATAGTAGGGTGGGTTTAAACCCACCCTACGGAAAGTCGGCAACGTTCTTGACAACGTTCTTGACAACGTAAACGTTTTCTTTTGACACAACCCCAAATATACTATATAATTACTGAACTATGGATATCCATGAGATTATACAACAGAGAACGGCTAAGCTGGAAGCACTGGGAAGCAAAAACGTGGTTTTGTATCCGGCAAATGTGCCTGCGCACATCACGATCACGCAGGCTTTGAGCAGTTTCCAGGAAGGTAAACAAGTTACTCTCTGCGGCAGGGTTATGGCTAATCGGGCGCACGGTAAAGTCAATTTTATGGATCTTCGGGATACCACCGGTAAGATCCAGCTTTATATTAAGCGGGATATTGTGGGCCAAGAGAAGGCGGCATTGCTTGAACAATTGGATATCGCCGATATTCTAAGCGTTAGCGGTGAGCTTTTTATGACGCATACGCAAGAATTTACAGTCAAGGTCCAGGATTTTACGATACTGGCTAAGGCTTTACGGCCTCTGCCTGAGAAATGGCATGGCCTAAAGGATGTCGAGCTGCGTTATCGGCAGCGCTATCTGGATTTACTTTCCAACGAAGATGTAAAAAAAGTGTTTTTATTACGCGCAAAAATTATTCAGGCGATTCGGAGCTTCTTAGACGCCAGGGGATTTTTGGAAGTGGAAACTCCCATGATGCATGATATCGCCGGGGGCGCGGCAGGCAGGCCTTTTAAGACCTTTCATAATGAATATAGCATGGATTTATATTTAAGGATTGCCCCGGAGCTCTACTTAAAACGCCTCCTGGTAGGCGGCCTTGACCGGGTCTATGAGATTAATCGTTCTTTCCGCAATGAAGGCGTATCCACCCGGCACAATCCGGAGTTTACCATGTTGGAAGTTTATCAGGCTTATGCCGGCTATGAAGACATGGTTAATTTAACACAGGATTTAATTTGTTATCTCGCCAGGGAAGTCTTAGGCAAAGAGGAGTTGTTTTATCAGGGCAAGGTTATTGATCTTAAAACTCCTTGGAATAGACAATCATTTGCCGGATTGGTAAAAGATAAGTTTGGCATAGAGCCGCAGGATGATCCAGCGGTGATGTTGGATAAATTGCAGGCTAAAGGATTGGCGAAGGATAAAAACCGCTTGAGCCGTTCTCAAATAAATAAGATTGTGGAAGATGCGCTCCAGCAAGGCCTGCAGGTTAATCCGGTATTCATTACGGATTATTTTACCAGTCTTTGCCCTTTAGCCAAGGCTAAAAAAGATAATCCTTTGATTTCTGAGAGGTTTGAACTTTATCTGGCAGGAATGGAAATTGCCAATGCCTATTCTGAGTTAAATGATCCCCTGGAACAACGCCGGCGTTTCCAGGAAGAGATCAGGGGCCTTAATGCCGAGGAAAAGAAGAACGTGGATGAAGAGTACCTCCTGGCTTTAGAGCATGGTATGCCTCCGGCCGGAGGATTGGGTATCGGTATTGACCGGCTGGTGATGCTGCTTACCGACCAGCCATCAATCAGGGACGTAATTTTATTTCCTCTCCTGCGCGCGCAAGCGGAAGATAAGGCGTAAGATGTTTTCAGAATTATGGCTTAGCCAGAGATATCTGCGGGCAGGTAAAAAAGAAAAAATTATTTCGATTACGGCGTTAATCTCTATCGTCGGGATTGCGATTGGGGTAATGGTCTTAATCGTGGTGATTTCGGTGATGAGCGGGTTTGACCGGTTCCTCCAGGAGAAGATGGTCGGGACGAATGCTCATCTGTCGCTGGAGTTTGATAACGGCGCTAAGGATTCAGCCGGGGTAATTAACAAATTAAAAACTTTTCCGTATGTTCAGGGCGCGTCTCCTTTTATTGATGGCCAGGCTCTGGTTAAGGCCGGCAAATCGATTTTTGGAGTCCAGGTGCGCGGTATCGACCCCAAACTGCAAACAGAAACATCTAAGATTAATGAATATTTAAAATTAGGGAGTTATTTTCTGGCGGGTAATGAGGTGGCTTTAGGCAGTGAACTTGCTTTGCGCCTGGGCCTGGAGGTAGGGGGTGTTTTGAGCCTGATTTCCCCGGTTACTTTAGCTAAAACTGATTTTTATGTTAAAGGAATTTTTAATAGCGGAATGTACCTGTATGATTCCAGCTTAGTCTTAACGAGTATTCAGGGAGCGCAGGATTTTTACAAAATGCCCGGCGTAGTCAGCGGTATTTCCGTTTCAGTCCGGGATGTTTATAAAGTCGAAAATATCAAGGAGAAATTATACCGGGACTTATCGGGTTTTGGCTCTTACCAGGTACGTACCTGGATAGATGCGAATAGGAATTTTCTCGAAGCTTTAAAACTTGAGAAGATTGTTATGTTTATCGTGGTGACCATGACCACGGTGGTGGCGGCATTCGGTATCGTGAGCACTTTAATTATGTCGGTAATGAGCCGGATTAAGGATATCGGTATCTTACGTTCTGTGGGGGCCAAGACCAAGAGCATCTTGCAGATTTTTATTTTTCAAGGGATGGCTATTGGCATTACCGGTATTTTTCTGGGCCTGGCTGCCGGGGTCAGCCTGGCGTTCTCATTAGATAAGGTGGTAGAAATTATCTCTAAGCTTATCGGCAGAAGCCTGATTCCAAAAGATATTTATTATTTTGACCGTATTCCGGTGAATATTAATATGAGTGACGTAACCTTAATCGTAATTTCTGCTTTGGTGATAACTTTAGCGGCCAGTATTTACCCGGCATATTATGCCAGCCGCATCATTCCGAGTGAGGCGGTCAGGCATGAGTAATCCGATAGTCAAAGCCAGCGCGATTGGTAAAAGTTACCGTGATAATTCCAGTAACCTGGAAGTATTAAAAGATATAAATTTTACCGTTGCCCAGGGTGAATTTTTAGTGATTCAAGGCCCTTCGGGAGCAGGCAAATCCACGCTCCTGCATATTTTAGGGGGCCTGGATAATCCTACAAGCGGCGCAGTTTATTTTCAAGGGACGGATATCTATACTTTAGACGAAAATGCCCGGAGCGCTTTTCGTAATCAACAGGTAGGTTTTGTTTTTCAGTTTTTCCATCTTTTGCCGGAATTAAATGCCCTGGAAAATGTTTTATTACCGGGAATCTTGAAATCCTGGTGGGAAAGAAAAAAAAGTTTAGGGGCGGCGCTTGAGCTTTTAGAAAGATTGGGATTATCCGGAAGGCTTAAACACCGGCCAAGCGCTTTAAGCGGAGGAGAACAGCAAAGGGTGGCACTTGCCCGGGCATTGATTAATCATCCGCAGCTTTTGCTCTGCGATGAGCCGACAGGAAATCTGGATTCGGAAAACGGCAAAAAGATTTTGCAGCTTTTAATTGAGCTTAATCAGAGCCGGAAGGTTACGATTATCATGGTTACTCATGATAAAGAGATTGCAATTGGGGCAAGCAGGGTCATGCATTTGAAAGACGGAGCCATTTTACATTAGTTCCTGTCATTGCGAGCCACGTAGTGGCGAAGCAATCTTGATCTGGATTGCTTCGTCGCCTACGGCTCCTCGCAATGACACCTTATATGAGAGGAGAAATTAATGAAGATTTATATTAACGGAAAATTTTATGATAAGGATAATGCTAAAATTTCTGTTTTTGACCATGGCCTGCTTTATGGGGACGGGGTTTTTGAAGGGATCCGTTCCTATAATTGCCGCGTGTTTAAATTGCAGGAACATATTGACCGGCTTTTTGAATCTGCCCAGAGTATTATGTTAAAGATCCCTTTGTCCAAAGAGCAGCTGATTAAGGCGGTTATTTCGACGCTGAAGGTGAATAAATTAGACAATGCTTATATCCGCCTGGTGGTTACCCGCGGAGAAGGCGACCTGGGCCTTGATCCGCGTAAATGTAATCAGGGCTCGACAATTATTATTATCGCTGATAAAATTGCTTTGTATCCGCAGAAGCTTTATCATGAAGGATTAACGATTGTTACCGTGCCTACGGTGCGTAATTTACCGGAAGCGCTTAATCCTCAGATCAAGTCTTTAAATTATTTAAATAATATTCTGGCTAAAATTGAGGCAGCCAATGCCGGCTGCGATGAAGCAATCATGCTGGATTCTTTAGGGTATGTGGCGGAGTGCACCGGAGATAATATTTTTGTGGTAAAAAATGGGCATCTTTATACTCCTCCGCAGTGCATGGGGACCTTACGCGGGATTACCCGCGATTCCATTTTAGAGATTGCCCGAAAGCATAAGCTTCCGGCGCACGAACATGTAATTACGCGCCATGAAGTTTACATTTCGGATGAGTGTTTTCTTACCGGCACCGCCGCCGAGGTTATCCCCGTAGTCAAGGTGGATGGCCGGGTTATTGGCCAGGGAAAACCGGGAAAAATTACCTTGAGCCTGATGCAGAAGTTTAAAGAGCTCACTGCGAAAAATGGAGTAAAATACTAATGCTTTGCGATGTTTGCGGTAAAAATCCGGCCACCGTGCATTTGACTGAGATCATTGATGAGCAGATGAATGAACTGCATTTATGTGAAGACTGCGCCAGGCATAAAAGCGCGGCCATGGAACAGCAGTTTGGTTTAAGTGACCTGTTGGCGGGTATGGCGGATTTCGAGAAGCCTTCCAGTAAAGAAGAAGAGATGGTTACGATGAAATGCCATAGCTGCGGCTTGACCTACGCGGATTTTAAGAAGATTGGCCGGCTGGGTTGTGGGGAGTGTTACAATGTTTTTCGCAGATACCTGGCCCCTTTGTTAAAACGTATACACGGCTCAAATCAGCATATTGGTAAAAATCCGGCTAAGACAAAAGTTATTACTAAGCTTTATAAAAAGAAAGCCGGCTTGGAAGAATTAAAAAACCAATTGCAAAAAGCCATTCGCCAAGAGGCTTTTGAAGAGGCGGCGCGCCTGCGCGATCAGATCAAAGAAATGGAAGGCAAGAAGGAAAAAGAAGAATAATAATATGCAAATTAATGATTTAATCAATCATACTAGCGAATGGCTTAAGGGGACAGGGCCGCATTCGGATGTGGTTATCTCCAGTAGAATACGCCTGGCCAGGAATCTCAATAAATTTCCTTTTCCGCATTGGGCATCTAAGGCGCAGTTAAATGCGATTATGGAAAAGATCAGCCAGGCAATAGAAAAAGTCCCGCTGCTTAAGAACTCCACGCTTTTTGTCCTGGCAAATTTAGACAGTATCGATAAGCAGTTTTTAGTGGAAAGACATCTGATGTCTATTGAGCATACTCAGAAGACAGAGCAGAAAGCGGTATTGGTTAATGATGAAGAAAATATCGCCGTAATGATCAATGAAGAGGATCATTTACGGATTCAACTTATGCAGTCGGGTTTTAATCTTTTCGAGGCCTGGGAGATTATTAATGGTATTGATGATGCTTTAGCTAATTTTCTGGATTATGCGTATCTGGCGGATTTCGGTTATCTTACGGCTTGCCCGACGAACATCGGCACGGGTATGCGCGGGAGCGTGATGCTGCATTTACCGGCGTTGGTGATGAGCCGGCAGATCGAGCGGGTATTGGCCGCCATCGCCAAATTGAGTTTTACCACGCGCGGCCTTTACGGAGAAGGAACACAGGCCAGCGGTAATTTTTTTCAGATTTCTAATCAGGTTTCTTTAGGCCACAGCGAAACTGAGATTATCGAAAATATTAATGGCCTAATCCGGCAGATTATTGAACAGGAGACGCAGGCCAGGGAGATTATGCTGGCTAAAAGCAAAGAGATCCTGGAGGACAGGATTAATCGTTCCCTGGGTATTTTAAAAAGCGCCCGGATTATTACCAGCCAGGAGACGATTGAATTGTTGTCCATGGTGAGATTAGGAAGTGATCTGGGCATGGTCAAAGATATCGACCGGCGCACGATTAATGAACTTTTTATCATTACTCAACCGGCGCATTTGCAGAAGCTGGAGAATGTAAAACTTTCATCAGATCAGCGGGATTTAAAAAGGGCGGAGTTGATTCGTAAGAAATTAAGTTTATTATAGGGATGCATTATTTAGACATTACAATAAACTCTGTTGATTTTTATTAATTATCAATTACAGTAGGGTGGGTTTAAACCCACCCTACTGTTTAAAGGGTTTAAACCCACCCTACTGTTTAAAGTCAGCAAGGTTTGTTACATTGTCGTTATCTAGGAGGAGAAAAAACATGTTTAATCGTTTTACGGAGAGGGCAAGAAAAGTAATTATTTTAGCTAAAGAAGAGGCCAGGCGTTTTAATCATGATTATATCGGCACTGAGCATATACTTTTGGGGTTAATTCGAGAAGGAGAAGGAGTGGCGGCCGCGGTATTACAGAAGTTGGAGGTTTCACTTGAAAATATTAGATTGGAGATTGAAAAATTAGTACAGCCAGGGCCGGCTACTCAGATTATCGGGGATATTCCTTTTACCCCTCGTGCCAAAAAAGCTTTAGAGTTGGCGGCGGAGGAAGCGCGTTCCTTGGGGCATAATTATATCGGTACGGAGCATCTTTTGCTTGGGCTTATTCGCGAAGGGGAAGGCATTGCTTCGCAGGTGTTGTTAAATTTAGGTATGGATCTAAATTCTGTGCGTAATGAGGTGATGAGCCTTTTGGGTTCGGCTTTGCCGGGGATGAGTTCGCCAGGAGCGCAAACAGCAAAATCTAAGACTCCGGCTTTGGATGCTTTTGGCAGGGATCTTACGGCGTTGGCACGTGAAAATAAATTGGATCCGGTAATTGATCGCACGCAGGAGATTGAACGGGTGATCCAGATTCTAAGCCGGCGCACTAAAAATAATCCGGTGCTTTTAGGAGAAGCCGGAGTAGGTAAAACTGCGATTGTGGAAGGCCTGGCGCAGCTAATCATCGCCGGCAATATTCCGGAAGTTTTAAGGGGGAAACGCATTGTGGTTTTAGATTTAGCCTTGATGGTTGCCGGGACTAAATACCGCGGCCAGTTTGAGGAAAGAATTAAAGCGATTATGGAGGAAATTAAACGTTCTCAGGATGTAATTATTTTTATTGATGAGTTACATACCTTAGTCGGCGCGGGTGCTGCCGAAGGCGCCATTGATGCTTCTAATATTATGAAACCCGCGCTCTCCCGGGGGGAGATGCAATGCATTGGGGCGACGACTATCAATGAGTATCGTAAATATATCGAAAAGGACGCGGCTTTAGAGCGGCGTTTTCAGACGATTATGGTGGAACCGCCTAACATAGAGCAGACGATTAAGATTTTAAAAGGCTTGCGCGATAGATACGAAGCGCATCACCGGGTTACTTTTAAAGATGAAGCGTTAGAGGCGGCGGCAGTGTTAAGCGACCGTTATATTACCGGAAGGTTTATGCCGGATAAAGCGATTGATTTAATTGATGAAGCCGGTTCCCGGAGCCGTTTAAATGTTCTGATTGTTCCGGAAAATATCAAGAGTATCGAAGTTAATGTTGAGTCTTTAAGAAAAGAAAAAGAAGCTTATATTAAGAGTCAGGATTTTGAAAAAGCCGCTTCTTTAAGGGATCAGGAGCGTACAATACGTCAGGAGCTAGAACGGTTAAATAAAGAGTGGGGCCAGGCCAAAGATAAAATGCGCCCGGAGGTAACCGCTGAGGATATTGCTAAAATTTTAGCGCAGTGGACGGGGATTCCTGTTTTTAGATTAGAAGAAAAAGAAAGTGAGAAGCTGCTTAAGATTGAAGACCAGTTGCATAAGCGCGTGATAGGGCAGAATGAAGCGATTGAAGCGATTGCCCACGCGGTAAGGCGGTCGCGGGCCGGGATTAAAGATCCTAAGCGGCCAATTGGTTCATTTATATTTTTGGGCCCAACCGGTGTTGGCAAAACCCTGCTCGCCCGGGCATTGGCGGAGTTTATGTTCGGCGACGAGGAGGCATTGTTGCAGCTGGATATGTCAGAGTATATGGAGAAGTTTAATGTTTCGCGGCTGATTGGCGCTCCTCCGGGATATGTGGGATATGAGGAGGGCGGCCAGCTTACCGAGCGCGTACGCCGCAGGCCTTATGCGGTTATACTCCTGGATGAGATTGAAAAAGCGCACCCGGATGTTTTTAATTTACTACTGCAGGTCTTTGAAGAAGGCCGGCTTACCGATAGCTTTGGCCGCAAGGTGAGCTTTAAGAATACGATTATTATTATGACCTCTAATGTCGGCGCAGAATTGATCCGCAAGACCGGTTCACTGGGTTTTAAGTCGCAGAAAGAAGAGGGTACTTATCAGGATATGAAAGATAAACTCCTGGAAGCAGTTAAACATGCCTTTAAACCGGAGTTTTTAAATCGTATCGATGATATTATTGTTTTCAGGCAATTAATTAGGGAGGATTTGACAAAAATCATTGATATTGAAATTGGTTATGTGATCGGCCGCCTGAAGGAACAAAAGATCATTCTGGAGGTTAGCCAGGAGGCCAAGGAGCTTTTGATTGAAAAGGGATTTGATCCGGTTTTTGGCGCCCGGCCCTTAAAAAGAACGATCCAGAGATTCATGGAAGATTCACTGGCCAATGAAATTATTTCCAAGAAATATAAGGAAGGCTCTTTGATTAAAGTAACGCGTAAGAACGAAGAGCTTGTTTTCGAATAATGTTTACTTTATTTTTTATAGACCTGGGCCGCAAGATACTTTCTTTTATGTATTTTTTCGGCGGTTTAACCAATTTAACGGTACAGACTGTCTATCAGACATTTAAGCCGCCCTATAAATACGGCCATATCCTCGAGCAATCCGGGAAAGCCGGTTCTGACAGCCTGCCGATTGTTTCGGTGGTGGCTTTGTTCATTGGTTTTATTTTTGCGCTGCAGTTTGGTTATTTTATGCAGCGCATCGGCTCGGAGATGTACATCGCCAGTTTAGTAGCTTTAGCCATCGTGCGGGAATTAGGCCCGGTAATTACTGCTTTGATCGTTGCCGGAAGAGTCGGGGCGGCCAATACCGCGGAGTTAGGCTCGATGCAGGTTACCGAGCAGATTGATGCTTTGGAAACCTTGGCTACTAATCCCATAAAATATTTAGTGGTGCCGCGTTTCGTCGCTCTCAGTATTATGCTTCCTTTGCTTACATTATATGCCAATATTATCGGCATCATCGGCAGTTATCTTATCTGTGTAGTAAAATTGGGGATTACCAGTAATATGTACATGAATATGACTTTTTCTGCCCTGTTTTATAAAGATTTATTCACGGGATTATTTAAAGCCTGGATTTTTGGCATGGTGATCGCCTTAGTCAGCTGCTATGAAGGTTTTAATGTCGAAGGCGGAGCAGTGGGGGTAGGCCGGGCCACTACGCGTTCAGTAGTCTTTAGCTTTTTGATGATTATTGCCGCGGATTGTTTATTTACCGCCCTGTTTTATTTTATTTTTCCTTAAAAACATGATTGAGATACAGCGTTTAAGTAAAAAATTTAATAATAACTTAGTTTTGGATGAATTAAGTTTAAACGTGCAAACCGGGCAAACCTGCGTAATTATCGGCAGGAGCGGCTGCGGGAAATCGGTTTTACTTAAACATATCGTCGGTTTATTAAGGCCGGATAGCGGCCGGGTCTTAGTTGAGTCTAAAGAAGTAGCCGGTTTAAAAGAATTAGAATTAGTTGCTTTGCGCGCAAAAATCAGCATGGTTTTCCAGGGAGGCGCTCTTTTTGATTCGATGGATGTGAGTGAAAATGTGGGTTTTAGCCTGCTGGAGCATACCCGGATGAGCCAAACAGAGATCTTAGGGCGCGTAGAGGAGTCTTTATCTTTAGTCGGCTTGAGCGGTATTGGTAATCTTATGCCGTCAGAATTAAGCGGAGGGATGAAGAAACGCGTGGCTTTAGCCCGGGCAATTTGCATAAAACCTGAGATTATTCTTTATGATGAACCGACTACGGGAGTGGACCCGATCACCGGCGATAGTATTAATGAACTGATCCGTTCATTGCACGATAAATTGAAAGTTACCTCTTTGGTGGTTACTCATGATATGAAAAGCGCCTATCACATTGCCGATAAGATCGCGATGTTGTATAAAGGAAGAATAATTCTAGAGGGTACTCCTAAACAGATCCAGGAGACGAGGGATCCGGTAGTCCACCAGTTTATTAATGGACTTTCTAAAGGGCCGATAACCGAAGCAATGGATAATTTTAAATAAACGGAGGTTTAAATGATTTTCGGTAAAACTAAATTAGAGTTAAAAGTAGGAATTTTTGTTTTTATCGGTTTAACCATTTTAGTTATTTTTATATTATCGATTGGCGGATTTAAGACTTGGAGTTCAGGTTATCGGATTAATCTTAACTTTAATTTTGTCAACGGAGTAAAGATCGGGGCGCCGGTGCGTTTTGCCGGATTGGATGTGGGAGAGGTAAAAAAAATTGGTTTGCAGTTTATACCTCAGGAAAATCGTTCGATTGTGCGCCTGGAGGCCTGGGTCAGGGATATTGTTCGCGTCCCTGCTGATTCCACGGTTTGGGTGAATACTCTGGGCCTGCTGGGTGAGAAATACGTAGAGATTATCCCGGGAAAGGATTACGCTAATTTTCTTAAAGATAATCAATCTTTGATTGGAATTGATCCTTTGCCGATACATGAGATATTTAACCGGGCCGAAAGTATCTTACGTAATTTAGATGACGGGATTATGAAGATCAGGGATAAAGAGGGTTCTTTAGGCAAGCTGCTTTATGATGACGCGGTTTATAATGAACTGGAAGCCCTGCTTACCGATGTGCGCAAGAATCCTTGGAAGTTACTGATTAAAACTAAAGAAAAGAAATAATGAAGACCAGGTCGGTTTTTAGCTGCTCAAGCTGTGGTTATCAGTCCCCTAAATGGTTAGGCCGGTGCCCGGACTGTAACAGTTGGAACTCTTTTAATGAAGAGGATTATACTCCTGTTTCCTCCGGCGCCAAAGAGAGGGTTAGTTTATATAAAGACGGCCCGGTTCTCCTGAAGGATGTAGTGGCTAGGGATGAGGATAGGTTAAAAACCAATATTCTGGAGTTGGATCGGGTTTTAGGCGGGGGGATTGTTAAGGGGTCAGTGATTTTAATCGGCGGCGATCCCGGGGTGGGAAAATCTACGATCTCTTTGCAGGTCTCCAATCATTTAACTCAGCAGGGAATCCGCGTGCTTTATGTCAGCGGCGAAGAATCCGTGGCCCAAACTAAGTTACGCGCGAAACGCTTAGGTGAGTCAGGATCAGGCGATCTGTATATCGTTAACCAGACAGACTTATCTTTAATTATTGAATATATAAAAAAATTAAAGCCTCAGGTAGTAGTGATTGATTCCATTCAGGTTATTTTTGATCCCGGGATTAGTTCTTCTCCCGGCAGTGTCAGCCAGGTAAGGGAATGCGCCGGAGCGCTTACACAGTTAGCTAAAACTACCGGGACTTCAATTTTTATCATCGGTCATGTTACTAAGGAAGGGGCCTTGGCTGGCCCGCGCGTTTTAGAGCATATTGTGGATACGGTGCTGTATTTTGAAGGTGATCGTTTCGCGATCTATAGAATATTACGGGCAGTGAAAAACAGGTTTGGTTCAACCAATGAAATCGGGGTATTTGAAATGGCGGCGATAGGTTTAGTGGAAGTAAAGAATCCTTCCGAGATTTTTCTTGCTGAGCGGCCCAGTAATGTTTCCGGCACCATCGTCACTTCAATTCTGGAAGGCTCGCGGCCTCTCTTGGTAGAGATCCAATCGCTGGTCTCCAGGAGCAGCTTTGGTTATGCCCGGCGCCGGGCACAGGGTTTTGATTTTAACCGGCTTTCTTTATTGGTGGCGGTTTTAGAGAAACGCATGGGCCTGGCTCTGGAAGCTGAAGATATATTTATTAATGTTGCCGGAGGCATAAAAATAGAAGACCCGGCAGCGGATTTAGCGGTATGCGCGGTGATTGCCTCTAGCTTCCGTGATCAGGAAGTGATACCTCGATCGGTAGTTTTAGGAGAAGTAGGTTTAAGCGGTGAAATCAGAAGTATCTCCCAGGTGCTCACGCGCGTAAATGAAGCAGAGAAGTTAGGTTTCAAGCAGTGCATCTTACCAAAAAACAGCATCAAGAATCTTAAATTCAAAAAATCAGAGATGGAGATTATTGCTGTTTCTACTTTGAAGGAAGCTCTGGATATCATCTTGGGTTCGGCAGTTAAGCAGTAGATGATCTGTTGATTTTCCCCCTCGCGGGAGCTCGGGGTCATATTTCCCCAAACCGCCGGAGGCTGGGGAAAAATGAGGAGGCAGGAAAATGAATTTATTATTAGCGCGGCTTTTATTTATCTTAGGAAGCATGTTTATCGGTTACCAGACGGCGCTGTCGGGAGGCAGTGGTTTTATCGGCATATCTGTGGGAGCCCTGGCAGCGATAATTATGATTCTTCTCGAGGCGGGTTTACGTAAAGTTTCGGTAAGCGGCTTATCCAGCGCGGTATTTGGATTAATCTTAGGGTTGATTATGGCTAAGCTGGTGGGCGATGCTTTTAGCCTTGCTCCTGTGGATGCCAATATGCTTTCCAGGATCAGGGGAGGGTTAACTCTGATTTTTTGCTATCTGGGCATGGTGATGGCTTTACGCGGGAAAGACGAATTCAATATTATTATTCCTTATGTGCGCCTGCGCCGGCAGGACCAGTCGCAGGATGTAGTGCTTTTAGATACCAGCGTAATTATTGACGGCAGGATTGTGGATCTTTGTAAAACCCGTTTTTTAGGCGGAAAAATTATTATTCCAAAATTTGTGCTCAGGGAATTGCAGCAGATTGCTGATTCCACTGATCCGATTAAACGCCAAAGAGGCAGGCGGGGTTTAGAGATACTGAATACTATCCAAAATGAACCGGGGATGGATATTACGATACATGAACAGGATTTTACCGAGACCACGGAGGTTGACGCGAAATTAGTTTTGTTAGCCAAGTTGCTGGAAGCAAAAATTCTTACGGTTGATTTTAATTTAAACCGGGTAGCTAGTATCCAGGGGATCAAGGTCTTAAATATCAATGAATTGGCTAATGCCCTTAAGCCGGTGGTTTTTCCCGGAGAAGAGATGCATCTCAAGCTGATTAAGGAGGGTAAGGAGCATAATCAAGCGGTGGGTTATCTGGATGACGGCACGATGGTGGTGGTTGAAGACGCGCGCCGGTTGATCGGCCAGGATGTTAAAGTCACGGTGACTAGCGTCCTGCAGACCCAGGCCGGCAGAATGATTTTTACCAAAGTTGAGAAATAATGCTTAGCGCGATTATTCTGGCCGCAGGGCAGGGTAAGCGGTTGGGTGCGGCGGTACTTAAGCCTTTAGTAAAAATAGCTAAATTGCCGGCAATAATTTATTCTTTGAACACCCTGGATAAACATCCCCAGATTGATGAGATTATTGTGGTGGTAAACGCCAAGAATCAACAGGCGATAAAGCGGTTAATCAGGAAGTATTCTTTTAAGAAAATTAAGCGTTTTGTTTTAGGCGGCAGGCGGCGGCAGGATTCCGTGTATAACGGCCTTAAAATGGCCAGTGGGAATAGCGATTGGGCGTTGATTCATGATTCTGCCCGGCCATTTATCGATGGGGAAACTATCGCTAAAGTTATTCTGGCGGCGAAAAAAACCGGTTCAGCCATCGTGGCAGTGAAACCCAAGGCAACGATAAAATTTTCCCAAAAAAATAATATCGTCAAGGAAACTTTAGATAGAGACAATCTTTGGGAGATTCAGACTCCGCAGGTTTTTAGAAAAGAATTGCTTCTGCAAGCGTATAAAAAATACGGCAAAGAAAAAGTTACTGATGATGCTTCTTTGGTTGAAAAATTAGGAGAGGATGTTTTAATTGTCCAGGGAAGTTATCAGAATATTAAAATTACTACCGGCGAAGATTTACTATTTGCCGGGTTAATCGCCAAGAGGCGCAGGCATGCAGTATAGGGTTGGTATGGGTTATGATATCCACCGTTTGGTTGAAGGGAGAAAACTGTTTTTAGGTGCCGTAGAAATTCCTTATACTCAAGGGCTCCTGGGGCATTCTGACGGGGATGCGCTGATCCATGCGCTTTGCGATGCCTTACTGGGAGCTTTAGCACTGGGTGATATCGGAGAGCATTTTCCGGATACAGATCCTAAATATCAGGGCATTGCCGGCAGCCGCCTGTTGGCAATAGTTAAAGAGCTTGTAGATAAGAGCGGTTATAAAATCAATAACCTGGATGTGATTATTATTGCTCAAGAGCCGAAACTTATCCCTTTTAAGATACAGATGAAAGAAAAGATTTGCTCGCTTCTAGGTATTGGCCAGGATATTTTAAACATCAAGGCAAAAACTAATGAAGGATTGGATGCCGTGGGGCAGCGGGAAGCAATTGCTTGTTATGCGACAGCTTCTTTAATTAAGGGAGAGTAATATGGATTATTTGATTAGTATCTTAATTATATTATTAGCAATTTTTGTGATTAAGCTGGTGCTTATTTGGGTAATTTTTTATGCCGACGTCAGGGCGGCGCAAAAAAGAGATCCGGCGGCCAAGAGTTTCTTAGAGGTAATTTTACTTTATCCCGGGCTGCACGCTTTAATTTATCACCGGATTGCGCATTTTTTTTACAGGTTAAAGTTATTTTTTCTGGCACGGGCTTTATCGCAGATTGCCAGATTCTTTACTGGTATTGAGATCCATCCCGGCGCGATTATCGGCAAGCGGTTTTTTATTGACCATGGCTTAGGGGTGGTCATCGGAGAAACTGCCATTGTCGGAGATGATGTCCTGCTTTATCAGGGCGCAACCTTGGGCGGTACCGGGATTGTCCAGGGAAAGCGCCATCCTACTGTCGGCAATAATGTGGTCATCGGCGCCGGAGCCAAGGTCCTGGGTAATATTGTTATCGGAGATAATGCTTATATCGGAGCAAATGCGGTAGTGATTAAAGATGTCCCGCCGAATTCTACGGTGATCGGTGTTCCCGGCAGGATTACCAAGCAGGATGGTAAGAAAATGGACATTAGCCTGGATCATGCCCGGATTCTGGATCCGATTATGCAGGCCATTGAAGAGCTGCAGGACAGAGTTAAGAATCTAGAAAAGAAGTAAGGTGCTTTTTCATGCCTATTTTTATATATAACTCCCTTTCCAGAAAAAAAGAAGAACTTCTCCCCTTAAAGCCGAAAGAGATCAAGATGTACGCCTGCGGCCCTACGGTTTATGATCAACCGCATATTGGGCATGCCCGGAGTGCTTATATATTTGATGTGATCAGAAGGTATTTAACCTACAGGGGGTATAAAGTTAAATTTGTCAGAAATGTGACTGATGTCGATGATAAAATTATCGATAAAGCGCGAAAGGAATTTCAGGGCGAAGATTTAAACATCGCAGTTGGAAAAGTTTCTACCAAGTATCTTGATTTTTACCATGAAGATATGAAAAGCTTGGGCATTCTTGAACCGGATGTTGAACCTAAGGCAACCGAATATGTCAGCCAAGAGAATCCTTTAATGCAGAAATTTATAGAGCAGCTTATTAAGAATGGTTGCGCTTATGTTTCTGAGGGAGACGTGTATTTTGATATTAGAAAAGCAAAGGATTATGGAAAATTATCTAAACAGGTGATAGAAAAAATGGAATTAGGAGCAAGAATTGCTCTTGGTGAAAAAAAGAAAGACCCGCTTGATTTTGCTTTATGGAAATCCGCTAAAGCCGGAGAGCCTGCCTGGGATAGCCCCTGGGGACGCGGCAGGCCGGGTTGGCATATTGAGTGTTCGGTAATGAGCTCGGATATCTTAGGAGATGAATTCGATATTCACGGCGGCGGAATTGATCTTATTTTTCCACATCACGAGAATGAGCTTGCCCAATCTGAAGCCGCCGGTAAAAAATTTGCCCATTACTGGATGCATCATGGTTTGCTGACGATTAATAGCCAAAAAATGTCGAAGTCTTTAGGGAATTTTATAACCATTAAGGATTTTATTGCTAAGTATCACAATTCCGAGCTGCTTAAGTTTTTCTTCTTGTTCGCGCACTATGCACATCCGGTTGATTATACTGATGAGAAAATCCAGGAGGCAAAGCAGGCGCTGGAGAGAATAGCGATATTAAAAGGCAAAATGGACAGAAGCGTTCCTCTAAATGATAAACAGTCAATTTTAAAGCAGTTTGATGAGATAGATAATATTAGAAATAAATTTATTGAAGTTATGGATGATGATTTTAATACGCCCCAAGCGTTGGCAAGTATATTTGATTTGGTAACATTAATAAATGAGCATATTAATGATGCGGATTTTATTAAGAGTGGAAGAAAAGTATTGAGTGAGTCATTAGATATTTTAGGGATATCTTTTGAAAACATCCTTAGAATATTTAAGATGACATTTCTTGATGAGGTTTCTTTAAAGGAAGAAGTTGAAATAGAAATTGAAAAAAGAAGGGAAGCACGTAAAAATAAAGATTTTGCTTTATCCGATAAAATAAGAAAAGAATTAGAAGCCAAAGGTATTATTTTAGAAGATTCCAAAGACGTTACAACTTGGCGTAAAAAGTTATAGCGGGTGACACGGAGGCGGGTCTCCTACCGCGCGCAACGTAAGTGAGCACGGTAGGGTGCCGCAGTGGCAGAACCCGCTAAGTAAGGAATAAGTTCATG
The DNA here is from genome assembly GCA_030693145.1 of Candidatus Omnitrophota bacterium. Taxonomy (GTDB): domain Bacteria; phylum Omnitrophota; class Gorgyraeia; order Gygaellales; family Profunditerraquicolaceae; genus UBA6249. Next base: position 17,645 of record JAUYBI010000021.1, read on the forward strand.
GAGATAAATAGAAACGGTTCTATTATTTCAGGGGCTGGATTTACTTAAGGGAATTTAACGTGGGCATTCAGATGTGGCGACGACATTGAGGTATTATGTGGATGTGTTTCCGGAAGACTTAGAAGAGGCGGCAGAGATGTTGGCGGAAAGGTAATTTAATTCTCATAAAAATATTTTTAGGTGTTATACGAAATGCGTATTTCCTGCTATTATAGAACAAGTACGAATATTGGGCTCAAAAAATACGCTATTTTGAACAAGAACAGAAAGAGAGCAGTAGAAAATGCGAAGTTCGTCTATTAATTGTTAGATGAAAAAATATTAATATTAACAGGGGGGAGGCATGAAACGATTACTAAGCTATATTTTCATAGCAGGTGTATTTCTGTTAAACATTATTGGCGTGGTCAAAGCAGATTTGGCCACACCTTTTGTTGACACTGTTGAAGTTGGCGAAATATCGACAGGACGATGTTGGCTGATTTCTGAATATCAGAATGAGTATTTAGTTGTTGTTGCCACAGATACGTCAGAATTTATGATTCTATCAGCGATTGCTGCTGAAGGAGTCGTAGATGAATCCCTATTGGGTAAACCTGTTATACTAAAAGCAAAGGTTATGGAGAAGAAAATTCGGCCAGATGGCAAGCTGCATATGCTACTTGAGATTTTATCAGTTAAGCCAGTTGTAATATAGGCAAGAGCGATATGCATTAGATATGGCTAATTATTTTGGCTTTATTGATGAAACAGGCGTACTACACAATGATCCAGATCAACGGTTCTTTGCGATAGGTCTGTTAAAGTGCGATGATACATCGGCTTTATACGAAGAATTTCGTATGTTAAAAAATAGGGCCGAATCAAAGCTTGATCTTGAAAGGCAAGTAAAAGGGCAACCGGTAAAGAAGGGGTGTTTTGAGTTTAAGTTTTCAAGTATTACTCGCGGATCCCACGAATTCTATTATGATCTTATTAATTTGTATTTTAAATTTACAAAACTCCAATTCTGTAGTCTTGTGATTGATAAAACAAATCCTGGGGTTAAAATCGAAGACGTTTTTTCAGACACTTGGGAAGCCTATATTGGTTATTCTAAAATGCTTATTAAAAATAATATGAACCCGGATGATAGGATATGTGTGGTTGCGGATTTTTTGGGAAAGCCGAAAACAAGCACTAAATATTATGAGCCGGAGATTAGATCATTGCCTACTGTTTATAATGCAACTGTGCTGGAGTCGCATGCATCACTCTTTATTCAGCTAGTAGACGTTATGATAGGATGTATTGTATTGGATTTTAAGAGAGACCGACAACCAGAGAGGAAAGCAGACGTGTTTAAAAGCAAGGTTTGCGATTTTCTGAAAGGTAAATTAGGAGTACAATCCTTAGCTAAGAATTTTACGAAGCATCAACCGAATTACTTTAGTGTGTGGGAGTTTAGTCCGAAGGAGAAATAAAAAATGCGAGCCATCGACCCAGTCAACGCCCGCATTAAGAATATATCTTATAATGCGATATATGTCAAGGTTTTTATTAAATTTGAATTTAGCGGATGACTTGGCTTGTTTCGGAGCGCACGTGAGAATTTTGCGCGGGCACGGTCCCGCCACGATTCTTGGCGGGGAGCGCAAAATTCTCCTCGAGCGAAGATTTTCCACGCTGGGGAAAATCGAGCGGTGCGCGGAGAAACAAGACAAGGCAGACGCTGAGAACATGACCCGCACAAGGTATTAATATGAAAAGTAAATTTATTACATTTGAAGGTTCTGAAGGTTGCGGCAAGAGCACGCAGTCGGAGATGCTTTTTAATTATCTTAAGGCTAGGGGGGCCAAGGTAATTTATCTGCGTGAACCAGGCGGAGTAAGGCTAAGTGAGATGATCAGGACGATATTACTTGATCCTAAAAGCAGGATATCCGCTCAAGCAGAAACTTTGCTTTATATGGCGGCCCGGGCTCAGGTAGTTGAGGAGATAATCAAACCGGCGCTAGAGGCTAAAAAAATAGTTATTTGCGACAGATTCCTTGATTCTACCATTGCTTATCAGGGGTTTGGGTTAGGTGTAGATATAAAGTTAATTAAGTTCTTGAGTAATTTTGCCACGCAAGGCATTAAACCGGATTTAACTATTCTTTTAGATTTACCGGTAAAAAGCGGGCTTAAGCATCGGCAGAATTGCCGGGATCGTATTGAACAGCGCTGCCTGAGTTATCATGAAAAGGTCAGGAAGGGGTACTTGCTATTGGCTAAAGAAGAGCCGCAAAGGATTAAGGTGGTTAAGGTGCTGGAAGATAAGTTTAAGACGCAAAATAAAATCAGGGAGATAGTGAATGCGCTTTAGCGATTGTTTGGGCCATGACCGGCCATTAACTATTATTAAGGCGCATTTGGAAAATCACCGTTTTTCCGGGTCATATATCTTTAGCGGCCCGGAGGGAATCGGCAAACGGATGGTTGCTAAAATCGTTGCCCAGGAATTAAACTGCACGGGGCAAACTAATAAACCGTGCGGACTCTGTGATTCCTGCCGTAAAATTGAAAAGTCAGAGCATCCGGATTTGCATATTATAGAACACGGCGAATCTCAGATAAAAATTGAAGAAATCCGCGGTATTCTGCGGCAGGCAAGTTTTCGGCCATACGAGGGGAGAGTTAAGGTTTTTATTATTGATAACGCCCATGCGCTTAATTCCGAGGCAGCCAACTCTTTGCTCAAAGTATTAGAGGAGCCGCCGCCGGATGTGTTGATTATTCTGGTTACGCATAAGCCTCAAAATATTATCAAAACCGTGCTTTCCCGCTGCAAACTGATAAAGTTCTGTCCTCTGGTGAGAGCCCGGTTAGAAACTGTTTTGATTAAAAATTATGCTTTAGATAAAGCCGCCGCGCATTTTCTGGCTTTTTACGCTGAGGGCAGATTAGGTTTAGCCTTAAGATTAAAGGATACCCCGTTACTGCAGGAGAAGAATAAAATATTTGATTCTTTTATTCTTTCGGCAAAACCGCTGGATCGTAATATTATGGGCCAAAACAAGGAGCAACTGCGGGTGAGTTTGAATATCCTGGCATCCTGGTTCAGGGATATATATTTACTAAAATGCGGCGCAAGCAATCAAGAGGCAATTCATTTAGACCGGCATAGTGATTTACTAAAAATAATTCCTAAGTTTTCCTTTAAGCAATTGGATGAGATTATGGCTACGCTTTCGGAAAGCTTTCTGTATTTAGAGAGGAATATTAATAGTAAGTTAATTTTGCATAATTTAGGAGCGCAACTATGGAAGGCATGATTCTGGTTAAGCTTAATAATTCCGGTATGGTGCAATTTTATCAGGCAGGTAATTTAATTTTAAAAGTCGGTGATCAGGTGATTGTTGAACATGATCGGGGCCTGGATTGCGGATGCGTGATTCCGGCGGGGCACGCGCACTGCTGCGCTGAGGATATTCCCAAAGAGCCGCCGAAAAGAATAATTCGTTTGGCCAAGGAAAGCGACCTAAAGCAGGTTGGCGATAACGCGATTAAAGCCAAGGAAGCATTTGGCGCCTGTGAAAAGAAGATCTCTGAACATAAATTAGAGATGAAGTTGGTTAAGGCGGAGTATTCTTTTGACCGTTCCAAAATCCTGTTTTATTTTACTTCCGATGGCCGGGTAGATTTTCGTAATCTGGTTAAAGATTTAGCTAAAGTGTTTAAGGCGCGGATTGAATTAAGGCAGATCGGGGTCAGGGATGAGGCCAGGATTTTCGGCGGATATGGTTCATGCGGCCGCGAGCTTTGCTGTAAAAAATTCTTAAAAGATTTTGAGCCGGTAACGATCAAGATGGCCAAAGAAGAGGGGTTACCGTTAAATCCTCCTAAAATTTCCGGCTTATGCGGAAGGTTGATGTGTTGTTTATCTTACGAATATGAAACTTATAAAATACTTTCTAAGGGGCTGCCGCGCGAAGGGGAGCATTTAAATACCGCCGAGGGTAAGGGCAGGGTAATTAATGTGAATGTTTTTAAACGCTTAGTTAGCGTGCAGCTTGACGAGGGTGGTTATATTGAGGTAAGTTATAAGGAAAAAGATCATGTTCAATAAATTCTATATTACTACTCCTATTTATTATGTGAATGCCTCTCCGCATATCGGGCATTCCTATACGAATATTGCTGCAGACGCCCTGGCGCGTTATAACCGTAAGATTTTGGGAAAAGAAAATGTCTGGTTTCTTACCGGAACGGATGAACACGGCCAGAAGATTAAGAAAGCGGCCGATGAGGCCAAACTTTCACCTGTTGAATTTGTCGATAAAGTAGTGCTGCAATTTAGAGATTTGTGGAAGAAACTTGAGATATCCCATGATGATTTTATCCGCACGACCCAGGATCGGCACATTAAATTCGTGCAAAAGGCGCTGCAGATTGTATATGCTCAAGGTGATATTTACGAGGGTAAATACGAGGGTTGGTATTGTACCCCTTGTGAAACATTCTGGCCGCTTTCGCAGATTACTGATAATTTATGCCCGGATTGCAAACGCCTCCTTGAAAAGATCAGCGAAACTAATTTTTTCTTTAAATTATCAAAATACCAGGACTGGCTGATTAAATATATTAAAGATACCGAAAAAAATCCGGAGCGGATTCATTATATCCAGCCGGCAAGCAGGAGAAACGAGGTTTTAAGTTTCTTAGAGAATAATAAGCTGGAGGATCTTTGTATATCCAGGCCTATAGAGCGGCTTAGTTGGGGCATACCTTTACCGTTTAGCCCAAAGCATGTTACCTATGTCTGGTTTGATGCCCTGATTAATTATATTAGTGCGGTTGGGCAGTTTGACGCGCAGAATATTTACCGCTCAGATTGGTGGGCTAAAGATGTGAGAGTAGTGCAACTGGTAGGCAAAGATATTTTAAGGCATCATGCGGTTTATTGGCCGATTATGCTGGAGGCCTTAGGCATCAGGCAGCCGGATACTATATTTGCTCATGGCTGGTGGATGATGAATGAGGATAAGATGTCAAAATCGCGCGGTAATGTAGTTAATCCCAGCCAAGTGGCCGATAAATTCGGCGTCGATGTATACCGTTATTTTCTGCTGCGGGATGTACCCTTTGGTTTAGATGGTAACTTTTCTGAAGAATCGATTATTAAGAGATTTAACGGAGATCTGGCTAATGATTTAGGGAACCTTATTTACCGCACACTGACCATGGTGGAAAAGTATTACGCCGGGATAATTCCGGAATTGGATATTTACAAGGCCAAATATGATGCCAGCGGTGAAAATATAAAACAGAAAATAAAAGATTTGCATCAGGCGGTTTATACACCGTTAAGTCGGAATAATGATTTTAGTTTAGCGTTTGAGAAAATTTGGGAAGTTATCGGCATAACGAATAAATATGTTGAAGAGACTAAACCCTGGAACCTGGTAAAAGAAGGTAAAGATGAGCAGCTTAAAGCTTTTATCCGGTTACTGGTTGAGGCGATTAGAGCAGTGGGGCAGGAGATCGCTCCGTTTATGCCCAAGACGGCGGAATCCATACTATTGCAATTAGGTAGCCCTAAGATTAATAAAACTGATCCGCTATTCCCGCGTATTGAAATTAAAAAAAAGTAGCTAATCATGCTGATTGATACGCATTGTCATCTTGATTTTCCCGCCTTTGATCCGGATCGCGGCCAGGTTATCCGGCGTGCCCTGGAAGCAGGAATAAATTATTTTATTAATATTGGTGCGACCTTGGAGTCTTCAGCTGCTTCTTGTGAGCTGGCTCAGAAACATCCGGAAATTTACGCTACGGTGGGTTTGCATCCGCATGATGCGGATACTTTTGATTCTTCCTCAGCAGAAAAGTTAAGGCAAATGGCTTCCGGGAAAAAAGTGGTGGCGATCGGCGAGACAGGCCTGGATCATTACCGTAATCTATCCGGTAAAGAAAATCAAAAGCAGGCATTTCTTAAGCAGATTGCTTTAGCTAAAGAGCTTAATTTGCCGGTAGTGGTACATTGTCGTCAGGCCGAAGAAGAAACTCTGCGGATTTTAAAAGCGGCTTTGCCGCTTGAGGCAGTGGTGCATTGTTTTTCCGGAGATAAAAGTTTTTTACAAGAATGTTTAGGGTGTGGATTTTTTATCTCTTTTACCTGCAATATTACTTATAAGAAAGCTCAAGGCCTAAGAGATATGGTTAGCCTGACTCCGCTGGATAAGTTGATGCTTGAGACCGACGCGCCGTATTTATCTCCGGAAGGATTCCGGGGAAAACGCAATGAGCCGTTTCAGATAAAATTACTGGCTGATGAGGTCAGCCGGATCAAAGGGGTAAGTTTTGAAGAGATTGCAGGCAGGACAACTCAAAACGCAAAGGAATTTTTTAATTTAGGATGAGTACAAAAGTTTCCATAGTTAAATGCGCCAGTTATGAACCGGCAATAGTGGAGTTGGCGATCAGGAATACGGTTAATCTTTTAGGCGGGATCACTAATTTTATTAAGCCCGGCTCCCGCGTGTTGGTAAAGCCTAATCTTTTAATGTCCAAGGGGCCGGAGTGCGCTATTACTACTCATCCGGAAGTAGTCAGAGCGGTTATTCATCTATTACAGGAAATAAACTGCAAGATTATTGTCGGGGATGGGCCCAGTGTTTGGGGCCAGTATATTGAAAACGTAGAAGAGGTTTATAAAATTACCGGTATCCGCGGCGTTTGTCAGGATGAGGGCGTATCCCTGGAAATTTTTGATAAGCGCCGGATGCGTAATAAATTTCCCCTTACCGTTTGGCTTGATGAATGCGATTATTTAATCAGCCTGCCTAAATTCAAAACCCACGAATTTACTTTACTTACCGGGGCAATCAAGAATCTTTTTGGCCTGGTTTCCGGGACCTATAAAACCGAGTTGCATAAGAATTATTTTTCCCCGGCTGACTTTGCTAAGATCCTGGTGGATATCTATCAGGAGGCCAAGCCTGCCTTAACGATTATTGACGGGATATTAGCCATGGAAGGGGATGGGCCGGCTACCGGCGGAATAGCCCGCCAGCTTGATCTTTTGCTTGCCGGTTCAGATTGCGTGGCCTTAGATGCGGTGATGGCCAGAATAATGGGGATTGATAATTACGAAGTATTGACCACTAAAGAAGCAGCTATGCGGGGATTGGGAGAGAATAAAATTAATCGCATCAAAATAGAGGGAGAAGATATTGATAAGTTGAATATTCGCCCGTTTATTTTGCCGAAAAATTCAGCTAAAGTAATTAATCTGCCTCCAATCATAAAGAAAATATTTAAATCTTTAGTCAGATATTATCCTTATTCATTGCGTTTAAAATGTACGCGCTGCGGCCACTGCGTTAAAGTTTGCCCGAAGAGTTGTATTGTGCTCAGGAAAAGCGGGATTAAAATTGATTATAATAAATGTATTGCTTGTTTTTGCTGCCAAGAGGCTTGTCCGGAGGCAGCGATCAAAGTTAGAAAAAGTATTTTGGCTAAATTTATAGGATTATAATGATATTAGCGGGTGGCTTGGGTGTTTTTGCAGCGCGTCAGCGCAAAAAAATACCCAAGACAGGACCCGCTAATAATTGATAATATGAATATCCGTACGATAGACTGGAAGAATAACAAAATCAGATTAATCGATCAAACTAAATTACCGCTCAAGTTAGTTTATATTGATATTGATAATCTTAAGAGTTTATGGAAGGCAATCAAGATAATGCGGGTGCGGGGTGCTCCGGCATTAGGTGTGGCTGCGGGTTTAGGGATGTATTTAGGTATCAAAGATTATCGTGGTTCTGATTGGTTGGGGTTTAGCCGGAGATTAAATAAAGCGGCTAAATATATTGCCAGTTCCCGTCCGACAGCCAGGAATTTATTCTGGGGCATTGAGAGGATATGCCGGGTTGCTGGAAATAATAAAAAGCAGCCAATCGCTAAGATTAAAAAAATTATTCTTGCCGAAGGTAAAAAGATTATGCAAGAGGATATGTCCTCTTGCCGTAAAATCGGCTCTTACGGCGCAAAGTTACTTAAAGATAACAGCACGGTTTTGACAATCTGCAATGCCGGAATTTTAGCCACCATTGATTATGGCACTGCCTTGGGAGTTATTTATTCTGCTGTAGGCCGAGGGAAGAAAATTAAAGTTTTCTCTTGCGAAACGCGGCCTTTACTGCAAGGCGCGCGTTTATCTACCTGGGAGTTGTATAAACAAGGCATAGATGTTACCTTGATTGCCGATAATACTGCGGCTAAACTCATGGGTGATGGACAGGTCGATCTGGTAATTACCGGAGCAGACCGGATTGCCGCAAACGGAGATTCCGCTAATAAAATCGGTACTTTTAATCTGGCAGTTTTAGCCAAATATCATAAGATACCTTTTTATGTTGCCGCGCCTCAGAGCACTTTTGATTTAACGATAAAAGATAAAGCCGGTATTAAGATTGAAATGCGTAAGCCTGAAGAAATAACTAGTATTTTATTTAAAAAGGATATTGCTCCGAAAAAGGCCAGGGTGCTTAATCCTGCTTTTGATGTTACTCCGCATCAGTTAATTAGCGGTTTGATCACGGATAAAGGAATTATCCGGCAGCTATATTTTAAGAACATTAGCAAAATTTTTTTTGGTAAATAAATGCGTTTAAAAGATATCGGTGAATTTGGATTAATTAAGAGATTTCAAAAAAAGATTAAGATTAATTCTTCTGTGGTTAAGGGCAGCGGGGATGACTGCGCGGTTTTAAAACTTAATAAGAGCAGTTATCAATTATTTACCTGCGATATGATCGTTGAGGGGGTGGATTTTTTTAAAACCGCTGATCTTAGGCTTGTGGGCAGGAAGGCATTGGCGGTATCAATTAGCGATATTGCTGCCTGCGGAGGGATCCCTCAGCATGCCGTAGTGGCGTTGGGATTATCCGGGAATATGCAGGTTCATCAGATTGACCGTCTGGCTAAAGGTTTATTGGATTTGGCCGGGAAATTTAATATTAATATTGTCGGAGGAGATATTTCCGCCTCCAGTAAGCTGATCATTGACGTGAGCATGCTGGGGGTAGTCCAGAAAAATAAACTTTGCTTGCGTCAGGGAGCAAGAGCCGGTGATTTGATTATGGTTACCGGTGAGTTTGGCGGCGCGATTAAAGGCAAGCATCTAAAATTTACTCCGCGCTTAAAAGAAGCGCAATTTTTAGTGAATAATTTTAAAATCAACGCGATGATTGATGTTTCTGACGGCCTGGTTGCCGACTTAGGGCATATTTTAAAGCAGAGCTCGGTGGGGGCGGTTTTATACGCAAGCCTTATTCCATTGAGTAAGCAGGCTCAAGGTATGGAGGAAGCACTTTGTTCGGGTGAGGAGTTTGAACTGCTTTTTACTGTCTCCCGGGGCCAAGCGAGTAAAATTATTCAGAGCGCCAAATATTGTTTTAAAGTTATCGGTGAAATCATGCCGGAAGCATTTGGCCTAAGATTAATTAATTCTAAAAATGAATATTCTAAACTTAAGTTCCAAGGCTATAGGCATTTTTAATGGAAAAATTATCTTCATCGGTTAATCAGACATTAAGGCTGGGTAAAATGATCGCCGGCAATCTTCGCGGAGGCGAGATTATTCTTTTATCCGGTTCGCTGGGAGCAGGCAAAACAGTTTTAGCCAAGGGAATCGCTCAAGGGTTAGGGATTAATAAAAATAATGTCGTTAGCCCGACCTTTGTCTTATTGCGCGTATATCCAGGAAAACATTTATTGCAGCATTTTGATTTTTACCGCATTAAAACTCCGGAAGAGATTCTGGCTTTAGGGCTTCAGGAGTACCTGTATTCCGATGCGGTGACGGTTATCGAATGGCCTGAACGGTTAAAATTCATCTTGCCAAAAGAATTTTTAAAGATTAAACTATTCTCTAAAGCTAGAAATCAAAGGTACTTTAAGTTTATGGCTAAAGGCTCCAGATATAGAAAATTATTAGAAAAAATTCATGAAGATATTAGGGATTGATACTACCACTAGTCGTCTTTGCCTGGGATTGTATGTAGACGGTAAATTCTATGAATACAGCCTGCAGGTAGGCAGAAGGCTTTCAGAATTATTAGTTCCGATTATTCAGCGGGTGATTTGTGCGTTAGGATTAAAAATAGCGGATATTGATTATTTTGCCTGCGGCTTGGGCCCGGGTTCATTCACGGGAATGCGTATTGGTTTAGCGACGATAAAAGGATTAAGCGTCGTAAGAAATAAGCCGGTGATCGGAATATCGACATTAGATATCCTGGCTATGAATGCGCCGGTAAAAGATCGTTTGATTGTTACTGCGCTGGATGCCAAACGGTCGCTTATTTACTGCAGTGCCTATAGGTATGAGCGGGGCAGCTTAAAACGTAAGAGTGCCTATGCGCTCCTGAGCCTGGATGAATTAGTAAAAAAGTTTCCCAATAAGGCGGTAATTTTAGGAGATGCCGCAGCTTTGTATGGCGACGCGCTATTAACCCGTATCAAGAACGCAACTATTTTGGATAAAGATTATTGGATCGTGCAAGCGCACAATCTTATATCTCTGGCGCTGGCCAAAATTAAAGCTAAACAATTTTCTTCCGTTTTAACCGTTAAACCCATTTATTTATATTCTAAAGAATGCCAAATAAAAACGCGATAGGTTATCGGCCCACCTGGGCAGAGATTAATCTGGATTATTTAGAGCATAACTTTAAAGAAGTTAAATCTCTACTGCAGCCGGAGACTAAGGTTTTAGTTACGGTCAAGGCGGATGCCTATGGCCATGGTTTAGTGGAGGTAGCCAAAAGACTAGTTACTTGCGGGATAGATTATCTGGGGGTGGCCTCTATCGATGAGGGAATTGAGTTAAGGGGGGCGGGAATAAAAACTCCGATCTTACTTTTGGGCTTGATTCTTAAAAAAGACATCAATCCGCTTTTTACTTACCAGCTTATTCCTACTGTTTGTGATAGAGCAACGGCAAAGGCACTTAATGCTCGAGCGGCTGTATTAAAACAGAGGATGCCCATTCATATTAAAGTAGATACTGGAATGGGTAGGATCGGAGTTCTGCACACTGAGGCGTTGGAATTGGTAGTGGATATTCATAAACTTAAAAATATTACAATCCAGGGTATTTTTACGCATTTTGCCTTAGCGGACTCTGATCGTAAATTTACTGTTTTGCAAATTAATTTATTTGACCGGTTAATTAGTAAATTAAAAAAGAGAGGTATTGTTATTCCCTTGGTACATGCGGCTAATAGTATTGGGTTAATTAACTATAAGAATAGCCATTTTACGATGGTTAGGCCGGGGTTAGTAATTTATGGCTTGCATCCGAAAGAAGGCTTACGTATAAATTTAAAACCTGTTTTAAGTTTGAAAACGCGCATTGTTTTCATTAAGCAGGTTCCTGCAGGCACCGGCATAAGTTATGGCCGCACTTATATAACTAAGCGGCCGACTCGCATCGTTATTTTACCTATTGGTTATGGTGATGGTTATCCGCGCAATCTTTCTAATTTAGGAATGTTACTGATTGGTGGTAGGCGATTTCGGATTAGTGGTAGGATTTGTATGGACCAGATTATGGTGGATGTGGGTAATTTTAAGCCAAAAATCGGAGATGAAGTTGTTTTGATTGGAAGGCAAGGCAAGCAAAAAGTTACTGCTGAAGAGCTTGCGGATTTATCCGGCACAATCTCCTATGAAATTGTCTGCGGTTTAGGCAGCCGGATTCCGAGAGTTTATAAATAAAGGGGACGGTTCTCTTAAGTAGTTTTATGAAGGAGAGAACCGTCCCCTTGATTTTATGGTAATCTTGCGATAAGGTAGAGGCTGCTGGAGAGAATAATTATGTGGCTTAATGAGGCAGCTAGCGCCGGCGCGATTAAGCCGGATTTACCTACTGCCAGGCAGACAGCATCCAGGACATAATAGAGAAATCCTACGATAATGGAGACCCCGATAGCCGACATTCCCGTGGCGCGTTTACGCATGAGCAGCGAAAAAGGAATTCCCAGAAGTATAATGATGATGCTGGTAAATGGCGAGTAGAAGCGCTGGTAGAGGTCCACCTTTAAATTCCGGATTACGGTAGTTGCCCCGCTTTTAGAAAGTATCCAGATATAATCTTGCAGTTGGCGTATGCTCATTTGGTCCGGTTTTTGCCTTAAAGAGGCAAGATTTTCAGGAGTTTCCGGGATACTCATAATCTCTTCTTCCAGATAGACGGGTTCATCAATTACCTGCCCGTTATGGTCAAATCGATAAGTAATACTTTGCAAGAATTTCCATAATCCATCCTGATAATATCCTCTGGTTGCGATAATTTTCTTAGTCAAATTTTGATTTTCATCCTGCTCTAGAATAGTGATTCCTTCCATAGTTTTAGCGGCAGGCGAAAACTTACTGATAAAAAATAATCTGTTTCTTAAGCCGTAGAGGGTAAGATTAGTGATGGTCTCGTTTTTCTTAGATTTACTTTTCGGCGAACCTTCTTCGATTTGGATTTTAATCTTTTGATTTTCAATTAGAGAGACGGGGACGAACCTGTCATTTACCCAGAATACCGCCAGGCTAATCAGGAAACCAAAAATCAGGGCATTGCGGGCAATGGCAAATATGCTTAAGCCGCTTGAACGCATAGCGATGATCTCATTATTATGATTAAGCTTTCCGAAAGTATAAACTGTGCTTAAGAGGCAGGCAAAAGGAGAGACCTGCACAAACATGATTGGCAGGTAGGAAACATAGTAACGTACCAGCAGCGCTAAAGTGGCCTGGTGTTTTAATACCTCATCTAAATTAGAAAGCAGGTCAATGACGATATAGAGAAACAGAAATACAAAAATGCAGGAAAAGAATATATAAATAATCGATTTTAAGATGTAACGGTCTAAGATGCGCATAGTTTATAGGTTAAATATCCTCCGATAGAGGCAAAGATGATATTGGGTATCCATAGAGCAAGGGCTGCCGGCAGGATTCCTTCCATGGCTAGCGCGGTTAAGCCGATATACATAGGATAATAACAGACAATGATTAATACGGCAATTCCAATGTTAATGGATTTTTCGCGCCGGCGGGTAATAATTCCCAGAGAAGAGCCCAGGAGCATGAAGACAAAACAGGAGAAGGCTAAGGCCAACTTTTCATGGATTTTGGTAATCAGCGGAGCCGGGCTAATGCCTTCGGATTGAAGTTTGGCCGCCTCTTGCTTTAATTCGTGAATAGTCATTTCTTTATATTTCTTTTCGACAACCTTATCCTGCATCTGGGCCATATCCAGGTTCATAAAGTAAGAACGGAAATTAAGCTTGTAGAAATTTGTGGGGTTTTCCGGGTCAGGCTCATCAGAAGTTCCGTCGATAAGTTTTAATTTTATGGCATTTTGCCCGGGAATAGTGATAAATTCACCGGCTTTAGCCACAATCGTGCGCGTTGGCCGATCTTCCCCCTGGGGTTCGTAAATCCGGATATTATTAAGCCGGTTTTTCTTCTGATCGACATGGTAGATAAAGAGGATGTATTTTTTGAAGGAATCAATGAATACTCCTGCTTCAAAAGCGGCGGTAGGATTTTTTATGCCCATTTCCTGTAAGGTTTTCCGGTAAGCAAAATGCGAATATGAAGCTGCCCGATCATTAAAAACCGCCAAGGCCAGGCTTAAAGCCAGGCCGATAATTAATAAAGGCAGTATTAATTTGAATAGGTTTATGCCGCTTGAGCGGATGGCGATTATTTCATTATCGCCGCTTAATCTGCCCAGGGCAAGCAATACTGCCACCAGTATTGATATCGGCAAGGTATAGGTGACAATATAAGGAGTAAGGTAGGCAAAAATCTGGATTACGCTGAATATATCCACTCCTTTATTGATGACTAAATCCGCAATGCGTTTTAAATTACCGATAAGTACCATGACAAAGGTTAATACTCCCAGGCATAATAATAGCGGCCCGAGAAATTCTCTTAAGACATAATTGCGCAGGATTTTCATGGTTAACTGGCTAAAGTTAAAAGGAGTACTTTTCTCGCTCCGGCGCTTTTTAAGCATTTGGCTGCCTCGTTGGAGGTAGCCCCGGTAGTTAAGACATCATCGATAAGCAATAAATTCGTATCTTTAATTAATTCCGGTTTGGTTACGGCGAAACTTTCTTCTACATTCTGGCAACGCTCCCGGAAAGTAAGTTCCGTCTGAGTCTGCGTGCGTTTAACGCGGATGAGCGCATCGGTTAAAACCTGTTTATCGAACTCCCGGGCGACCTCTTGGCTTAAGATCTCCGCTTGGTTAAATTCTCTCTCCCGCTGCCGGCTCCTGTGTAGTGGTATGGGGATAATAAAATCAAGATGTTGGATGGGCAATTGGTAATCCCGGATAAATGTCTGCATTAATTTTCCCAAGGGTTTGCCCAGATAATCCTTACCGGAATATTTAAACTCATGGATCAGTTTCTTGATGGAGCCGGTATATGTACAAGGGCTAAAGGCCCGGTCAAAATAAAAATTTGCTTTGCACTTTGAGCAACTTGGACAGGTGTTTTTTTCTATTGCTTGGGAGTCCAGGTGCCTGCCGCAGCGAGCGCAGAAAGGAGGTAGGTTTTTCTCAAACAAATCCCAGCAGCCGGAGCAGATTAATTGCTGTTGGCCAGCCGGCGGAATCTTGTTTTTACAAACTAAACAGTAGTTTGGATAAATTAAATCCTTTAAGCCTTTAAACAACCCCCGCAACATAAAGATATAATATCAATGAAAATTAGGTTTGTCAAAGTAATTGGCATACGAAGGTATTGACAGCCGGCTTTATCGATAGTAAAATAAAAATAATGGAAAAACTGGATCCTGCGGAATTAAAAGTTAGGTTATTCAATTTGTTAAACCAAGAGGCCTTAAAAAGAGGTAAGTTTGTCCTTTCTTCGGGTAAGGAAAGTAATTATTATCTTGATGGCCGCATCATTACCTTGAGTCCGGAAGGCGCGTATCTGGTTGCCGGGATAATCTTGGAGATGATTAAGGGCCAAGCTTTGGATGCAATCGGCGGTCCGACTTTAGGGGCCGATCCCATTGTCGGAGCCCTGGCGGCATTAAGCTATATCCATAAACAGCCGATTAAAACATTTATTGTGCGTAAACAGGCCAAAGAGCATGGGACGCAGAGGCAGGTAGAAGGCCCGGAGTTAAAAAAGGGTGATCATGTAATTCTGATCGATGATGTGGCTACCAGCGGCAAAGCAATTCTGGAAGCCAAGCAGGCTTTGGACAAAATCGGAGTAATTGCCCAGAAAGCAATCGTGATTGTTGACCGTAACCAGGGCGCTGCTGAAAATTTAGCCAAAGCAGGCCTAAAGTTAGATTCAATTTTTAAGATCTCGGATTTTGGCCTTTAGGTGCTCTGATGAAAAGAATAAAAATTTTAGTAGTTGGTGGCGGCCCATCAGGAATGATGGCGGCAATCCGGGCAGCAGCTTTGGGCCAGGAGATAATCCTTCTTGAAAAAAAGAGTACCCTGGGTAATAAGCTCCTCTTAAGCGGCAAAGGCCGCTGTAATCTCACCAATACCGAAGATCTCCAGTATTTCCTAAAACGTTTCTCTAAGAGTGGTGACTTCTTACGGGATGCTTTTAAAAAGTTTTTTTCCCAAGAGTTGATTTCTTTCTTCGAAGAGCGTGGTTTAAAACTAAAAGTTGAGCGCCAAATGCGCGTGTTCCCTCAGGGTGGCCGCTCTTGTAGTGTACTGGATATATTAAAAAAAGAATTGGAAAAGCTCAAGGTAAAAATTATTTATAAAAGCAAAGTAGTGGATTTGCTGGTTGCCGGCGCAACCGCCCGGGGAGTACGCTTAGAGAATGGGACGGATATTACGGCTGACCGGATAATTTTAGCCGGCGGTGGGGCAAGTTATAGTTTTACCGGTTCCGACGCATCCGTAATAAATATCGCCAAGAAATTCGCCCATACGATTGTGCCTTTGCAGGCAGGTTTAGTTCCTCTGGACGTAAAACAAAATTATCCTAAAAAATTAGAAGGTTTAACCTTACGTAATATCAGGCTTAAGTTTTCCGACGGCAAGACGCAGATTATTTCCGAGATTGGGGAATTAATTTTTACATCGGCCGGGATATCCGGGCCGCTGGTAATTACTTTAAGCGGCAAGGTAATTGATCTACTGGGTCCGGAGAGCGAAGTTTATGTGGATATAGATTTAAAGCCGGCATTATCCAGCGAACAGCTTGACGGCCGCCTGCTTCGGGAGTTTAAATCTAATTCTAAAAAAATTATTCAGAATACACTTAAAGAATTATTACCCTTGCGTTTAATTAAAGTTTTTATGGAGGCCACTGGAATCGGCCCGCTTACAAAATGCAGTCAGATTACCCAAAACCAAAGACAAAAGATAATTTCTTTACTTAAAGGTTTTCAAATGGAGATTTCCGGCCCGCGGCCTCTGGAAGAGGGGATGGTTACCCGGGGAGGAGTCAGCCTAAAAGAGATAAATCCGCGCACCATGGAATCGCGTTTGATTAAGGGCCTATATTTTTGCGGGGAGATGATTGATGTTGACGCCGATACCGGCGGATTTAACCTTCAGGCGGCTTTCTCGACGGGATACTTGGCTGGAGAGAGTGCGGCATTGAGTTAGGGTAGGAACCTCTTCTACAGTTCTACGGTTTGCTTTAACAGTAGGGGAGGTTTAAACCTCCCCTACTGTTAAAACCGGCCGTGAATATAAATTATTAAATGGAAAAAATTTATTTAGCTTCCAATTCCAAAGCCCGAAAGAAATTGTTAGAGAAATTTGGCCTGAAGTTTAAAATCCTTCCTTCTAAAATTAAAGAGCAAACCAGCCGTGGTAATTTATCTTATGTTCAGCTTGTGCAAGCCAACGCTCGGAACAAGGCCGTAGATGTAGCTGCCAGCTTAACCGAGGGGATTATTATTGCCGCCGATACCATTTGTGTACAGGATGGCAAGATATTCGGTAAACCGAAAAATATACCAGATGCCCGCCTTATGCTTAAGCAATTATCGGCTAAGCCGCAATGGCTTTATACCGGCCTGGCAGTTATAAAAAAAGATAAGCGCAAAGAAAGAATTATCCTGGACTATGAAAAAACAAAAGTTTATATGGATCGCTTAAGCAGCAGAGAGATTAATCGTTATTTTAAACAGGTTTCTCCGTTGGATAAAGCGGGGAGCTTTGATATTCAGGGCAAGGGGGCATTTTTTATCAAGAGGATAGACGGCTGTTTCTATAATGTCGTCGGTCTGCCTTTGCGAAAACTCTATCGTATTTTTCAGAAACTGGGTGTGTTTTCTTTAATTTGTTTTGTCTGGGTGCTCGCCGGCTGTTCTACCGAATATAACCTGGCGACCAAGCAGGAGGAGAAATATTATTATAGTACGGATCAGGAAGTGAAGATAGGCCAGTCAGTTAACCGCCAGGTGGAAAAGGAATTAAAATTTTCCAGTGACCCTTTACAGAAAAAACGCGTAGAGGATATCGGCAAAAAGATAGCCGCAGTCAGCGATAGGAAAGAGATTGATTACTATTTTCAGGTTTTGGATGATGATACGGTAAATGCCGTTTCGCTGCCCGGAGGCTATGTCTATGTCAACAGCGGATTATTGGATAAAGTTTCCAGTGATGATGAACTGGCCTGCGTTTTGGCACACGAAATAGGCCATATCGTTGCCCGGCACAGTATCAAAAAACTCCAGGCAATGCAAAGTTATTCTGTATTAAGGCTATTAGTGGCCGTTGCTCCCGGTACAGGAGGGGTTGGCCCTGCCGCCGATGCTGCTTTTACTCAATTTCTTCTGGGTTATAGCCGGGAGGATGAGCTGCTTGCGGATCAATTAGGGACCCGCTACGCTAAATTGGCAGGTTATAACCCGCACGGTATGATTACTTTTTTAACCAAACTACAGGATATAAACCGCAGGATGCCGCTTAGAGAGCGTTCATATTTTAAGAGCCACCCGTATGTGCCGGACAGGATTAGGGTAGTTAAACAGGAACTGAATGAAGGAATTGAATTTAGCGATTACATCAATATTGAACAAAAACCCCATGAACCCCGTTAGAGGCAGGACGCCAGAGGCGTCCGACGGTTGCCTTCGGCAACCTGCCTCTAACGGGGTGAATAGAATAATTTGTTTACTCACTTTATTTTTGTTAGCAACCTCTGCTCTTCAGGCAGGGGAAATACTGCGGAGAGAAAATATGGATAAAGATCCGGCTTATTTAAATGAAAGTAATTTCAAAAATCCTTTTGGAGTATTGGAGTTTTTACACTGGAATCATTCTTGGAACAAGTATAAATATCCCAGTAATCGTGATTTAGAAAAAGCTGTTTCTTTGATGCAAGAGGCGGGGGTGGGTTGGGTTAGGGTTGATTTTTTATGGGGAGATATTGAGCCGCGAGAAGGGAACTTTGATTTTGCCAAACATGACTATATTGTTGGGCTGCTCAAAAGCAAAGGCATGCAGATCCTAGGTGTTTTACAGTATAGCGCTGATTGGGCGTCTGCCTGCGGGCAATGGAACTGTCCGCCTAAAGATAATAAGTTATTTGTGAATTATGCAGGTAAAGTTATCGAGCGTTATAAGTCCGAAGTTAAATACTGGGAGGTTTGGAATGAGCCGGATTCTGCTATTTATTGGAAAGAGCAGGATGGGTTGAAATCCTACGGTGTTTTGTTAAAAGAAGTTTATACAAAGGCCAAGCAGATTGACCCGGAGTGTAAGATTCTAAACGGCGGGATTGCTAATGGCATCTCTAGTATTAACCACTTGTATGATAATGGCGCCAAAGATTATTTTGATATATTAAATATCCATTTCTTTGAGACGCCGCAGCATACTGGCGGGATTGAGGCAGTGGCAAGTTATCCGAAGCTGGCGTATAAAATTATGCAGCGGAACGGAGATCAGGATAAGAAAATTTGGATTACCGAGATTGGCTGCCCGGGGGTAAAAATGGGGTTAGCCGTAGATAACTGGTGGATGGGTAAGAATCCTACTGAGCGTCAACAAGCAGAATGGTTAAAACAAGCATATACTGAATTATTGAAAGATCCGCATATTGAGAAGGTTTTTTGGGCTTTCTTCCGGGATACCCAAAAACATTGGGATAATGGCGTAGATTATTTTGGTTTAGTGCGCTGGGATTATTCCCGCAAACCTTCTTTTAAAGCCTATCGAGAGTGTTACCGGGGATGGAAAAAGAATAAAAATATAGAACCCAAGAGTAAATAAGTGCGGAGGAAGAGACTTGAACTCTTATGGGTTGCCCCACACGCTTCTGAGACGTGCGCGTCTGCCATTCCGCCACCCCCGCGAAATTAATCTTAAGTATATATTAGCCTCTTTATCCTGTCAATCAATTCTCATTTCCCGCGATGACATTATAATAAACCCTGCGGATTTTTATCAATTACAGTAGGGGAGGTTTAAACCTTTATTAACAACAGTAGGGTGGGTTTAAACCCACCCTACTGTTGTTAATAAAGGTTTGTTACGCTGTCCCCACTATAAATAAATTGCTGTCGGGTTTTTTTGCTGTTATAATAATAATTCACGAAAAGGCCTGCATTTCTAAACAGGTGAGGAGAGGCAATGTTTTTAGAACAATTCAAAATTACCGGCCTGGCCATGGCCCAGATATTTCTTCTGGGTGGTTTGGGCTATATTCTGGTTAAGAAAGACATCCTTTCTCATGAAGGGCTGGATGCTTTAAGCCGTCTGGTGATTCAGATAATCTTCCCGGCTTTAATTTTCACCCAGATGCTTAAGAACTTCCGCTTTAACCTTTATCCGGACTGGTGGATTTTTCCGTTAATTAGCCTGGCGATTACAGTTACGGGTTTAAGCGTAGGATGGCTGCTGCTTAAATTGTCAGGGCTAAAAACACATAAGTTGCAGTTTTTAAGTTTGGTGGCTTTTCAGAATTCAGGGTATCTTCCTTTAGCGATGGCCGCGGCGATATTTACGGGCCGGCAGGCCAATGATATATTCATTTTTATTTTTTTATTCCTGTTGGGTTTTGATCTGGTGGCCTGGTCATTAGGTATTTATATGCTTACTTATGAAAAACAAGTTAAATTCAAATTGCGGAGTGTTTTTAGCCCGCCGGTAATCGCCAACTTAACTAGCCTGGCGTTAATCGCGCTGGGTTTAAATAAGTTTATCCCGGAAGTTTTGTTTAAACCTTTATCCATGGTGGGCAATTGCACTTTGCCTTTAGCGATGTTAGTAGTCGGAGGGAATGTCGCTTTAGTGCAGGTGAAGAATATCGATGGGAAGACAACCTTTATATTTTTGTTAGGGAAATTAGTTATTCTACCGATATTAGGCATAGTGATTGTTTTGAAACTTGCGTTGCCGCATTTATTAGGTTTTCTGATTGTGATGCAGCTGGCCATGCCTTCGGCAACCTCTTTAAGCGTGATTATCCGCCGTTTTAATAAGCAGGACGCTTTAATCAGCCAAGGGGTATTTTTTAGCCACATCATCGGTTTGTTGACCATACCCTTATTTTTAAGTTTATATTTATTCCTGGTTATGCTAAAATGAGTAACACTATCGCCACTAACCGTAAAGCGTACAGGGATTATGAACTCCTGGAGTCTTTTGAGTGTGGTATTGAATTAAAAGGCTCGGAAGTAAAATCTTTACGCGCCGCCAAGATTAATTTAAATGATAGTTTTGCCCGTTTTGAAGAAGGTGAGATTTTTTTATATAACGCGCATATCAGCCATTACGCGCAAGCCAGTTATTTAA
The DNA here is from genome assembly GCA_030693145.1 of Candidatus Omnitrophota bacterium. Lineage (GTDB taxonomy): Bacteria > Omnitrophota > Gorgyraeia > Gygaellales > Profunditerraquicolaceae > UBA6249. The sequence continues at coordinate 38,424 of JAUYBI010000021.1, forward strand.
ACGTTGATCCGGACAGGCATCGAAAGCTGCTTCTGCATAAGCAGCAGATTGAACGAATAAACGGCAAGCTTACCCAAAAAGGCCTGACCCTAATTCCGTTAAAGATTTATTTTAATGGCCGGGGTTTTGTAAAAATAGAACTTGCGCTTTGTAAAGGTAAAAAACTTTACGATAAGCGCCAAACTGTTAAGCGCAGGGAAACCGATAAACTGCTGCGCCGGATAATTAAGGATAGAAGAGGTTAATTGTTTTTTAAAATATTGTTATTTGAAAATTTGGGGGTGAAAGGGTTCGACTTAAGCTATGTCACTTAAGAGCAGCATGCCGCGGACGCATGGTTAGCCGCGTTAATAACCCGTGCACAATTCAAACGCAAACACGCAAGTGTCACGTTTAGGAACATTTGTTCAGCCGTCTTTTGCGGCTAGGCCGATGTTCGTACCAGCCTTCGGACTTAATTAAGTCCGAAGCCTCTAACTGTCCAGCCTACGGGATAGATTAGGGCTCAAGTAGGATAGTCCCGGCGGTTAGCCTTCCAAACCGGGGCGAAATCGAAAAGGCTGCGCTTTGCAAATCCTGCCGGATAGGAGTTGCAGGGCTAAGTGTAAAATATCAGGCTAAGCATGTAGCGGCTTTTAGGCGATTACTTAAGGACGGCGGTCCAATTCCGCCCACCTCCACCAAAATTTTACAATTTTATGATGATGTTTAGAAAATTACCTATATTATTTTTTTTAACGCTACTCTTGATCTTCGGCTGCGCTACTATTCCTACCGGAGAGAATATTGCTACTTATTCCATCGGCGGGGTAACTTATTATCCTCTGGTTACCTTGTGCGATTTACGCGGGGTGGGAATGCAGTATGACGCGCTCTTGCGCACTGCTAATTTAAGTAGAGACGCGCAACAGGTGAGTTTGAGGGTGGGGGATAATTTGGTGTTGGTAAATAATAATGCCATGCATTTAAATTCTCCGATCGATGTTTATCAAGGCACAATTGCCGTGCCCCGGCAATTTAAAGAACAGGTTTTTGATCTATTGTTTAAGCAGGCCGTTTTAGTTGGCCGCCGGGCGGTAACCGGTAAAATAAAATTAAATAAGGTGGTGATTGATGCCGGCCACGGAGGCAATGATCCCGGGGCAATAGGTAAAAACGGCTTAAAGGAAAAGGATGTAAATTTAGATATTGCCAAAAGATTAAGCAGCCTTTTGAAGGCAGAAGGGGTGCAGACTGTGCTGACCCGTTCAACGGATAGGTTTATTCCTCTTTCTACGCGGGTGAATATTGCCAATAAGTCCGGGGCAGCTTTATTTATCAGTATTCATTCGAATGCTAACCGTTCACGCTCTTTAAGCGGCTTCGAAGTTTATTATGTTGCTTCCAGCGTAAGTGATTCCAAGCGCGCCGTGCTTACGACCAGAAGTACCGCGTTGAATCTAAGGGATGCTAATTTTGCCAGTAATTCTCAGGATCTCAAGACGATTGTTTGGGATATGATTTATACCAATAGCCGGGCAGAGTCAATTGAGCTGGCGCATTCTTTGTGTAAAGTTATGGGTGCCAGTATTGACGCTAATATTTTGGGTGTTAAGAATGCCCGTTTCCAGGTATTAAAGGGAATTACCATGCCGGGAATACTGATCGAAGTAGGTTTTGTTTCTAATTTGAACGAGGAAAGATTATTAAGAACCGGCGAATATCGTGAAAAATTGGCTGCAGGTATATTAGAAGGGGTCAGGGATTATTCACAGGATATGGCATTAGTGGAGGTGGCCTTAAGATGAGCGCAATCGGTGTTTTTGATTCTGGTGTAGGCGGGCTTACGGTAGCCAGGGAAATAATTCGTCAGCTACCCGATGAAAATATAATTTATTTTGGAGACACTGCCCGTGTCCCTTACGGGATTAAGTCGCCTCAGACGGTGATTCGTTTCTCCATCGAGAACATCCTTTTTTTGTTAAAACATGATGTTAAGCTGATCTGCGTCGCTTGTAATACCGCGTCCAGCCTTGCGCTTCCGGTAATCAAGAATAATTTTCGGGTGCCGATCATCGGTGTAATTACCCCCGGAGCCAGAGAAGCAGTTTATGCCTCGCAGAATAGGCGGATTGGCGTAATTGGGACCAAAGGAACGATTAAGAGCCGTACTTATGAAACAGAGATTAAACAACTTGATCCTAAGGTTAAGGTTACTGCCGTAGCTTGTCCTCTATTTGTTCCTTTTGTGGAAGAAGGGTGGCTTTCCGGAGAGGTTGTTTTAAGCGTAGCCAGGAAATATTTAAAACCGCTGCGCCAGGCCGGTGTAGATACGGTAATTTTAGGCTGCACGCATTATCCTCTGCTGAAACCGGTAATTCGGGAGGTTCTGGGTAAGCATGTCATTTTAATTGATTCTGCTAAGCAGGTAGCTTTTGAAATAAAAAAGATCCTGGCTAGTGAAGATCTGTTTAATCGCGGTAAAGGCGGCCGGCATAAGTTCTATGTTAGTGATAATCCGGAGTGGTTTAGTTCGCTGGCGCAGAGATTTATGGGTAGTAAATTAATGAACGTGAGGAAGGTAGATAATGTATAGTTTAAAAGTGCAAGGCACCTTCAGCTCCGCGCATAATCTCAGAGGCTATAAAGGAAAGTGCGAAGACCTGCATGGCCATAATTGGCTGGTGGAAATAGTGATTAAATCCGCGCAACTCGATGCTGTCGGCATGGTTTTAGATTTTAAATACCTAAAGAAAAAATTAAACGCTTGTTTAGAACAGATGGATCATAAATATCTTAATAAGCTGGTTTATTTTAAAAAAGTAAACCCCACATCTGAGAATATCGCGAAATATATCTATAAAAAACTTAAACCCCGGATTCCTTGGCTTAACTGTGTAACGGTTTGGGAAAACAGCACCAGCAGTGCTAATTATGAAGAGTAAAATTGCTAAGACTGCGGTAGTGCTTTTATCCGGGGGATTGGATTCAGCAACGGCCTTATATTTTGCTAAAGCCAAAGGTTATCAATGCCGCTGTTTAATTTTTGATTACGGCCAACTTCATAAAAAAGAAATTACCAGCGCCGTAAATATTGCTAAGGCAAGCAGATGCCCTTATGAAATCTTAAAAATAGGTTTTCCCTGGAGAGGCTCGGCGCTGCTGGATAAGAAAGTAAAAATTTCCAAGAAAATTAAGCCAGGCATCCCGTCTACTTATGTGCCGGCCCGGAATATTATATTTTTAAGCTTTGCTTTGTCGTTTGCCGAAACGATTAAGGCTAAGGCGATTTTTATCGGAGCGCATGCCCAGGATTATTCCGGTTATCCTGATTGCCGTCCTGAATTCTTTCAAGTTTTTGCTGAAATGGCCAAGGTTGGCACATATGGCGGCGGCAGGATTAAAATTTTAGCTCCGTTACTAAATAAGAAAAAAGCGCAAATTATTAGTTTGGGGCAAAGATTAGGCGTACCGTTTAATTTAAGCTGGTCATGTTACCGCGGAGCAAAACTTCCTTGTGGAATATGTGACAGTTGCTATTACCGGGCTAAAGGTTTTAAAGAGGCGGGCCTAGCGGATCCGTTAACCAAATAAGAAAGAAGGGGCCTGGTGAAAGCCAAGATTGCCGAAATATTTGAGAGCGTGCAGGGTGAGGGCCTTTATTTGGGAGAGAAGCAGATCTTTGTGCGTTTTTTTAACTGCAATCTCAGTTGTGCTTACTGCGATACTAAATTGGACCGGTTTACGGAGTATGAACCAAAAGAACTTTTTGAAGAGATCAAGCTTTATCGTGATAAGTATCATTCTATTTCTTTTACCGGAGGAGAGCCGCTTCTCTACGCGGATTTTCTAAAGGAGATCCTTAGGCTTACTTCCGGACACGGGCACAGGCATTATCTGGAAACAAACGGTACCCTGTTCTTTGAACTGGAAAAACTAATTGATCGCATCGATATTATTGCTATGGATTTAAAATTTCCCAGCTCCACCGGAATGGGTAATCTCTGGCAGCTGCATCGAAAGTTTTTAAAAATTGCCTCCAGAAGAGAGGTATTTCTTAAAGCCATCATCTGTCAGACAACCTCTGCAGAGGATTTAAGAGAGGCGTTGGCGATAATTAAAGAGGTAAGCCCTTCCAGCGTCCTGGTTTTACAACCAAATAGTTATGAGAATCAATCGGTTCTACATGAAAAGTTATTAAATTTTAAGGAGATAGCCAGTCAGCAGGGGGTTACGACTTGTGTTATTCCTCAGATTCACAAAATAATGGGGTTGAGATGAAAAGGACAGAAGGCAGAGAACAGAAGACAGAGAACAGAAAAAATAAGGCAAGTTACGAAGGGTTGCAGGAAAATATTAGGAATCTAGAAACGCCGAAGATTGAGGTTTGGCAGAATCAGTATGCGCATAAGGTTTATACGATCAATCTGGATATCCCGGAGTTTACCTGTATTTGTCCGAAGACCGGCCTGCCGGATTTTGCGGCTATCCGCATTGAATATTGCCCGGCTAAATTCTGCGTGGAGTTAAAATCTTTTAAGCTGTACACCATATTTTTCCGTAACGTGGGAATTTTCCATGAGCATCTGATCAATAAAATGCTTGAGGATTTTGTGGCCGCGGTCAAGCCGCGTTGGCTAAAGATTACCGGGGTTTTTAATCCTCGCGGCGGTATTACCACTACTGTTTGGCGGGAATATAAAACTAAATGAGAGAGATTAAGGCAAGCCAAATAACTAAGGCAGTTACGGAATTAGTGCGTCGTGCTAATTTTATTTTACGCAGTGATGTTTTATCTGCTTTGCGCAGCGCTTATAGATTTGAGAAAAATAAGCGTGCGAAAACAATCCTTAAGGCGATACTGGATAATGCCGCTTATGCCAGGGAAAAAAATCTGGCTATCTGTCAGGATACGGGCATGCCGGTGGTATTTGTGCAGATCGGCCAGTATCTGAAAATATCCGGAAACTTAAAAGCCGCGATCAATTCAGGTATAGCAAACGGGTATAAAAATTATTCCTTAAGAAATTCTATTGTCTCGGATCCTTTGCTTAGAGGTAAATCCGGATTTTCTCCCTGTATTATGCATATGGATATTATTCCAGGGGATAAAATAAAATTAACCCTGTTACCCAAAGGTTTTGGTTGTGAAAACAAATCGCAACTAAAAATGTTTAAGCCCACCGCCGGCAGAGAAGAGATCAAAAAATTTATAATTGATGCAGTAAAGAGCGCCGGCCCTGATGCCTGTCCGCCCTATGTTGTCGGCGTAGGTATCGGCGGGTCAGCAGATTATGCAAGTATTATGGCTAAGAAAGCGCTTTTAAGAAAGATCAAGTTACAGGGGGGCCTACTGAGGGGACTGTCCCCGAAGGGAACTGTCCCCGGTTTTGAACGGGAACTGTTATTTGAGATTAATAACCTTAACATCGGCCCCATGGGTTTAGGCGGTAAAATTACAGCCTTGGCTGTAAATATCCAAACCTATCCCACGCATATCTCAGGATTACCGGTAGCGGTAAATATCAGCTGTCATGCCCTAAGGAGTGCTGAGGTAGTTTTATGAAAAAAATATTTACTCCATTAGATTTAAATAAAATTAAAACCTTAAAAGCAGGCCAGGAGATTCTTTTAAGCGGCATAATCTATGCTGCCCGGGATCAGGCGCATAAGAGGATGGTTCAGGCGATTAAGTTGCGTAAAGCCTTGCCTTTTGAGCTTCGTGATGCGGTTATTTATTATTGCGGCCCCACGCAAACTCCTAAAGGTAAAATAATTGGCTCTTGCGGCCCGACTACAAGTTCGCGCATGGATGTATTTACTAATTTTTTATTGGCTAAAGGATTAAAGGGGATGATTGGTAAGGGCTGTCGTTCTGGTGAAGTAAAGAAAGCGATTAAAAAGTATAAAGGAATTTATTTTATTACTTATGCCGGATGCGGAGCGCTTTTAAGCAAATATGTCAGGAGCGTTAAAACAGTTGCCTATGGTGATCTGGGGCCGGAGGCAATTTTGAAATTGGAAGTAGAAAATTTTCCTTTGATTGTAGCGATTGACGTTAATGGGGGGTGTATTTATGGTTAGGATTGACGGACGCGGCAATGATAGAATCAGAAAAGTTACCATCACCAGGAATTATCTTAAATATCCCGAAGGATCCTGCCTGATTGAGTTAGGTAATACTAAGGTAATTTGTACTGCCTCGGTTGAAGAGACTGTTCCGCCGTTTTTAAGAAACTCAGGCACAGGCTGGGTTACTGCGGAGTATGGTATGCTTCCCCGCTCCTGCGGAACGCGTATCCCCAGAGGCAAAGATTCCGGGCGCACTTATGAGATTCAGCGCTTGATTGGTAGATCCCTGAGGTCAGTTACCGATATGAAGCAAATTGGTGAACGCACAATTTGGATAGATTGTGATGTTATTCAGGGGGACGGAGGCACGCGCACAGCTGCGATTACCGGAAGTTTTATTGCTTTAGTTGATGCTTTGCAGAAGCTTAAAAAAGACGGCAAGATTAATAAAGTTCCTATTCAGGATTATATCGCTGCTACTAGCGTAGGTATTTTAAACGGCAGTATGATTTTAGATTTATGTTACGCGGAAGATTCCAAAGCGGAAGTTGATATGAATGTGATTATGACTACAGCAGAAGAATTTATTGAGATTCAAGGGACTGCGGAGCGTAAACCTTTTTCTAAAGATCAGCTGGATACAATGTTGGATTTAGCTAAAAAAGGGATCCAAGAACTTTTTGCAATTCAAAGAAAATTGGTCGGGGATATATTGTTATAATGCAGCAGCTGGTAGTGGCTACAAAAAATAAAAAAAAGTTATCCGAGATAAAAGATATTTTAAAGGGCATACATTTAAAGCTGCTTTCTTTGGATGCCTATAAAGATGTTCCGCTGGTAACTGAAAATGGTAAAACTTTTCAAGAGAATGCCATAAAAAAAGCGGTAACCTTGGCGCGTTTTACCGGCCAGCTTTGCCTGGGTGAGGATTCAGGGCTATGTGTTGATGCTCTAAATGGCGCGCCGGGGATTTATTCGGCGCGTTTCTCAGGCAGAGATAAGAGTGATATTAAGAATAACCTTAAATTATTGAGATTATTAAAAGATGTGTTTGCGGTAGAAAGAAGAGCGCATTATGTTTGCGCCGTGGCTTTGGCTGATAAGCGCGGGCTAATTGGGGTGGTGGAGGGGAATTGTTCCGGTTTGATTGCTTTTGAGCCCGGAGGCAGCGCAGGTTTTGGTTATGACCCGTTATTCTATATTCCTAAATATAAAAAGACCTTTGCTCAGCTGGGAGAAAAGATCAAGCATAAAATGAGCCACCGCTACCACGCTTTAAAAAAGGCCAAGCGGATTATCGAGAAATATATTGTTAAGAGTAAGTGCTGTTGATATAATTAATCTTTCGTTATAGGTTACAAAACGGGGAGTGGCTCAGTTTGGCTAGAGCGTCCGCCATTAAGGCGTTGGCGGGCGCTTGCTTTTAGAATTATGTTTGTTTACGTATTAAGAAGCGAAAAAGATAAAAGTTTTTATATAGGCTCAACTAAAAATGTAGAGCAGAGGTTTAATGGCCATAATAGAGGACAAAGCTTATCTACAAAGTTAAAAAGACCTTGGGTATTAGCCAGAGTTGAAGAATACGAGAGTGATTCTTTAGCGCTAAAGCGGGAAAAGTTTTTGAAAAGCGCTAAAGGAAGAGGGATTGTAAGGAACCTATGTTCTTTTAGATAATAGCGGGGAGTGGCTCAGTTTGGCTAGAGCGCTTGCTTTGGGAGCAAGAGGCCGTGAGTTCAAATCTCACCTCCCCGACATGTTAACACCCTGTATTTGGTTAGAGCGTCCGCCATTAAGGCGTTGGCGGACGCCCGCCAAAGTATCAGTGGCGGGCGCTTGCTTTGGGAGCAAGAGGCCGTGAGTTCAAATCTCACCTCCCCGACCAGATTTGACACTGTGATTTAAGGAAATAAATTTTGATGAACAAAAAAATCGTAACTTTAATTTTGGTTACAAGTATAATTCTTGTTGCCGGGCTTGTTCGTTGGGCCTCAGCAGAAGAACCATCTGAAAAGCTGCCAATTTCGATTCCGACAGATAAAAATGAAGCACAAGAAAGGCTTTCGCAGGTTAAGGTTGCCTCGCTTTATGAAAATATAACCGATGGGGTTGCCATTGGTAGAAGTATAGACGATACGATTGCCATTCTAAAAGAGACAAAGACCGATTTAATATTTCGCGGATTTTGGAAGTGGGCGCCGGTTGTTGATTCGCCGGACAATATTTCTTCGGAATTGCTTAAGCTAACCGGGGATAAAAATCTTACCCCAAAGCAGGTTTCCGAGAATTTGAGAAAAAGCGGCCATTATTACCAAGAGCTGAAACGATGGATTTTTGCCATAAAGAAAGAGCTGCCTGACATTATTTTTGTTGGCGCAATTCCAGCTCAAACCCTTGCTCGGATTGAATTGAACCCTATAACAGGCAGGGTTTATACAACTGAGAAAACCTGGCAGATGGCGCTTGACCCTGCAAAATGGAGTATAGAACGAAATAGCAAACCAGTCACTAAGGAGCAATTTCAGGAATGGTTTTATGGCATCCATCCATACGGAGGGAAATTAGAAAAATATGATTGGCGTAAAGTTTCAGCCTATTTTCCCGATATAACAAACCCTGACTTTCAAGAGCTTCTTTTGAGCTGGGCAAAAAAGCAGATAGATTCCGGTGCAGATGCTATCTGGATAGATATGCTTTATCATCAGGTAACACGCCTTGCCCAAATCACAGGGGACATGAATCATCCTTCAGTAAAAGAATCCGTTGCCGCCGCCTCAAAAATAGTGGATGAAATCCACAGATACGGACAATCCAGGGGAAAATACATCTACGTGGGAAGCTGGCCCGGGCCTTTTGTTTTAGCGGAAGCTGCAAATCGAGAATTTCCCTATTCCCCGCCTGATGTGGATTTTATCACTATATCTCCATTGAACAAGGACGTCATGGATAAGAAACTGGATAATGTAAGATGGGGAAAAATTATTTCAATTATAAAAAATAAATTTAGGGGTATCCCAATTTTTTCATTCATAGACTGGGCATTTGATGAGTCACAGACAGTAATTTTCTCTCAGAAATTAAGTAAGGAAGAGCAAAGGGGAGTGCTAAAGACATTTGATGAGTCTTTTGCAAAAATGGGAGTAAACTTTGTTTATCCTATCCATGGCGGCTATATGGGAAGGGGAGAAATCACCACCCATCTTGCCTGGAGCAAATACAGGATTTATGACAGCTTCGCTCCGGAATTTGATACCTATGAAACAATAAAGGAACTTGCTTTAAGGAAAGCGGTAAAATATTAGCTTTTATATAACCTTTGAATTGAACGCGTTTTTATCGTATATTAGATAATTGAGATATCAAAATTAATGCGCCTGTAGCTCAAATGGATAGAGCACCTGCCTTCTAAGCCGGTTGTTGGCCGTTCGATTCGGCCCAGGCGCATTAGATTGACGATAAAACTAGGCAAACTTTAATTTTATGAGAGACTGGAAAAAATTATTTACTATCGTTGCCATCGTAGTTATTATTTTTAGCTTGGTCTATGCAGTTATTCTACTGACAGCTAAAACTATAATTACCAATAAAATCCAAAAGGCAACCGGATTAAAAACAAACATCAGCAAGCTCAGTATCCTGCCGCCGTTTAATATTGAAGCCAGGGGGTTTGAGATTGCCGGCCTGATAAAAGCTGACCGTGTTCATTTAGCGCCAAGTATTCGCTGTCTTTTATTCGGTAAACTCGTTTTTAATAAGATAGTAATTGATCGTCCGGAAGTTACTTATCAGCGCAATCTTCCGGCTGAGCCGGTTAAGGATAGCCGCGCTCCGGTTAAGGAAAGTCAAGGTGAACCGGTTGCTCTTGCTACTACGCAGGGCAAGGTTTTTCCTGTAATTATAAAAAGTTTAAAAGTTTATTCCGGCAGATTAAATTTTATCGACACAACGGCAGCTAGCGGAAAAATAAGCATTTTAATTAAGGATATAAATTTCTATATTACCAATCTAGCTACTTCTAGCACAAAAGGCGTAAGTAATTTTGATTTAAAGGGTAATTTATCCTGGAATACAGGTGAGCCTGATGGTAAGATTTTGCTGCAGGGTTGGCTGGATTTTTATAAGAAAGACATCTCTGCTGTTTTAAAGGTTGAAAATATCGACGCGATTGTCTTTTATCCATATTATTCCACTTGGGTGGATTTGGGAAAGGCGCGTATTGATAAGGCCAATCTTAGTTTTAATTGTAATATTAAAGGCCAGCATAATGATGTTACTGCGGATTGCCACCTAGAGCTGGTAGATATCGTGCGTAAAGTGCGTTTACTGGAAGAGCCGCAGCAAAAAGCAGAGAGGCTCACCGATGCAGTATTGGATATGTTTAAGTCTATGAACCAAGGCAAGGTGGTTTTAGATTTTGTCCTGCATACAAAAATGGACCGGCCGGAATTTGGTTTTGGTAATATCAAATCGGCATTCGAAGGTAAACTGATGCAGGCTAGATCTAGTGCTGGCTTAAGGCCTCAAGATGTGTTATCCTGGCCTGTTCGTTGGCTACAAAGCGTGATTAAAAGCGGCACGGATTTATCGAATGCGGCAATTGACGGTGTATTTGATTTAAGTAACGGCATAAAGAAGTTTTTTGAAGATAGGATGAATAAGCCGGTTTCTGCCCAGGCGGATTAGCCTTCTTTCCAAATTTATGGTGGCTGTAGCTCAATTGGTCAGAGCTTCTGATTGTGGTTCAGAAGGTTGCGGGATCGTTCCCCGTCAGCCACCCCATCCTTCGGCGCGGAAATGCCTCTCCATTGGAAAATGGTGGAGAGGCATTTTCTTGCTCAGGATGTAGTGAGCAAGGCCTTCGACGTGTTCCTTGCTCAGGCCGCGTCGAACTACAGACGTTAACTCTATGTGGTATGTTTACATAATTCGATGTTCAGATAATTCACTTTATACCGGTGTAACGACTGATGTCCCTCGACGAGTAAACGCACATAATCAGAAATCGGGCGGTAGCTACACTCGTATTCGTACACCTGTTAAGCTAGTTTACCAGGAGAGTCATCCAACTCAATCGTCTGCATTAAAACGAGAAGCTCAAATCAAGAATTGGTCTCGCGCTAAAAAGCTTGCCTTGATAAAAGGTTGTTATAAAGAACTTGTTACCCTTGCTAAATCTAGAGACTAATATCGCCGAAATAGGCCAATTCCTTTCTTAGTTTATAGTCACTAGTTTATGCTAATATTGCAGAAATTACACAAAAGTTGTTTATAGAGAGGTCGTCCCCTTGTTGAATATTACTGTCCGTCCTCATGGGAGCCACCTCTCAAATTTTGCCAATAGCTAGGTCTTCCCCTTGTGAAATATTAATGCCTGGCCTCATCTAATGGCCTTGAATTGACGGTTAATCCAAGGTATAATCATTTCTAATATTTGCATGGGAGAGGACAGAATGTCAATAGTAGAGCCTGTTATAAGACCACCGGCGGAAGCGGAGAGCTTTCTTTTACAGGTAACGCTCGGATGTTCGTCGGATAGTTGTAGCTTTTGCGGCGCGTATAAAAGTAAAACTTTTCGCGTTAAAGACCGAAAAGAGATAGCAGCGGATATAAATGGTTACGCACGCAGATACCAAAACACGCGGCGTGTCTTTCTTATGGATGGTGATGCTTTTGTTCTGGCTAATACTAGGCTTGTCCCTATCTTAGAAGAACTGGATGTGGCCTTTCCTCGTCTAACCCGTATTTCAAGCTACGCGAACGGATGTAATATCACAAGAAAAAATGATTATGAACTGGCAGAGCTATACAAGCATAAGCTAAGCCTGATCTACATGGGCTTGGAAAGCGGCAGTCAGGCCGTGCTTGATCGGTGCGGAAAATCTTCCAGTGTTGAAGAAATGATCGAGGCGGTCAATAAGGCGGCCAAGGCTCAGATAAAATCTTCCGTGATCATTTTGCTGGGGTTAGGCGGTAAGAAGCATTCCGAGGAGCATGTCAAAGGCACCATAGCGGCATTAAACAGGATGCAGCCAAGATACCTTTCATTCCTTTCCCTGATGGTAATTCCCGGCACGCCGCTGGCGAAAGAGGTTAGAAAAGGAGAATTTGAGGAATTGAATCCTACAGAGCTATTGAAAGAGTCTTATGAGATTATAAAGGGACTGCAGCTTAAGAAAACCGTATTTCGATCGGATCACGCTTCAAATTATCTCGCGCTGGAAGGGGCGTTCCCA
>JAUYBI010000027.1 GCA_030693145.1 Candidatus Omnitrophota bacterium
AATGGTCACGCTCAAAATCTGTAAAATTGTGTAAAGACTTTGCTTGAGTTTCAGTTCTTTCTTGATGATAGCTACCAGCACGTAAATGGATATCGCAATCCAGATTTGAGTCTTGACGGCGTTCTCGGATGTGCCAAAGAAGGCTTTGATTCTTAAGTGTTGTTTGATCCATTTGAAAAAGAGTTCGATTTTCCAGCGGGATTTGTACAGTTGGGTAATCGTTAAGGCATCGAGAGAAAAATTGTTGGTTAAAAATCTGAACCGGTTGTTTGTCTCGGAATCGAAGAACCGAACGAGGCGAATTTGTTCCGGATAGTCCTTGGTTGATTGCGCGCCGGTTAAAAGAATTGTTTGATCGCAGCGCAAACCGGCGGCCTTGTCGACCGGGCGTGAATAAAGTCTTTGGCATTGGAGATTGGATTTGGCTCTGGTGACAAAAAACGCCTGAGCCTGATGTAAAACATGAAGGCGCGCAAAGTCGAGATATCCGCGGTCCATAATGTAAAAAGACCCGGCCTCGGAGATAAGCATATCCAATATGCTGACATCGGCCACTTTTCCGTCGGTGATTTCGATAAATGCCGGGATGTTGCCGCGTAAATCCAGAAGCGTGTGAAGCTTGACGGCAGCTTTGTTCTTTCGAAAACGCGCCCAGGGGAATAGCGATAAACATAAATCTATAGTTGTAGCATCCAGCGCGTACACCGTTTGTTCCAATTCTACGCCAAAAGGCTCTTTGAGATATAGCTTTCTGGCACGATGAATCAACACTTGGGCCAAGTCGGCGTAAATATGCCAGTCGCGTTGATTGTTGGCATTGGACAATGTATTGCGTGAGATTTGACCGCGAAAGCCCATGTGATAAAGCTTTGGCTGCATAAATCGCAGGCAAGATTCGATGTCGCGTAAACTCTCGCGATAAGTTAATTGCGCGAAGGCCATGCATAAAAATTGATCCAGGCACGAAAAACTTTTGACTTTGTAATCGCCTTGATAACGCTCGACGCATTTGCGGAATTCGTATAATGGCAGGAATTCCATAATTTGAGAAAAAATAGTTTTTCCCGTATTCATTTGGCGCTCCTTTGATAGTCAAAGCACCAAAATAACACGAGATGGAATTGAAATCGATTAAAAGTTTTTGCGTCATTAGCATAATGAAATCAATTAGTTACGCAAATTAGTTTAAAAACGTTGGGACAGTAGTGATTGGTATTAGTTGTTTGTGGTTGTCAGACAAATAAAACAAGAGTAGCTGAGGGGGTGGGTATTGGAGGAACTGTCGGCGCGATCGCCGGAGGAATTATTGGTTTTCAGAGCGGCCATCCCTTCCAGGGTGCCGCGATAGGTGGAGCAATCGGAGCGGGTACAGGAGCAGTAGTCGGAGCGCAGATTAAGAAGCCAGTCCAATCTTCAGCGCAGTTTACCATGCAGCAGATAGTTGACTTGTCTAAACAGGGCGTATCAAGTGATGAAATTATCGCTAAAATCAAAGCGGCCAACTCCAGATATTCTTTAACCGCAGATGATCTGGGGTATTTACGGAAACAGGGCGTAAGCCAGCGGGTGATTGAAACAATGCAGGTTTCGGGAAAATAAGAATTAAGTAGCCGTAGTTTGCCTCTAATCTCAGGCTCTAAAAGGGCTTGGGATTTTTGGTTTTAGGGGGTATAATTATATAAACGTCTGGTAAGCTTACAAAAAAATGAAAGCCTCCAGGAGATCATCACGCTATGAAACGTTATTGGGTTATATTGATTGGCCTTATTTTACTCTGCGGGTGCCAGGATAGGGAGCAGGCGAAAGGGGTTTATCCGGCAATCGGGCTGGCTACCTGGTATAAACCCCGCCTTACTGCTTCAGGAGAAATGCACCAAAAAGGGCGGTTTACTTGCGCGATGCGTAAACGAAGTTTCGGCAAAAATTACTTGGTATGTAATTTGGAAAATAATAAATGCGTGGAAGTCAGGCATAATGATTTTGGCCCCTCGTTCTTTCTTTTTGCGATGGGGAGGACTGTGGATTTAAGCCGGGATGCCTTTTCCAAAATAGCGGATGTAAAAAAAGGGGTAATCCGCGTAAGAATCGGAGAGATTCGTCCGGAATAGGTGAAATCATAGGTATTAAAAATATTGATAATATTACTGGACAAATCTATAAAATGTGTTAAACTTAAAAAGTAGTGAATAAAGGATTAGATGTTTGTAGGCCGCGAGGTTTAGAAAATATCCTTCGCGGTTTTTGCATTTCTGCCGTTATTTGCTAAAATTCTAGAGGGAAGGGGGTAGTAAATAATGGCAAAGGGAAAAGTAAAGTGGTTTTCAGACCAAAAAGGTTTTGGGTTTATCACGCCTGAATCCGGTAGCGATGTATTTGTTCATCACAGCGCAATCCAGGGTGAAGGTTACAAGTCTTTAGCTGAGGGTCAGGATGTTGAGTTCAACATCGAGAAAGGACCGAAAGGCGAACAGGCTACGAATGTAGTCAAGCTGTAAACTAAACCGAAAATAGCCTGGCTTCTATTAAACTAGAGGTCAGGCTATTTTTTTAAAAGAGGCACCCGGCGCTAATTTGAATTGCGCCGGTGTTGCCTGCCTGCCGGCGGGCAGGTGTTACTACACAAGGAGCTGAAAATGAATACAGGAAAGATTAAAAAATTAGTTCGGGACAGGGGATTTGGTTTTATCAGTGATACCGATGGCCGGGAATTGTTTTTTCACCAGAATAGTTTGGTGGAGATAAAGTTTGACGTTCTTAGTGAAGAGCAGTCAGTTTCTTATGATGTCGAAAAATCTGATAAAGGGCCGCGCGCCATTAATGTGCGGGTGGTATAAAATTACTTGGGATTTATCGTAAAAAGTGTATAATATGGTTTATGAAAAATAACAAAACTGAGAAAATAGTTATTGATTGCCTTAAATGCCGGAATCAGGCTGATTGCTGCAGGTTCGGGGCCTGGATTGATTTAGAGGAGGCCAAAAAGATACTGTCTTTAGGGATAAAGGGTGATTTTTTTCATTTGGAATTAGACAAAGAATTTCCTTCCGGATATAAGGTAGGCACCAGCTATGAAGATGAGCAATGTGCTTTTCAGGATGCTGATGGTTTGTGCAGAATACACAAAATTGATTATGCCTTTAAGCCGGTAACTTGCAAAGAATTCCCTTATGAGGGCGGTAAAATTGCCCCGATTGCTGATGTATTATGTGTTGAGCATAAATCCAGGATAAAGAAGGCTAAAACGGGCAGAAAGAAATAGTGATGGATAATCCGGATCAACAGAAATGGTATTTTAAAACCTGGCCGCTAGTTGCTTCTTTTCTTTGCATAGGGCCGTTCATGCTGCCTTTAGTTTGGACTAATCCCCGATTTAGTAAAAAATCAAAAATAATTATTACCATCGCGGTGGCCGTTATAACTATTGTCATGGTTGAATTTTTAATAGCATCACTAAAAACCACTGCCTCCTATTATCAAATATGAAATACACCCAAGGAACAATCGGCAGAGTTTTTCTGGTAAAGTTCGAAAATAATGATATTTTAATTGCGAATTTAAGCGGTTTAGCGAAGAAAGAAAAGATCAAAGCCGCAACGATAATTTTTATCGGCGCGCTGAAGCAGGGGGATTTAGTCACGGGCCCTAAGCAGCCGGTTATTCCGCCGGAGCCGAATAAAGTGGCTTTTAAAGATGGCTGGGAGGTGATGGGGATCGGCACGCTTTTCACAAATTCTAAAGGGCCGCAGGTACATATTCATGCTAGTATGGGTAAGAAGAATAAGGTTTTAACCGGTTGCGTGCGGGGAGGCTCTAAGGTATTTCTGGTTGTCGAAGCTATTCTTTTGGAGTTAAAAGGAATAAGGGCGCAAAAGGATATTGATCCGGCGACCGGCCTTAATTTGTTAAGGATTATTTAATTTTTAAGCAGGCTATAATAATAAGGAAAGAAAAGGAACATGGATTTTAGCGTGATTAGAAAAGATATGAAGTTATTCCGTTTTGAAACCCTGCGTACAGATTGTGATAATTTTTTTGAGGGGGTAATTATTCAACAGGAGCTGGCTAAACTTAACGGGCAGCTCAAAAGTTTATTGGGGGATCCGGTTTATCCTTCGGAAAACAAGCTGGCGCATAAAGTGCGCCAGAGCGTAGATGGGTTTGGCGGGTTGATGCCGGGACAGACATTGTATTATAAAGATTTAGGTGCGGATAGTATTCTGGCTATACTTTGGCCCTGGAAAGACGGCAAGCGCACTACCGTAAAGATTATTCAGAAATAAATTAAAAATAGGGAGATGGCCGGAGATACAGGTATCCGCTAGGAGATGAGATGGGTTTAAAATTTGATTTTAACAATATGTTTGATTTCAGCGTGCGAGAGCATGGCGTAAGCCAGCAGGATATTGATGAAATTCTGCCGCAAGCGCGCAAGGCCGCCGCCCACTTAAAAAAAATTATTGCTGATCCTCGCGCAAGGGTCAATTTAGGCCTTGAGTGGGCAACTCTTTTTCAGCAAGACAAAGAGGAGATTGCCAAGATCCAGAAACTTGGGGTACAGATCTCTAAGAAATATGAAAATGTTGTTTTTTTAGGCATCGGTGGTTCATACTTAGGCTTAAAAGCTGCGCAGGACGCATTGTGCGCGCCTTATTATAATGAATTTAAACCCTTAAAAAAGAAATCGCCGCGGATTTATTTAGAAGGCAATAATCTTGATCCGGATACCCTGCAGGTTTTATTAAATAACCTTTTGCCTAAGAAAACATTTGTAATTGTTATCTCTAAATCCGGCGAAACTACAGAGCCTAAAGCAGTATTTATGTTAGTTGAAGCTTGGCTTAAAAAGGGAGTGGGTAAGAAATATGGCAGGCAGATTTTAGCGATTACCGATCCACAATCAGGTGCTCTGCGTGAAAAGGTAGAGCGTGAGCAAAAAAAAGATGCTTTGAGCTTTCGTGCATTTCCAATTTTAAAAGGCGTAGGCGGGAGGTTCTCAGAGTTTAATATGGGCCTCATGCATTTGGCTATTGTGGGTGTAAATATAAATGAGCTTTTTTCGGGTGTTAAGGAGATGTTTAATCGCTGCAGCCAGGATGATATATTAAAGAATCCAGCGTACATGTATGCTTTACTCCATACAATTCTTTATCATAAAAAAGCAAAATCATTAGCGATATTAATGCCTTTTTCTCAAACGCTTAAATCCACGGCAGATTGGTATGTGCAGCTTTTAGCGGAAAGCTTAGGTAAAAAGTACCACCGTAAGATTGAAGTTGGTGTTGATGGAGGAGAGAATTGGCTGGCGGATAGAGCATCCTTATTTAGCAAGGGTAGGACTCCGATATCTGCTGCCGGAACCAATGATCTGCATTCTATTCAGCAAAATAATGTTGAAGGAGAAGACAATAAAGTCGTTACTTTTATCCGGGTTGAGCAATTTAGAACAGATTTAAAAATACCGGGTAAGGGTGACCTGCTTTCCGGTAAAAGTTTTAGCTCGCTTATGCATTTGGCCCAGGAGGCAACAGAGTGGGCTTTGGTTTGTGAGGGCCGGCCTAATTGCACGATTGTTATCTCCGAGATATCCGCGTATAATTGGGGCGCGTTGCTCTTTTTCTTCCAGATGGCTACGGCTTTTGAGGGCGAATTATTAAATGTGAATGCTTTTGATCAGCCGGGAGTGGAAGGTTATAAGAATTACATGTATTATAAATTGGGCAAGCCCGGAATTCCGCAGGCAGTCGCCGAAGAAATAAAGAATAAGCCTTTAATTAAAAATCCTGAATATATACTTTGAAAAAAGGGGACGGTTCTATTTTTTCATTACAGTAGGGGAGGTTTAAACCTCCCCTACTGTTGAAGAAAAATAGAACCGTCCCCTAGTTTTTAAATGCTTAAAATTGGTAAATTAAAACTTAAATCAAATTTGATCCTCTCGCCCATGGCCGGAATTACGGATTTGCCGTTTCGTATGCTCTGCCGGAGATTCGGCGCAGAGCTGGCTTTTGTGGAGATGATTAATTGCCGTTCAATCAGCCATAAGAACAGAAGGACCAAGCAGATGCTTGCCAGCTTGCCTAAAGATAAACCTTTGGGGATGCAAATATTAGGCTGTGAAGAGCAGTATATTTTGAAGGCGCTGGAGGTTTTAAGGGGTTATGAATTTGACCTTTTGGATTTTAATGCCGCTTGTCCGTCAAAAAAAGTCGTGCGTAGAGGCGAGGGGTCAGCATTGTTGAAGGAACCGAAAAAGCTTAAAAAAATATTAAAGTTGGTAATTAAAAATTCCTGGTTACCGGTTTCAGTGAAGATTCGCCTGGGCTGGGATAAAGACTCAGTCAATGCTAAGGATATTGCTTTGCTGGCTCAAGATTGCGGGGTAAATGCTTTGTTTATCCATGGCCGGACTAAAACTCAAGGCTACAGCGGCCAGGTGGATTATAATATGATTAGAGAAGTTAAGAAAGTCCTGGATATCCCCCTGATTGCCAGCGGGGATATTTTTTCCGGTTTATTGGCTAAGAAGATGCTGGAGGAGACCGGATGTGACGGCTTAGCAGTGGCGCGGGGATCTTTGGGTAACCCCTGGATATTCAAGGAGATTAAGGAATATTTAAAGAGCGGTAAGATTATTCACCGGCCTAAAGAAGAGAATATTGCTAAGGTCCTGCGGGAGCATTTGGATTCCTCTCTTGATTTTTATGGCGAGAGAAACGGAGTAGTTATTTTTCGAAAATTTTATATTTGGTATACCAAGGGATTGTGTAAAGTTCGCCGCTTAAGGGAAAGATCCTCCCGTGCCAGCACCCGCCTGGAGGTTGAAAGTATTATTCAGGAAACGTTTGGAAAATAGGGAAAAGTTCCATAGCGTTGGCGGATTAATTCGTCCGCTAGCGGACGAATTAACAAAAAAGCCCCGAATGTTACCGGGGTTTTCTTGTAGGTGATAGGCCTAATAGCTTTCGCTATCGTTCCTAGCCTCCTTGTTGTGTGCTCTACCTTTCACTTACAAAAGAAGTATGCCATATAAATATTTAAATTTCAAGTCCCACCCGAAAATATATTGGGAAAATATATTGGGAAAATATATTGGAAGATATATTGGGAACGGCTGTATTTTTTCATTACAGTAGGGGAGGTTTAAACCTCCCTACTGTTGAAGGAAAATAGAACCGTCCCCTGGTTTTTATAGTATAATAACTCTGCCATGCAAACTACATCTATTCAATATCTTAAAGGCATCGGGCCAAGGCGGGCTAAAAGTTTTTTGGCCCGAGGCGTGCATACCATTGAGGAGCTGTTATATTATTTCCCGCGCCGCTATGAAGACCGGAGAAATTTTGCCAAAATATCTGAGCTTAAAGAGGGCCAGATTTATACCATTAAAGCCCAAGTTTTAGCCGGAGGCCAGCGCAACTCCTGGCGCAGGCGGGAATTTAGTATCACCGAAGCAGCGGTAGGGGATAGCACGGGTCAGCTATCCTGTATTTGGTTTAATCAGCCGTATCTTAAGGAATATCTGAAAGTGGGCGCGCTATTAATTCTTTACGGGAAAGTTGAGCGCTATAATAGCAGGTTACAGATGAATAATCCGGAATTTGAGTTTCTGGATAATCAGGATAATGATTCGTTAAATGTAGGCAGGATTGTCCCGGTTTATACTTTACCGGCCGGATTCAGCCAGCGCGGTTTACGTTGTTTAATCAAGAACGCCCTGGATGAATTTTTACCTAAAATTAATGACCCGCTGCCTTTTGATCTACGCAGCCGCCATAATTTACTTAATTTGGCGCAGAGTTTGTTAAATATACATTTCCCGCAGGATTTACCTTTACAGAAACAGGCGCACACGCGTTTAAGTTTTGAAGAGTTTCTGCTTTTTCAGTTAACCCTTGTTTTAAGAAAGCTGCGCCGCAAAGAGAAAATTGGAACCAGGCATCTGGTTAGCGGCAAGTTAATTGAGGATTTTATTTCCGGCTTATCTTTTGCGCTTACCGCCGCGCAGCAAAAGGTTTTAGCGGAAATCAAAGCGGATATGGCGTCTAGCCAAGCCATGCAGCGGCTTTTACAGGGGGATGTGGGGTCAGGAAAAACGGTGGTCGCGACTATCGCTTGTTTGGCGGCTATTCAAAGCGGGTATCAGGCAGCTTTTATGGCGCCGACCGAGATATTGGCCCGGCAGCATTATGAAAAAATATCTTCGCAATTAGAAGGGTTAACTTTTAATGGGCGCAAATTACGCCTAGGCTTATTAGCCGGACAAGATCAACAGAAACAGAAGCTATACCAGGATGTAAGAGGGGGTAAAATCGATTTAGTCATCGGCACGCACGCATTACTACAGGAAGATTTAAGTTTTAAAAGTTTAAGTTTTATCGTGATTGATGAACAGCATAAATTTGGTGTTGGGCAAAGAGCGCTTTTGCCTAAGAAAGGCAATAATCCGGATGTGTTGATTATGACGGCCACACCAATTCCGCGCACCTTAGCCATTACTCTTTACGGTGATTTGGATATCTCGGTGATTAACCAGTTACCTCTGGGCCGTATCCCCATAAAAACCTTACAATTCAATCAACAGGACAGCAATAAAGCTTATGCCTTGGTTAAGGAAGAGCTTAATTACGGACGCCAGGCGTATATTATTTATCCGGTGATTGAGGAATCATACGCTTTGGATATTGCCGGAGCCAAGAAGATGTTTAGTGAACTAAAAAACGGGGAATTTAAGGAGTTTCGCCTTGGCCTGATCCATGGCAAATTAAAAACCCGGGAACAGAATGAGGCCATGCTTAAATTTAAGAATAAACAGCTGGATCTTTTGGTGGCCACCACTATTTTAGAAGTTGGTATTGACATTCCGAATGCTACTTGTATGATTATTGCATCTGCTCAGCGTTTTGGTTTAAGCCAACTGCATCAGTTACGCGGAAGAATTGGTAGAGGCAAACTGCAGTCATTTTGTATTCTTATTTCTGATAATCAAAGCCAGGAGGCCGAGGCGCGCCTGGCAGCCATGGTTGCTTCTGTTGATGGATTCCATATTGCCGAAGAGGATTTAAGGATCAGAGGGCCGGGTGAGTTTTTTGGTAATCGCCAACATGGATTAGCAGAGTTAAAAATTGCTAACCCGCTTATGCAGATGCAGCTGCTTAAAGCCGCCAGAGAAGAAGCTATTGGTTTACTTAATCAGGATGCCCGTTTAGAAGAGCGTCCGCATCAATTATTAAAGGCCAAGCTGTTCCAGAGATTTCCGGAATATGAGAAACTAATGTTAGTGGGGTAAGATGCGTATAACTACAGGAAAATACCGTAACCGTAAATTACACATACCTAAGGGTATCCGGCCTACTCAGGATAAGGTGCGCAAGGCAGTTTTTGATATTTTAGGAGATATCAACGGATTAATGTTTTTAGAGCTTTTTGCCGGATCCGGGGCAGTGGGTTTTGAGGCGCTTTCCCGCGGCGCGGCAGAGTTGACGCTGGTGGAATTTAACCATGATTCTGTATTGGCGATTAAAAGGAATATCGCGCTGTTTCAGGCTCCGGCTTGTAAGCTCTACCACCTGGAGGCGGAAAAGGCAATCAAGCTTCTGAGTTTGGATAAAAAAAGCTTTGATATTATATTTATTGATCCGCCATACCATAAGGATATGTCAAAAAAAATCTTGCAAACTCTGGAGGCTTATGATATATTGTCGCCCAATGGTTTAATCGTAGTGCAGCATTCTAAGCTAGAGCCGCTGCCTCAGGATAGTTTAAAATTCAGCTTAATTAAAGAAGCTAAGTACGGTGATACTTGGCTTTCGATTTTTAGTCACGCCTAAGGCGTAAGAAAGAGCAAGATGTGCCAGATTGTTTTATATCCAGGGACCTTTGACCCGGTAACTAACGGTCACATCGACCTGATCTGCCGCGCGCGTGAAATTTTTTCGGATGTCATTGTGGCGGTTGCGCATAATCCGCATAAACATCCGGTTTTTAGCGTCCAGCAGAGGATGTCTATGCTTAAGCAGGCGGTTGCCGGCATGGACGGAGTAACGGTTACGCATTTTGACGGCCTGGTGGTGGATTTTGCGCATAAGATAAAGGCCAAGGTATTGGTGCGCGGATTACGCATGCTCTCAGATTTTGAGTATGAGTTTCAGATGGCCTTAACCAACCGTAAACTTTCCAGCGACATTGAAACTATTTTTCTTATGCCGCATGAATCTTATAGCTATCTTTCCGCGAAACTGATTAAAGAAACGGCGATACTGGGAGCGGATCTGTCCAGTTTTGTGCCGGATTTTGTGGGGCAAGCTTTACAGAAAAAATTACGTAGAAAGAAGTGAAGATAATTATTAATCAGGTTCCGGCAGAGGGCCTGTATTTAGAAGAAGAGATCAAACCAACGGAGCTGGATTTGGCGGCAGCTCTGATAAATTTTCGTTTTCCTCTGAAACTGGCGGCGCGGATAAACCGGATTACTAATGCGCTGACTATAGATTTAAATATTAACGGGGTAATTTTTGCTGATTGTTCCCGCTGCTTGCGGGAGTTTGAATGGGTATTAAATAAGAATGTGCAGTTGAGTTATTTTTTGGATAGCAGCGATGTTTTTATTGATTTAAAACCGAGTATCAGAGAAGAAATAATATTAGATTACCCCATTAAGCCTTTATGCAGCTTAAACTGCAAAGGGCTTTGTGTAAAATGCGGTAAAAACAAAAACGAAGGAGGATGTCACTGTGCCCTTACCTAAACGAAAGCATTCAACAGCGCGCGGCCGAAAACGCCGTACACATTGGAAGATTAAAGTAGCTACTCTAACCCCCTGCCCGCAATGCAAACAGCTAAAGCTTCCGCACCGGGTCTGCTTGGCCTGCGGATATTATGCCGGCCGTCAGGTCGTGGAAATTAAAGTAAAAGAAAAAAAGAAAAAATCCCGTTAAACAAGAAGAAAGGGCTTTGATGAAAATAGTCGTTGATGCCATGGGCGGAGATTATGCACCTGAGGTAGTGGTTAATGGTAGCTTGGCGGCAATAAAAGAGTATGCTGTGGAAGTTATCTTGGTGGGTGATGAGCCTAAGATTCAGGCTCTTTTAAAGAAAGCCAAATATACCGGTAACCGGATTAGCATACAACATGCTACTGAAACTATCGGGATGTGTGAGCCTGCCGCCACTAGTGTCCGGCGTAAAAGGAATTCTTCTATTGTTGTCGGCCTGAATCTGGTTAAAGAGGGTAAGGCCGATGCTTTTTTCAGCGCCGGCAATACCGGGGCAGTGGTTTGTGCCGCGACTTTAGAGTTAAGGCTTTTGCCCGGAATCGAGCGGGCAGGCATTGGTATTGTTACTCCTTCTTTAAAAGGGAACTCTCTGATTATTGATGTCGGCGCTAATATTGACCCTAAGCCTACTCAGCTATTGCAATACGGGATTATGGCGGACGCCTACTGCAAAAATATTTTAAATAAAGTTAATCCTAGCGTAGGATTACTTAATATCGGAGAAGAAGAGAAGAAGGGTACGGAGTTTATTCGGGAAGCCTACGGGTTATTGGAAAAAAGTAAATTAAATTTTATCGGTAACGTGGAAGGAAAAGATCTTTTTAGCGGCAAGTGCGATATTATTGTCTGCGATGGTTTTGTGGGGAATGTGGCTTTAAAGGTTTCGGAAAGCGCGGCGGAGGCCATGCAGACATTTTTAAAACGCCATCTCTTAAGCAATATCTGGGGTAAGATTGGTTTAATTTTTATGATCCCCAGCCTTAAGCGTTTTAAAAAAGAGATTGATTACGCGGAGTATGGCGGAGCGCTTTTGTTAGGGGTTAATGGCGTGGTGATTATCGGCCACGGCCGTTCTAGCATCAAGGCGATTAAAAATGCTATCCGGGTAGCTAAGGAAGAAGTTGAGCGGCAGGTTAACTCCAAAATTCTGGAAGCAATAAAATAGAAAGGCTTACTTTTAAAAAAGTAGGGATTATCGGGGTAGGCGAATACCTGCCGGAAAGAATTCTCACTAACGCCGACCTTGAAAAAATGGTCGATACATCCGACGAGTGGATTACTACGCGCACGGGTATCAAAGAAAGGCACATAGCCGCTAAGGGGCAAGCGGCTTCAGATTTAGCTTGTAAAGCCGCTCAACAGGCATTGGCTAATGCCAACTTTAAAGCTGAAGATATTGAACTGATTGTCGTGGCGACGATTACCGGAGATATGCCTTTTCCTTCGACCGCGGCAATCGTGCAAAATAAATTGGGTGCTAAAAAAGCAGCTTGTTTTGATATTTCGGCAGCCTGCGCGGGTTTTGTCTACGGAATTTCTGTGGCGCGGCAGTTTATCGCCTGCGGTACTTATAAGAACGCGTTAGTGATCGGGGTTGAAGTTTTATCTGCAATTACGGATTGGCAGGACCGGAATACTTGTGTCTTGTTTGGCGACGGAGCCGGAGCGGCAGTTTTAGCCGAAGTAACCAAAGGCGGGATTATCTCTACATATTTAGGGTGCGATGGTTCAAAAGTTGATATCTTAAATCTGCCGGCGGGCGGCTCGCGTAATCCGGCAACCACTGAAACTGTAAGAAATCGCCAGCATTTTTTAAAAATGCAGGGTAATGAATTATTTAAGATTGCGGTGAATACGATGACTAAGGCCGCTGAAGTTGTCCTGCAACAGGCGGGTTTGACTTTTGCGGACATAGATTTGATTATTCCGCATCAAGCTAATGCGCGCATTATTATGGCCGTAGCCAAAAAACTAGGTATCCCTGAAGAGAGGGTTTATCTTAATATTGAAAGATGCGGGAATATGTCCAGCGCTTCTACGGTTACCGCGCTTTGCGAGGCAGTGCGGGAAGGTAAGGTTAAGCGGGGGGATATTATTCTCCTGGATGCGTTTGGAGCGGGCCTGGTTTGGGGCGCTTGTATTATCAAGTGGTAGGTTATCTCTTTGCCGGCCAAGGCAGCCAATATGCGGGAATGGGAAAAGATTTATATGAGGCATTTCCCGAAAGCAAAGCGATTTTTGAGCGGGCAGATAAGGCGTTGGGATTTTCCATATCTAAGGTTTGTTTTGCCGGCCAGCCGGAGACTTTAAAGCAAACTATTTTTTCTCAGCCAGCTATACTTACGGTAAGCATGGCTGCATACGCAGCGTTTAAGGCTAAATGTGTCATTCCCGCGAAAGCGGGAATCTTAGATCCCCGTTTCCACGGGGATGACCCATCTTTTATGGCCGGATTAAGCTTAGGTGAATATTCCGCTTTAATTGCCGGGGAAGTTTTTACTTTTGAAGATGGATTAAAGTTAGTGCGCAGAAGAGCGGAGATAATGGAGGAAGCTACGCTCAAACATCCCGGTAAAATGGCGGCGGTTTTAGAATTGCCTTTGGATAAAGTGAAAGATATTTGTTTAAAGAGCGGAGCGGAGGTTGCCAATATTAATGCTCCCGGGCAGATTGTTATCTCCGGTAAAAAAGACGCGGTGGATAAGGCTAAAGATTTGTGCGTCCAAGCCGGGGCAAAAAGAGTAATTGAATTAGAGGTCAGCGGAGGGTTTCATTCTTCGTTGATGTTTGAAGCTTCAGTAGAATTAAAGCAAAGATTGGAAAAGATGCCTATCTCTGTTCCTGCTGTGCCGGTGATTAGCAATTATACTGCTTGCCCGCAGTACAAAATTATTCAAATAAAAGAAAATTTAGTTTATCAAATATATAAGCCTGTAAGGTGGGAAGAATCAATGAAGTACATGTTAGCACAGGGAGTAACTAACTTTGTTGAGTTTGGCCCGGGTAAAGTCTTAAAAGGATTAATGCGCCGCATTGATAGCAACGCGCAGGTTATCAATGTAGAGAAAAGCGCTGACATAGCGTGATGGAGGTAATATATGCGTTTAGAAGGAAAAGTAGCTCTAATAACAGGCGGAGCAAGGGGAATCGGCCGGGCAATTGCCATGACTTTTGCCAGGGAGGGCGCGGATATTGCGGTAGCTGATGTTAACCTGGAAATAGCCCAGAAAACCGCCTTAGAGATCGAGAGTTTAGGCCGCAAGGCCCTGGCTTTAGAGATGGATGTCACTAACTATGATTTGGTGGAAGCAGGTATAAACAAAATTCTTGACAAAATGGGAAAGGTTGATATATTAGTTAACAACGCTGGGATTACTAAGGACAATCTTTTGCTTAGAATGTCCCAAGCAGACTGGGATGCGGTAATTAATGTTAATTTAAAAGGTACATTTAACTGCATTAAGGCGGTATCCCGGCCGATGGTTAAGCAAAGAAGCGGCAGGATCATCAGTATTGCTTCAATTATCGGTTTAATGGGTAACCCCGGCCAGGCAAATTATGCTGCTTCTAAAGCTGGAATAATTGCTCTTACAAAAACAGTGGCTAAAGAGTTAGCCAGCCGTAATATCAACGCTAACGCGGTAGCTCCGGGGTTTATTCAAACGGAGATGACGGCTAAACTCTCTGAAGAGATAAAACAGAAGATGCTGGAGGCAATCCCGTTAGGCAAATTAGGGACGCCTGAGGATGTAGCGAATGTTTGTTTATTTTTAGCATCACAAGAATCAAGTTATATAACCGGGCAGACAATTACGATTGACGGTGGCATGGTCATGGCGTAAAGCAAACAACTCAAGGAGGAAAAAAGAATGGCATCACAAGAGAAAGTAAAGTCAATTATAGCTGAACAGTTAGGCGTAAAACCCGAAGAGGTAACTCCGGAGGCGTCATTTGTCGATGACTTAGGGGCGGATTCCTTGGATACCGTAGAGTTAGTTATGGCCTTAGAGGAAGAATTTGGTATTGAGATTCCTGATGAGGACGCGGAGAAGATCGCTACTGTCGGCGATGCCATCAAGTATATTGATGAGAAAAGCACCAAATAAAATATAATTAATAGCAAATAATCAATTTACCCCGCAATTTAGCTTTCGCGGGGTAAATTTTACTGAGGCCCCAATAAATAATGGACACATTGGCTGAGCTGATTTTGGAACGAGACAAGGAACGAGGACGCAGGCGTAGTCTTGCACTACGCCAAGGACGAGTGACGCAGTCGCAGTCCAAAATCAGCCAGCCCATAACTATAGATGAGGGGGAAGCCCGCCTTTCGGCCGTCTGCGGCGTTGCTCCTCCTCGGCGTAGTACTACGACTACGCTTTCGTCGTCGCGCCTTGCATTCGGCCTAAATTCGGGCTTCCAATGTGCCCATTATTTATTGGGGCCTCAGTAGTCTAACTATGAAAAAAAGAGTAGTGGTTACGGGATTAGGGGTAATTAGCCCTGTGGGCAATGATATTTCCAGTTTCTGGAACTCTCTGAAAGAGGGTAAAAGCGGAGTAGGATTAACGACGAGTTTTGACACAACAGGTTTTGATTCCCGGATTGCCGCGGAAATAAAGAATTTTGATCCCACGCATTATGGAATTTCCC
>JAUYBI010000028.1 GCA_030693145.1 Candidatus Omnitrophota bacterium
CCTGTTAAAAAACAAATTAGTGAAATAAATAATAGCATGATAATGGTTGTTGCGAAAATCAACGAATACTTATCAATTTTAGTCAACAGATCTATCCTATCCAAAAATAGCTTAACTGTTATTCCTAGAATAACACCTATAAATCCTATTAAGTTAGAACCTTTCTGGCTCAGTTTTTCGTTAGCATCCTCTAGCAGTTTATACTGTAATATAATATGTTCGTATATCTCTTTTAAAAGCTGAACCTTTTCTTCTGGCATCTTATTTCCTAATTTATAACAATAATTTCTGTTAGTTTTTGCCGTTTTCTATACCCACTATTATATCAGAAAAAGACAAAAGCCTAAATGAAAAAGGTTACTACCTGAAAAAGGTTACTACCACTTTAGGGTTTGAACGAACAAAGTGAGTCACAAACAGCGTATTATGCGCCGTAATATCCTTACTTACGTTGCTTTCAAATGCTTAAAATCTTCTGGCTTAAGTTCGGTTTTTCTTAACGGTTTTCTATTAATTAAATCCTTTCGTATGGTAAGCATAAACTCTCCAACCGCTTTCTCTTTCTCGTCATCTGGATATTTTTTATCCGTATGCACCATAAGAAGAAACTTGTATGCTTTGTGGACCACCTCATCAGGACAATACATCCAGCATAAATTAAGTTGATTTAAAAACTGTTCTGTCAATTCTTTGCTGAATGAGTCAACATAGAATCCTCGCAGGCTTCTGATTAACTCTGAGTACCTTTCTTCCTTTCGTTTGTATTCTTCATAGATCCTCTCGCTCTGCTCGTTCAAGTACCAAGTCACAAAACCACCGATGAGTGTGAGTATCACAGCAATGACGGGGATTAGTATGTCAATCGTTTGTTTGTTCCATATATTATCCATTTGTTTTGCCTCAGCCTTGTGTCAAATCGTATCGCAAGTATTTGACCTTTTCTAAGACTAATTGATCTAACATATCCGGCCTTTTTATGTTTACTTTTGTTTTATCAATTTTGTAGATATTATATTTGGCCATAAACTTATTTAAAATCCAATTTTATCCACTCGCTCCAATCATTCCGCTCGCATTTGCTCCAATCGTATTTATCCTTTTGATTTATTTTCCACCCGTCGTTTTTCTCTATGATAATCCCGCCGAAAAGTTTTTTGCCTTTTTTGTTTTGCTCCTTGACGTATTCCTGCAACTTTTCGGCTTTCGCTTTTGTATAAGTCGTTCCGTCCCTATCCCCACTATCTTTCACTTCAAAAATACCGAGTCGTCCATCTACGAATTGCACAAGATAATCGGGGTAAAAAGTATGTATTACGCTTTCAGGGTATTGATATTTGATGCCGAAATAATCTTTCTTGTTTTCGCCATTTTTCCACCACCAAACTATTTTTCCGGCATTTTCATTCAAAAACTTTTCAAACTGCCTTTCGGGGCCTAATCGCTCCACGCTCAAATAGCACGGCTCATAGACATACTTCTTAGCTTCCACGAGCTCATCCGCGTATTTATTGAAAAAACTTTCTGGCGCGATTTCAAGCCCGTACCATTGCTCACTTTCCTCAACCCTCTTTTTGATTTCTTTTTCTCGCACCGCCTTATACACCTCAATCGCCCTCGCCAAAATTTCCTTCTCAAATACTTTCCTATTTCCGTTGTGCAAAAAAATCTTCTGCACGAGGATTGCTTCTTGCGGCCATTCTTTCGCGCCGAGATACTTTCTAAACCACGAATAAATTGCCGTCTTTACTTTCGGCACCGATCTTTTGATATTTTTGAACGAGCCAAGATTATTTTTGATAACCTGCTCAAACAACGCTTGCAAATCATTTCCAGCAATAGTCAGGCGAGCGTGCGCCGCAGAGTCAATCTTGCCCTCAATCTCATCAAAACTCTTGCCGTCAATTTTGGCGTTGGCGATGATATCTTGCTGATACTTTTTGATGTCAAGCACCATGCCTGCACGTTCCAACTTCTCCGTATTTTGCGTAAACAAGGTGTGGTCGCCTTTCAATTCAAAATGCTCGCAGGCAACTTTTTCAAACACCGGCGAAAAACTTGATGTAATGTCGCCATAATCGACGCGCGCCTTGTAATACGAAACGAGCTTAATTGGCTTATACGCCGCCACAAGAACACCCTTGAGGTGCTTGATGATATTCGGGTTGTATTCTTCTTTTTTAACGATAATGCTTTGGACGTTTGTATAGATATATCCTATGTTCAAATCATCGCTCGC
The DNA here is from genome assembly GCA_030693145.1 of Candidatus Omnitrophota bacterium. Taxonomy (GTDB): domain Bacteria; phylum Omnitrophota; class Gorgyraeia; order Gygaellales; family Profunditerraquicolaceae; genus UBA6249. Next base: position 2,237 of record JAUYBI010000028.1, read on the forward strand.
GTAATGTTTCTGTTCGGGCATTCGTAAAATGCGACCGACAGTCTGGATTTCAAATGTTTCGCTGTGCGATTCCCGAAACTTTACCAGAATATGAGCGCGCGGGCAGTCCCAGCCGGTATCAATCGCTTGTTTAAAAATAAGAAATTCAATTTCGTTGTCTAAATCCCTGACCCATTCGTTTTTCGGCCCCAGGGCGGCTGATTTATCGTCCGCCAGCCAAATCGCAAGCTTGCCGTTTTTCTCGGTAATGCCTTTGCGCGATAAAAACTCTTTTACCGCTTTTATTTTGTCTTCGCCTGCCTCCGCATTCGGTATTTGCACCAACGCAAGCGGATTGACTATCGATTTCTCGATTTCAAAAAGTTTTTCCAATTCCCGCCGCTTTTGATAAGCTGCTTCCAAAACCACCTCCTGTGAATCACTTTCGTCATTACTGATTTCGTCAATCTTTTCATTGATAATCAACTCTTTCTTAATCATTCCCTCGTCTATAACCTCTTTCGGTTCAATAAAAATGAATCCGGCTGTACCTCGCGCCAAATCGCGCGGATCAGGTTGTATCTTCGGCGTCGCGCTCATTTCCAAAATAACATCAGCGTTGATTTCTTCCCGCAGTTCGTTAGTTCGTTCCGCAGTTGCCCCGATATGACTCTCGTCAATAATCAAAATAATCTTTCGCTGTTCTCTGGTTTTCGCCATCACATCGCGGAAGTTTATTCTCTCGCCGTCTTTCATTAAAACGTTTTTCCATTCGCCGCTTTCTCGGTCTTTGCTTCGTAATTTCTCCCAATTCGCCACTACCACCTCATTTTTGACGATACGTTCCCGCCCGCCTGTAAATTCTTCTTCCACGAGCGACACTCTCGGCGCGCCGCCAAAAACCTCTTCCAAGCTACGCTTGCTCTGCAAATGTAAATCGCCCTTGCCAATACTCACCCACACAAAACACAAGTCATCATCGGGCAATTCCTTTATGATTTCTTCAATAAACTTGGCAGTCATTATCGTTTTCCCACTTCCGGTCGGGGCCTGAAAAACGCAAACCTTTTTCTGTCCCTCTTTTTCAAGCAGGGTTTTGACCGCGGCAACAAGCTTGCCAACCGCTGTTTCCTGATATGGTTTTAGATTAATATTCATAAATTTGTTCGTAGATATCTAGTATTTTTTGCGGGATCGGCTCCAAACTTACACCTTCCCAATCCGCAAAATCATTTTTATCCAATCCCAACGGATCAAGCGTGAAACAATACAAAACCTTTTCACCTTTCATCTTATCCAATTCCTTTTTCAATTGCTCTAAGCCATCGCGCTCAAACGCGTAATATACCGCCATCACTCTATCGCTTTGCTCAAAGATGCGATAGTCGCTTTTTGCTTTCTTCTCGTCAAAAATTCCTTCCCGCAGACAAAGCATTTCCGTACATTCACGGGTAATGCGAATTTTCAAATCATCTTGGCTGATGGAGTTTTTAACAAAAGCGGTTTTGAAGTATTTAAGGTTTCCGCCAAGTCCATCGATCTTTTCGCCTTTTGGCGCTTTGTAGCCCTTAATCGCTTTTTGTAGGCGTGGATAGCAAATATCAGTACAAATATTTTCCTCGTTATTAGTACATAAAATAAAAACTCTTTTACCGTTATCTATATTATTAAGATTCAAAACCGCATGGCCAGATGTTCCTGAACCAGCAAAAAAATCTAAAACAAAAATATCTTCTTTTTTATCTGTAATACGTATAAGATGTTCAACCAGTTGACGAGGTTTTGAAAATGCGAAATCTATTCCCATTTTAATCAATTCTTTCGAACCGACCGAATTAGGCATATCAATAAATGTCAACGGCTTCATTCCCGTTTTTTGTCTTTCATGTAAATAAATTTTTGTATAAATATTCCATTTTGCTTGATTTCCTTTTTTATCAATTAGAGGAGATGTTTTTGTTTTGATAAATACCACTCGGTCATCCTTGAGATTTTTTTCAAATGTTGCCGGTATCCAGCGAAACATTTTATCTTCTTCTGGAGTAATGACTTTCGACCCATCAGGACAAGTAATAAAATATCTTTGATTAGGACGAGGATCTAAGCTCGGCATATACAAAGAAACTATATTGTACTTGCCCCGTTTATCTTTATACTTAAATAATTTTAGATATTTATCTGTTGTTTGAGCGACAGCATCATCAAATTCACTTAATAAAAGATAATTTTTAGCATAAGCAAGAATATAATCAGTTGAAGGTGAGAAAAAATTCCCTTTATTGCTTGTTGCTTTTGATTTTCTCGATACGATTGAAAGTAAATTTTCTTCGCCAAAAATTTCGTCGCACAGTATTTTTAATTGAGCCAATTCATCATCGCCAATCGAGACAAAAATAACACCTTCATCTGTTAATAAACTTTTAGCAAGTCGTAAGCGCTTGGTAATAAACGAAAGCCATTTACTGTGTCGATATGAATCCTCTCTATCAACATAGCGGTCGTTGTACTTAAAATCTTTATTTCCCGTGTTATACGGAGGATCAATGTAGATGACGTCAATTTTCCCTTGGTGGGTATAATTCAAAACGGATAAGGTGTGGTAGTTGTCACCCTCAATCAAAATATTGGTCGGCTTCGCCAGATCTGTTTTAATTTCTTTGCCTTTGACTTCTTTCAAAACCGGCAAGGCGTTTTCCGATTCCTTTTCAAATTGCTCTTTGGTTTTTTCTTCGTCCCAAATCAGTCCGTATTTTTTACGGGATTCAAGTTTCTCAATGACTTTGAGCAAGTCGTCTTTTTCAAGTTTTGAATAATCTTTTTTTGCCATCTCTTTTATTTAGAATCTTTTTGCCTTAATAACTTTTATATGCTCTTGACTTTTCTCTACCTTTAATGCTTCTTTTTTTCTGATTCTTCAAGGTTGGCAATTCTTGGGTCTCCAGCTGGAGCTCTCCGCTTTACCACATCATAGAATAACTTATGCGCTTCTTTGGCTGTCTTCAACAAACAATCCCATGTTCGCATGAAAACCCCATCACCATGAGCTCTTTCTCTTTCTGGTAAGGCATCGTCGTCAATCCCTCCCGCAATTAAATATCCTTGCACGATTCTTCCGGGCCTCTCTAAGTCTGAAGTGCCTTTCTCGTTTTTCCTTAAGTAATCGACATAATCCATAACCTGCCTTAGTTCTTTTTTACTTATGTTTTCTCCCGGCCTTTTGACTTCAACTACGATTATGCGACTAGAATCCGACAAACAAAAAAAGTCAAGCCGCCTTTTACCATCCTTAGACTTTGTCAACTTTTTGTTTTTTGAAAAATATTTTTCCAAAACGGTATCTAGCCTCTTCTCGTGTTCTATCATTGTCCAGGTTGGATCAATTAACCAAGGATATTTGCACAAAAAATCTTGCATGTCTGGCTTTTCGCGCACTTTAGTATCAATCATTTGTTGGAATTTATCGATTATTCCCAAATGCCCTTTGACGATGCGGGCAGTTTCAATCGCTTCAATTATAGTCCATTCTTCCAGAGCTTTTTGCAGGGTTTGCCAATCTTCTGGTTTGGCAGCGTTAAGTTGACGGATTACCTCCATGAAGTGTCGATTAGTCAAAGCGTTGAACCCAAATTCGATTAATTCATCTAAAATGTCTTTGCCTTCTTTGTCTTTGTCAATCTGTGGTATTGCGCAAACCTTATCTACGAACGAACGAAAAATGTGGTTTTCGCGTTCAGGTAAATTTTGAGCTAACTCTAAATAATGCTTAACCTTTTCGCTCTGTATTTTCTGTTTCTGTCTTCCCTCTACCCATTGATTCAACAACTCTTTAACTTTTTTAACTCCCCACTCTTTCAAAGGTGAGGCAAGAATTTCTTCCCACCTAACGGTACCTCTATCAGTCGCAATTAAATCTTGTCCTTCGGTAATGTCGAGAAAATCGGCGATTATCTCGCCAGTTAAATACTGCAAGCCATGCTGACCCCAAACTCCTCCGCTCAGGTCGAAGAACCACGGCGTTTGTGCCATTTTGCCGCGAGCATAAACTACAAATCCTCTCGCCTCTTCGTCTTGAATTGGCGTTTTGCAAAATCCAGCCCACCATTTAATTTGTTGACCGTTTGATAATGTTTCTACCTTCCATTCTCCCTTTTGTTCTGGAAAACGAAATTCGAATTCCACTTCTTCTTTTTTAATGACCTTTTTATTTATGTAAACCTGAAAATCACTACTAAGTATGGTAAATCTGCGAGCCAAACTTCTTCTAAATTGCTCTTCTGGAATAGCTCTACTGAGTTTTAATTGAGACAAAGTTATTTTGGTATTGGGCTTCTCTTTAGTTGATCGACCATCCTCAGACAAAGACTCTGGGGCATATGGTTCAATCAATTTCTTACCCTTTGTAATCTTGTCGTAATCCAAAGCGAAGTGAGAAATTTCTCCATTAGCAATGGTCCTTATTTCGATTCTGCTTGCAATGCCAAAACCGGCTAACTTACCTATGCCTTTTCTTGACTGAAGTTTTCTTGGTTTCAAGCCGTTATACGAACGCGAGAAATCCCCCTCCAGTCTGCGCCTATCTCTACCTATTATTAAGTACGCCTTATTGCATTCATCATAAGTCATCCCATGACCATCGTCTTTAATCACAATGGAATCTTTTTCTTCGATGGGGCGATTTAGAGGAATTTCGATCCAAACGTTTCTTGCTACCGCATCCCAAGCATTTGAAATCAATTCACCTATGGCTGGAGCTGGGCCGGAATACATCTGGAGCCCCAAATGCTTAACGAGCTCTCCAGCAAAAGTCATCACATATTCTCTTTTTTTATCTTTAGGATTAGCCATTTTTAACTCCCTCAAAATTTCTCAAAGCATTAAAACAATTTTTCCCCGCAATTTCTGCAAATCTTGGCGGCAAAGCGTTACCTACCAAGTTGCAAGCCGTACTGATGAATTTCGTCTTAAATCTATAATTAAATGGAAATGTCTGAATCAACGCGGCTTCTCTTACTGAAATGGTTCTATCCTCGATAGGGTGCCCGAAGCGCCCCATGCATACGGTGGTACAGCCGGTGGTTATGCTGGAGGAAACATAATTCCATCGCAGCCTACCGTAAACATTGTGAAATCCTGCTTTTTTGGTTTTGTGGCATTTGGGCCTTAAATGTCTCGGTAAAGCCAATCTATTGTCTCCTTGCTTGATTGCCTTCAATCGGTCAATGCTAATTTTTTGTAAATCTCTTACGACGTGCCAATTGAATTTCTCCGGCCCGTCGTTCTTTTCGGTGAAAGACAATTTAACCGGTTTTGGAAATCCCCGAATTGCTTCCGAAAGAGTCAGCCATGGTTTTAAGTTTTCCTTTGAATCCGCTTTGTACGCGTGAGTCCGTTTGGGCAAGGAGATTTCAAAACCTCTTCCCGCCAGCAACACGAATCTTCTTCTAGATTGAGGCACCCCGTAGTCAGCCATTTGTAAAATTCCCATGTTCACGACGTAACCCAAGCTCTTTAGTTTTTCCACGAATCCGTCCAATATTTCCTTGCCCTTCGTGGTTATTCTTGGAACGTTTTCCATCATTACCATTCTCGGCTTTGTCTCTTCGATGATACGAGCCATCTCTAAAACCAAACCGTTGCGCGGATCGTCTCTCTTGTATTTCTCGGTAAGCTGAGAAAACCCCTGGCAAGGAGGACATCCAGCCACCAAATCTATTTCTTCTTTGCCCGTTAACTTAAAAAGCTCCTCGCCGGTCACTTGCTTGACGTCTTTTACCAGCAATTTGGTTTTTCTATGGTTCGCCTTGTAAGTTTTGGCTATTTCGGGCCTTAACTCGACTCCGGCAACCACCTCAAAACCCGCCTTCTTAAGCCCCAGAGTCAAGCCGCCGGCTCCGCAAAACAAATCTATCGCAACGGGTTTTTGATTAATCATTTTTCTTTATTTCCGTGGTCAATTTTTTGATTACGTTCTCGGGTGATCTCAAAATGTCCGCATCCCAAAAACGTAATACCTTCCAACCGTCTTTTCTTAAAACCCTGTTAATTCTAACATCTCTTTTCCGATTCTCCAACAACTTATTGACCCAAAAATCTTTGTTCTTTTTAAAAGCTTCACCTTTTGTTTCCTTTTGCCGGCGGCCGTGCCAAAAGGAGCTGTCGCAAAAAATCAAAACGTTGCTATTTTTTATCCTAAAGTCTGGTCGTCCAAAAAGCAACGGTTGCCTTACGTATTTTATGCCTTGAGTTTTAAGAAGCGCCTCCATCGCTTTCTCTAGCCCCGTGTTTGTACTCCTTACGAGCCTCATCCTATTGGAAACTTCGAGACGCGGCTTCTTGAACCATGGCTTTTTTGTTTTTTTGAGCCCTTTCATTCCCTGGCGACATTAATCGCTCGCAAAAATTTGTCTTTATCGATTATTAAAACGTTTTTGAAAACATCCTCGATTTTCTTGACTTCGGTAGCAAAAGCAACATACTTCTTTATCCTCTTGCAGAGAGCCAACTTTTTCTCGTTGAAAGGTATCACGATCCCGATGGCCCCAAGAATCGAAACGTTTGCTATGTTCCCTAACATGTGCTTGCTAGAACCGGAATTCTCTATTTCAATGGCCAACATGCACCGCGGATTGTCGTTTTTGTTTCTCATAAATCGCTCAAAGCTGGAAACTTTTAGTTCCGAAGCGCGCCATAATCTTTTTACGAGATTTCCATTGGCGTTGAGCGTTCCATTAATGTTTAAATTATCTTCGTATACATTCCTATGGATGTTAAATGGACCGACTGCCAAATCCAAGCGAGGACAATACAATTCTCTCGTAAAATCATCCTGGCTGTTCTTTGCAACATTCCATTCCTTTTCAACGTTATCCTCGCCAAATATTCTCTTAAGAATATCAAAAACCTTATTTTGATACCTTTTTACTGCGTTGTTCCTCGTTCCTCTCGGCATTATTTTATATTCCTGCTCTTAATAAAACTTCCCAAATCTTCAGGTTTCATTACTTGATTTAAAACCCATAACTTTTTCTTCATCTTTTATTTCAGCATGCGGCACCACAATTGAACTTATATAATCCCACCTTATTAATGTCAATGAATCAAATTCTGTCTCTTGAGCTTCTCTCCCATCTGAGAATATAATATATCTTTTTATTTTAGGAATATAAACCCAAACGCCCAAATCATCGATGCCTCTAATTTGTAAATATTGATTTTGCAAGGCAATCCCCTGCTGGTCTAGCCCTAAATCCTTTGGAGGTTCCGTTAAACAAATTATAGCAGTTTTGTTAATTAAATCCTTACCTATAAAATCTTTAATTTTAGGCATTCTGGTCCTCCTTATTTATTCGTCCTCGCCCGAACAAACTCCTCCAAATCCCCGAGCTTAATCCTCCACTGCTTAATCTTTGTTGCCCTGATCTGCTTCTCGCGGATAAGCTTAAATATTGGCGCAAGAAGAAGCGAAAGTTGCAGGAATTAATAAAATAATCTAAGTAAGATGGATAATATCCCGTATCGCCTCTTGCAGTCTTTCATCAGATAATTTATCTTGTTCACTAAATAGAACTTCTCTTTTTAAAATCAATAACCCCCATAAAGACGTTGGTATTCTAAAAGGAAATCTTAGTGGATCTGCAACAGCAATATTGATCCCAAGCATGCCCCTTGAAACGAGAGTCTGCGCCACAGGATTGTCAATCGGCGCAAACACCGTGGGCATATTAATTTTTATAGCCATATATAAAAGGATTTTTTCTTCATTAGACAGCTGCATCAACTGTTTAATAGCTTTCTTTCTAGCTGCATGTTGCCCAATCATCTTAGAAAAGAAATTATATATTTTTTTCCCAAAATGACAGAGAATAAGCACATCGCAAGTAATCGTAATACCACCTATTAAAGCCCGGAGTAACCCATTAATTACATCTGATTCGAGATTAAAATATTGCAGAAATTCTTTAGGGGCAGATAGAATAACGTGCCCGACTACAGCGAGAACGACCCAATAAAATAGACCTAATTTTAAGATTGAATAAAACTTATTCAAGGCCCCACCTTCCATAATTTATCCTTTCCCATAAACAAAAAAACCCTCGCCTTGTGAGCGAAGCTTTAATCATTATCAGTCCCTAAAATTTATATATCTAACTGCCTGTGGAGGATGCATGCCGTGCACCTCTGGGGGATCGAGAACTTCTTGTAAATTAGATATGAACAAAACGCATTTCCATTCTCTTTCAGGGGCATTTTTCCAGACCGGAGGCCTATGCTCAATGTAATCATCAAAGATACTGGGATTAAAAGCATCGTATTCCCTAACAAGCAACAAATCCCCCCTGTAATATCTCTCCTCGCCTGAAATCTTGATGATTATCTTCGTAGGATATTTAAGCGGTCTGTTAACAGAAACAGGATGCCTCCAGATTAAATATCCTTTATTAGCTATTTTTACAGCCTCTTTAAAATTACCTGCCTCTTTTTCATTATAGCAAACGTAAAGACCGACCATACATTCCCTCACATAATATTACTTGTATTATACCTCTTTTTAAGTGAAATTCAGCCTTTTTCTTGTCTTGGTATTAAATGCTTTAGTAATTCCCTTAAGTCCTTCGCGCTCAGCCTATCCGCATATTTCAGCCCGCAATCATGCCTTAGAAAAAGGTAAAGCATTATTATCGCCTTTGTTTCCTTAATCAATTTCCTATGCCTTATGTTCCATAACCAAGTAATTGGGCTAATCATCTTGCCACCTCCTACTATAATTGACGCGGGAAGTGACAAAATCTAACAGGAAATTTTAATTAAAAAGGCTGAACAATTAAGTCCAGCCTTTTATAAAGGTAAATAATTTTAGACTCCGAGATATGCTTATGATTTAACTTTACAGGTCCAATTAGGATAGTCGTCACTCTTGTACCTGTTGTTCTCCCACTGTAACGGCTGCAAATTATCCAAATCATCGGTTCCACTTTTAGAAACAGGCTTTTTATGATCTATTTCCCATCCATATTGCTCTAGTTTCCCATACTTATCTCGTTGCATGCTTGCTCCACAGCAGTCTTTTCTATAGATTGTAAGGTTGGGTTCAGGTGTTCCTTTTTTCCATACAGCTTCAATAATTCCTTCATCAAAAGCTGCCTCGTTAATACGTGTGCTGAATTTTCTTGGCATCACTTGTCTCCTTTCTTAAATATTCCAATGCCCTTCAAATTTGCTTTTTTCTCCTTTAGAATCATCTTTCGCGCATCACTATCCAAAAACTCTAATAATTCTGATTTTATTTTACCAATTAGAACACTTCGCTCAATTATTAAAGCTTTCAGCCGCATCCCTTACCAACTTAGATATCTTCCTGCCGGTTTTTCGCTATTAATTCTCTCAGCCTTTTCCCCAGGACAATCTACTAGGTAATATGTAAATCCCCTTTAAGATTATTCTCCGCATTTTTCATTACATCTTCTTCCATTAATTTGGACAATATGCTTTCACAAAAATCATTATAAAGAGAATAAAAATCTTCTGTACTTTTTGGTAATTCCTCTATTCGTTTTCGTATCATCTTAATCAGCTCATCCAGAGTATCTTTATCTATTTTCTTTATGGAATCTTCCTGATTCTTCTTTTCTAATTGTTCCGTCATAAAAACCAACATAGATTGATTTCGCTTTAGCACAGAATCGAGATTTGTTTTATCTCCCATGTGAAAAGCCCATTCCAATAATAAATTAACTAAAGACTTAACTATAAAGGAATGAGGAATAACCTCGCTTAATTTATAGCATTTTTGTTTTAATGAATCATAAGTTGTCTCATTAATTTGCAACTCTCTCAATGTTTCTTTACCAGTTATCGGATCCCTGAAATGTGGGACAATAAAAAACGCATAGGCAAATTGAAGCAGTTCTTCCCTCTTTTTGCTATCAAATTTATCTAGCAATGAGAAAAAATAATTGAGGGAATTTGCATGTGGTCTGCTAACATATTTGATATGAACCGGATGCATAATATCTAAAAAATCAAGCCCATCGGATAATTTATATTTGTTTAGCAATCTAACTTTTCCAATAGAAAGCTCTTCCAGTTCTTTAAGTTCCCATATTTTAATTTTAAACCTTGGTTTATTCTCTTGAACATACTTCTTTAAATATTCCTTACAAGGGTTTGTTAGAAAATTTGAACATATAAAAACTAGCTTAACTGGATTTTCTGCCATAGCCCAACTCAATGCGCTTTGAATTTTCGAGGGCGAAACGCCTTCCATATGATGCTTACATTCAAAAAAATATTTTTCGAGACTCGTTTCTCCATCAACATCTTCGATAATCTTTTCGGCTTCGATATCTCTGCCCATATCCGAAGGACTCGTTGACTTCCCAGTCCCTTTTCGCCAATCAACATTCTTAAAACCTAATTCTTTGATTAGCTCAAAACAATATTCTTCAAATTCAGTATCAGATAAGTGGTTAAATGAAAATTTTTTTCTCATGTTAGCCTATCTTTTAATAATTCAGGTTATACTAATTTTAGCCTTATTTTACCACCAAAAGCCTTTTTCTCAATCATTAAAACTATCGACCGCTTCTCTTACCAACTCTGATATTTTCCTGCCGGTTTTCTCCGTTAATTCCCTTAACCTTGCATCCTGCCCTTTTCTTATGGTGCGCGGCAGAACCTTGAGGCCGACCGGCGAGGTTTTCCTCAAAGGCTCGCAAGGCGGGCTTTTCTTGCCAATGTTCTGGAAATAGGCATCAAGTATCCTTCTTAATACATCTGACTCGGTTTTGCCCCCTGTCTTGGCCAAATTCCCTAGTTTGTTGGCTAACTCCGGGGTTAAGCCGACATAAATGGTGGTGTAATTTCTCCGGCTTGTTTCCGCCTTAACCAGCCGTTTTTCATTGGGTAGCGTCGTTTCAAAATGCAGCTTCAGGCAGTCTCGTTTACTGAGCTGGTAGGACATGGGTCTTGGCGGGTCAAAATGGGATAAAATATCCGGGCCTGATCCGGAAAGGGCGGGCTGGAAGGCGGCAGAAATATCTTGTGGGAGATGAATAAAAATATCAATGATTCCGTTTACGTTTACGGTAATCATCGTGTTAAACAAATGCAGAATCCTCTTTTTGGTTTCATAAGTGAACTTACCTATTCCCTCTTTGAGTTTTTTGACGTAATCAATCGCGCTGCTTATTTCTGACTGCTTGTTGTCCTGCTGTAATAATTCTCCGATTTCCTGTTTTGTTTTCTCAAGGACTTCCTTGCTTTTGGTAATACTTTCAACCTGCTGCTTCAACTGCTCAAGGCTGATGATGTTCTGCCGGTAGGCCTCAAGAATTCTCTGTTCTTCTTTTATCAAACCCTGCAGCTGCAACTCTATTCTTTCGATATCCTGTTTTAAAGTTCCCTCGCTTTTTGTTTTTATTTCTTTTTCCTGCCGGACCGCTTTTTCTATCAGTCCGGGGTTCTCTAAAATTTCCTCTATCTTCTGCCAGACGGCCGATTCCAGTTTCTGGGTCTGGACGTATTTGAGCCGGCAGTTAACGAGCTTGTCATATTTATTCTTCGCAAAATGCGTGCACCGGTAATAAAGTTTGAAATAGGGACCGTAGCTTTTACCGTCCCTGATCTGGAACTGCTTGTCGGCCGTGCCAGCGATGGTATTGCCGCAGTCGCCGCATTTCACCATGCCCTGGAGCAGATAGGGATATTTGGCGTTTCTTTCCGAATAATTCTTTCTGGCATCAAGCAATTCCTGACTTCTTTCAAATATTTCCTCGCTGACAATCTGAGGTACCTTTACTTCTATCCACTCATCGCGGGGTTTTAACGTTCCGTTCTTACCGTGCCGGTTGGCGTACCACCGGCCGGTGTAAATCGGATCGCGCAGAACGTCATGAACCACGTCTTCCCTCATCAGACTGCCTTCTTTGGCGCGATAATCTAATTTTCTCAGCGCTCTGGTCGTCTTTATGAGAGAGGAATCCGGCTGCCGGTAAACCTCGTAAATCTTCCTGACGGCCTCGGCTTCTTTCTCGTTGATTTCCAGCTTTTTTGTTTCCTTAATATAGTTATAACCGAATTTGGCCGGCGAAGAGCCCGAGTAATATCCTTCTCTCGCTCTTCGCATCTTGCCGAGTTTGGAGCGTTCAAGAAAAGTGTTTCTTTCAAGCTCGGCGATGCTGCCGAACAGGGAAAGAATGAACTTGCCCAGATAATTGGTCGTGTCAAAAGGCTCGGTAATCGACCTGATGTTGACGCCCATGCCTTCAAGCTCGTAGACCACGTTCAGCAAATCCTTGTTGCTTCGGAAAAACCTGTCTACCTTGTAAACCAGAATCAGATTAATCCTGCCCTGCTTGGCGTCTTCCATCAGTTTTTGGAACCGGGGCCTCTCGTAGCTGGTCCCGGAATAGCCGCCGTCAATGTACTCGTCAAAAATCTCGTAGCCGTTGTCCGCGGCGTGCTTCCGCAAAAGCTCAATCTGGGCCGCCAGAGAAAAGTTTTCCTTCTGCTCCTCGGTTGAGACACGGGCGTACAGCGCCGCTTTGACTATTTTAGTTGTTTCTTTCCCGTTTATTTCTTTCTTGCTATTCACTAGGGCCTTCCTGTCAGTTTTTCCAGTTTCTTTATGTCCGCTTCGGTATAAATCCGGTAATTGCTCATCTTGTCTCTTTTGGTTTTGGGAATCTTGCCGGCTTTCTCCCAGTTGTAAAGAGTCCGCCTCGTTATCCCGAGAATCGCCGCGACTTCCTGGCTAAAAAATCTTTGCTGGGTCTTTTTCATAGGTTTTCATATGCTACCCCTATTTTAATGCCTGTCAAGGAATTTCTGCTGGATCCTCTCCGCCTCCTCCGGGCTCTTGTCGGAAATCTCGATGGCCAGGAGAACAAACCTCAAAAGCTGGACGGATAAAACAGCGTCTTCCCTAAATGCTATTTTGAGGTTCGGTTTTAATTCTAATTTTTCTCTTCTCAATATTTTTCCCATAGTGTTTAGGATAGTGTTTTGAAAACACTAGCCATCCGGTTTGCATCTCTTTAATTTCCCCATCGTTGCCGCCTTTTCCTAAAAATTCCATCCCCCGACTTATCTGGTGTTTCTCCTACCTATTATTAATACCCAGAAATACTTAAATATCATATTGAACACCTTCCTTATAGCAGAAGGCATAAATAAAAATCCTAAACATAATAAACCCATAATAACTAATAAAGGAAGTAATAACTCCAAATTACTGATAATCCCTATTATTAAGGTAAGAATAAAAATCCAGAATAATACCTGAATAAAGACCATCCAAGAAGGAAGCGGTTTAGAGGTCTCCGATAACTCAGCGCTTCCGCAATTTCTGCAAACTAACGCCTCGTGAGGATTAGCTTCCCTGCAGTGATGGCAGATCCTTACTCCGAAAGTCCGGCCGCAGTACTGGCAATGGACAGGTTGCCCGGGGCTTATTCTTTTACAAAATGAACAATACTTCATCTTAATCCTCCAAAAGAGAAAAGACGGAATCCTTGGTCAGCCGGTGCCAGATTTTGGTCAGGATTTTCTCAGGCGAAATATCCCCCTGAACCGCCAGCCAAAACATCTTGTCGGTTTTTTGTTCAATCAGTTTTTTGAGGTTTTTTAATCTGGCTGCGCTGGGACAGACGATTAAAACCCGGAAGAACTGGAATCCGGATTGTTTCCGATAATAACCGTCAAAGCCGTATTTCAGATAATTCTCCACCTTTCCCGCAAACCGCTTGTTGGTCTCCGTTGAGCGGTCTATTTCCAAAAATAAGCTGTAAAGTTTTTCGCGATAGCCATAAATAAAATAGGCGTCCGGGTAAAATTCCTTTTCCTCCAAACGCAGCGGTATTTCTTTTTGAGTGCTCCAGGATTTCAGGCTTATCTCAGGACTATTCTTTGAGGCCAGGGAAAAAGCCAGCCTGAACTCGTTAATCAAAAGATAATGGGGCAGGGAGAAATTTCTTATTTCCAAAAGCTGCTTTCTTTTTTGTTTTATCTTGAGAGGATCAATACCCGATTTCTCCGAGATTAGCTCCACTCCTTTGGGCCCAAGAAAACAGAGAATCTTGGCCCTCCCCTGTAAAACAGGCAGGAAGCGCCGGGATAAATACCCGTTATCAAAAAGTTTTCTTAATCTAGTGCTTGCTCTGGACTGACTGCCAAAGCTCAAAAGGAGCCGGATTTGGTTCAGGGTTAAAAAATGGTAATCATGGCATAAGGCGATAATCTTTTTATCCCGTTCCTGCAAAACCAAAGGATTCTTTGCCCTCTTGAAAGGACTTCTTCTACCAGTCATTCTGGCCCTCCAAAGGATTTTTTCTGTTTAAGGGATAACTGCCCGCTGTTTTCTTTGTTTGCAATTTCCGATGTCTTTCCTCAATTTCCTTTTTTACTTCCAGCAACGGCCTGGTGGAAAAAGAAAGGGAAGAATTTTTAAATTCCTCCACGATTTTAGGATGAACGTAAAGCGAAGCGGGAAAAGGGATTTTAACCAGCCGCACCGGCTTTCCCTTGATTTTCAGATACGCCTCGCCGATTCTCAATTTAATCAGATTATCGCTAAGCATATTTTTATCCGCAGGGCTCAACTCCGGCGCCAGGGTAAGAGCGTCTTTATAACCCAGCCGGAAACAAAGCAACGCGCTGACGTTGCCCAGGATGGCGTTTAAAAGAGAATTGTCCAATTGGGCTAAATTCTGATGGGCCATGGTTAAATGTAAGTTGTATTTCCTGCTTTCGGAAAGCAACGTCTCCACATCCCCGCCTTCCCTGGCATTGATAAAATTTTGAAACTCATCGAGGTAAGCGTAAAAAGGACGGCGCTGATAAGAAGAAATGTTTGCTCTTGAAAGAGTGGCAAGCTGAAGTTTCGCCAGGAACAATCCCCCCAACAACAAGGCGTTGCCTTTTAATCGTCCTTTTGGAATATTCAAAATTATCCATTTGCCCTCATCTATCGCCTTTCTAAAATCAAGGGTGCTTCTCGCCTGGCCGAGCATGTACCTGATATTTTCATCCGTCAGGAATTCGGTGATTTTGTTTAGCACCGGCTCCCGGTACTGAACTTCTGATCCCTGGCTTAATTTGTTATACCTATCGAGCCAGTAGGATTTGATTTCCTGATTGGCGAGATTTCCCACCAGCGAATCCCTCGCTTCCCTATTGGTTAAGAGAAGAGGCATCTCCAATAAAGTAAGTTTATTTTCGCCTAAAGTTACGAGGCAGGTTCTGAAGAGTTCTTCCATCCTCGGCCCAAAATCCCATCTCGCCTTAAAAACATTCATCATCTCCAGAGAAGAGGCATAAACGGAACTCCCCGGTGAAATTTCCAAAGGATTAAATCCCGTTACCCTGTCGTGATTAAAAGGCTCAACCAGAATCAGGCGCCGGGCCATCTCTTCTTTTTGTTTTCTTTCCTTTCTTTGCCAGATAAAGGCGAGGAATCTTATTATTTTCTGGGAAACATCGCCATGCACGTCTGCAAGAAGCCAGCCTTTATTTTGAAGAGTGTCGTGGCGGATGCAGTTTTCGATAAAAGTCGTCTTGCCGGTTCCCGTGCCGCCGATAACATAAAAATGTCCCGTCTTTTCCTCTGGTGAAAGAAAAATGCTTTCTTCCTCGAAATGGTTATATAGTTTCGGACTCCTGCCCAGATAGAATCCTGAAGGGTAAATTTCTTTTTTGCGATTCGAGAAAATAAACTTCTTCTGTCCCGCCTCAAATATTTTTATAGCCATCTTTTCCAAAAAAGAAGTCAGCATTTTAACCCGTCCTTCCGGTCCACGCAGATCAAACATCCCGGCCTTGTTTTCATTACCGCGGAACTACTGGGAATGCTGCCGTCCAAATAAACGACTCTATAATTCCACGTTCTATTTCGAGGCATAATCAGGGTATCGACAGAATAGATAACCAGACCGCCAACGGTTTTGAGAATGTCTTTGATAGCTGGCGTATTCGGACAGGGATAGCGGAAAATTTTATTGTTTACTTCCTCAGCTGACAGCGGATTCAGGCAGCCGAAACAGGGAGAATCCTGTTTTGATTCCTGGATAAAAACATAGCCGGAATTTCCGTCTTCGGAGACGGCGGTAAAAATCACCGGGATTTTTCTTTTGAAGAAATAAGAAGCTGCGCGCACCCGGCAGGGATTATTGTCCACTCCGACAATAGCCACCGAGCAGTTTAAATCTATATTCAAAACAATAGCTTCTTCGAAAGAATAGGGATAGCCGTAAAGGGCTGTCTTTCCAAAACCAAACCAAGAGAGATTTTCCGCCAGGGATACCGCTTTGTTTTTGTAAATGTTTTCTTTGAAGAAGAATTGCCGGTTCAGATTGGAGGGCTCGACCACATCGGCATCAAAGATTTTTATTCTGCCGACACCTTTTCTCACCATGCCCTCACCTATCTCTCCTCCCAAACCTCCGGCTCCGATCAAAACAACCGTGGCTGAATTAAGTCTCTCTTGATTAAATCCGGGAATACGAGCCTGCCTGTCAAAAACATTTTCTTTGAGAGGCTTGGTATAAAAAATTTTAAATTCCGGTTTCTCTGGACTTAAAGATTCTTTCATTTTCTCTCCTGATATTTTTGGGAACTGCATTTATTCTTTTCTTGGCCATTTCTATATATTTGGAGTTAAGCTCAATACCGACATAATTTCTGCCGAGTTTTTTGGCGACGACAGCGGTTGTGCCGGAACCCATAAAGGGATCCAAAACAACACCTCCCCTAAAGCCGGCGTTACAGCCGCAATCGGTGTAGCCGATCTTGACGCTTGAATTCCTGACGGTGTTATCGCCTTTGAAATTCCTGACTTTCCAATACTGGCCCGACGTCGCTCCCAGCGAATGCTGTTTAAATTGACTTTTAATTATGGGTTCTCTCGCCTTCCCGCACTTCCTGCACACAAACTCAGGGCAACCCGCCTTTATTGGCGCCTCCACCAAGTTCTCCGGGAAGACGGCGAAATGAGATCCTCTAAAAGGCCTGGTGGCTATCCTCCAGACGCAGCGTTTGTTGCGACCTGATAATTCGCCCTTGTTTATTTTTTCAAACACCTTTAACTGATTCTTCAAATTCATTCCGCCGTGAATGCCTTGATCCGTTTTTGACGAATAGGAATTATATTTTGCCCTCAATAAACTGCTTTCCTGCAGCGGCTCGTACTGCGTCTCAAAGTAATACTTCTTGTTCTTCACGAAGAAAAACAGATATTCAAAATCCACGGTGAATCTGTCTTTAACTGACGAGGGCATACAATTGGGTTTATGCCAAATAATTACATTACGGAGTATCCAACCACGGTTTTGCATTTCAATGGAAAATCTTGCTGGAATATTACATAAAGATTTCGGTGGTAATTCTTTAACCCGGGTGGGCTTTCCGTGTCTTCGTATATTGCATATCTTTCCAAATTGAGTATGACGCTGCGCGTACATTCGGCCGGAATCTCCGCCTTTTCCAGAATTACTATAACTATCCCCCAAGTTCACCCAGCAGGTTCCGGTATCTTTAAGCACGCGTTTAACCTCGTCGAATGTATCGCAAAGTTTGGTGATATACTCTTCAAAGGTTTTTTCCAAACCAAGCTGGCCGTTAACTCCATAATCCCTTAAGGCCCAATAAGGCGGAGAGGTGACGAGGCAATCAATACTCTCATCGGGAAATTTTCTCAATTCCCCTAGGGCGTCTCCTCGTCTTATCTGATTAAAGGCAAAGTTCATTTTCTTTCCTGTTTTATTTTGGAAACGGATTTCAATCTTTTTATTGCTATTTGGTAATACTCTTTTTCTTTTTCTATCCCGATGTAGTTTCTGTTCAGCATTTTTGCGGCGATACAGGTTGTTCCCGAGCCAACGAAGGGATCTAATACCACATCACCGGGACGCGAACCAAGCGTGATGAGATAGGACATTAGCTTGGTTGGCTTGACTGTCGGATGGAAATTTCGAGATGGTTTCTGCTGCCAGTCGGAATGATAACCGCTCCCCTGCTCATCTACTTTTTTTCTTTCCAGCCCCTCACAGCCCTTGTTCCTCTCGCCGGGGCCCGGCTTGGGGCAGATAAGAAATGGAAAGGTGTCTTTGACGCCTTTTTCCACCGCCCATTTGTCGAGGTCAAAGTACCTGCTGAAATAACTGTCTGATTTATTTGTTGTTCCATGATTCAACGTTTCATCACTCACCAGAAGATTGGCCGGAAATCTTCCCAGATGAGCAGCCGGACTTTCTTTCCACTTCACCCCGCCCTTATTGTCGAAAGGGCCGAAACCGATTACCTCTTTACCATAACCGCCGTGAGGCTCATCGCCTTTTGCTATCGGTATCCGGCAATCATCAAGCCAGGTGATAGCCTTGCCGTTTTTTAGAGCCTGGGCAGCAAAAGTTTTTTCTGAAAAAGGCTTCATAGCCACGATGACGATTTCCACCGCCGGCTTGGGCTGAAAACCGCCGTAAGAGCCGGCAAGCGCCTTTGCGTCTTCGCTTACCGCTTTAACCTCTTTGTAAACTTTGTTATGGGAAAAAATATAGCTCTTTTTCCCGCCCCCGTCCCAGGAGGATTTTTTGGGCAAAAAGCCCTTTTGTTTATCAACGGACTTACTGATGTTCAGGCTTTTTGGAAAACCCGAAGCGTAAGCCCAAAACATACTACTGAATCCGATGTTAAATCCGGCGTCTCTTAATCTTGCAATTGCCTCGGAAAGAACGTCCTGCCTCGGCGCGGACATCACAAAAGCAAAAGCGCCGTCTTTAAGAACCCGGAAACACTCTTTCCAGATATCGAGGGAAACAAGAGCCTTGTCCCAATCCTTGCCAATAAAAGAATAGCCGTAGGGCGGATCGCAGCAGATCAGATCGATGCTATTGCTCGGGAGATTTTTCAATTTCTCCCCGGCATCGCCTAGCAGTATTCGGTTAATGGGTAAACCTTTTTTGCCTTTCATTCATCACCCTCAAACTAACAAACGAAAACGAACCCCAAAAGACAGGTGAAATTAACCACAAGGGTTTAATATAAAAACCTAACCTTTGATTTCACTGAGTTTAAATATTTTTTCATTCTCTTGCTCGCTTATTTTTTCTACACCCTTTCCGTAAACCTCGATTTCAAAACTCAGTTTGTTGCTGAAAAACCTGACGTAGCCGTCTCTCGAAAATACGGCCTGAATGGTTTTGTAGCCGGACTTCTCCAGATTTTCCTGAAGATTGCGGTCAATACCCGAAGGGCAGGCGCCGGCTACTCCGCCGAAAGGATGCGAATGGAAAACCGCTAAAAGCAGATGTCCGTATTTCTCATCCATTTCAATTAATTTCTTGAATAAATCTTTAACGTCCGCTTTTGCGCCGACTATACTTGCCCGATACTCCACCTTTTCCAGTCTGTCGAGAATAAAAAGGTTCTTCTCAAATTCCATGCCGCTAACCAGATGGATAACTTCTTCCGGAGATGAGGTTAGGTATTTAAAGCACTCCTTCAGAAAAAGAGAGCCGATGCGGTATTGCAGCACCAACTTCGGCTCAAGGGAAGATACAAAATCTTTGGTTAGATCTCCGAGCTGTTTTTTGAACCTGAGAAGATTCTCCGCTTCTTTCTGAAAAGCCTCTACGTCCTGTTCAAATGCCTTCTCAACCTTTAAAATCAATTCTTTTGTCTTTTCCATTTTTTACCTCCCGGTTAAATTCTGATACAGCAGTCTTTCCACGGCCATGATGCCGCTGTCTAAATCTTCGGAATTCACCCCAAAGTGAACATGGTGGCGGTTATTGCCAACGTGGGTAAAACAAGGAGCGTGAGGGCCGTTAAGAACTTCTTCTGGCGGATCAAAAATAAAGAACTTGTAGTCGCCGCCTGGTCTTTCTTCAATCTCTCCCTTGAAGGCGCCCAATCTGCACCGGTAATATCCATGATGAACCCCCCTTATTTTCTGCCAGCCTTTTTCTAAGTGATAAGGCAGGGGGTTGGCTTTGACCTCAATTACTTTTTTAACATCAATTATTTCATTTCCTTTTTTTCTATGCGTTATCTGACTGTTTAAAGGAAGAACTTCTACTTTCGAGGCCAATGTCTTGGGAATCTTTTCAGGATCAGGAGAATCTGAATCCGGAAAATCCCGATGAGGAGCGTGATTCTCCCTAATCTTTCTTATTGCCGCTACACCCAAGGCTAGAAGAACCAACCCCAAAATAAATTCTCCAACACCACCAGAGGAATCTCTCTCCATAATTTTCCTTTCTTTCAAATACGGCCCCTCCGCCTAAAAGACGGAGGGGCTTGGTTCATTTGCCTACTTCCATCGGAGGCACCGCGTAGAGCTTCTGACCATCGGCCACTTTATCAAAGAGGCTTTCATCCGCTCCAAACGGAGTTCCGGCGGCGGGGTCTTGGGTTAAAAGCAAATTTCTTGCTAACCCAAGTGCATCCAAAAGGTCCCGGCAGGTCGTTCCCGGGTGAATCGTTGCTTCTTGCGGCTCTGCTGCCCCTGCTACTTTGACTACGATATGCTTATCCATCTTTTCCTCCTTTCTTTTTTATTTTTGTTCACTACTCATTACTTGCATCCTCAAAGTTAGGACCATAAGTTCATCTTTACTTGTTCGGATAGCCATATCGCTTAATCGAGTAGGAGGCAGGATTACTCCCGCCGTCCTCTCACACCACTGTACATACGGTTCCGTATACAGCGGTTTCTGTCATCTTCTGCTCTTTAGCCTCGATACCTGCACCATTTAACCGCCCATTCATAACTCAGGGATTCCGTCCCTTACTTTTGATTGTGGCTTCCTTGCGGAACTTCTGGTCATGGCTTCAGAATTTTAGCTCAGCTTCTTATAACAGATTCAGCCCTTCGTCGTCTTACAACAACTACTATGGCTTCTGCTGACTTCTGCTGTTCATCCCATTACCTTACGATAATGGTAGCCTTGCGGCAAACATGCAGACCTCCCCGGGTAATGCGCACTTACCTTCCTGCTTATGCCCGCCACATCTACGTCCATGCTTTCCGAATAGAATTTGGACTTTAGAGATAATTGACTCCTCATCCAGCATGTCCGCCTCTATGTGATTCCTGTTCGTCGGGCCAGCGTTTTGCCTGCGGCTTCCTTCAGATTCTACCTCACGATAGACACCCTTGCCGTCCAGCTAACAGTTCCTTCTATTAGGCCTGTAAAGGATTTACACCTTCAAGTAAATGCGCCCTGCCGGGCGCACAATAAAAAGCCCGGCGCAGCATTGCTTCTGCAACCGGGCCCTGTTGGTCAGTAAACCCAGCCTAAACTTCAATTGTCAATTACAGAAAATCTATTTCTTAGATTCTAACGTTTCCTCTGTTTCGATTCTGTCCTGAAATATATCTTTAGTAATAAAAACTCTGCCTCCAGGAAGTATGCATATATTTATTTCTGCCTGCTTATTGTCCTGCGCATACCTCTTGGCTCGCTTAAATTTAAGTAATATTATCTCTTCATCTCTGCTTAGTTCCATGCATATCCCCAATTTTGATTTCTTAAGTGTTAAATTTCGCCTCAGCAAGCTTTTATCTCGATTAACTCTTTTTGCCGCTTCTTACTTTCCGAGATAATTACTTTAAATAGCACCCGAATAAACTTTAACCTGAGATTATGCTTCAGGCCCCATTCGAGTCTTTTTTCTAAAATCTCTCTTTCCCTTTGAGGCACGTAGATAGATAATCCTTGCTTTGATTTAATCTCGCCGATTTTCTCACATAATTGCATACGTTGTCCCAATTTGTTAACTATTTCTTCATCATTTTCGTCAAGCATGTCCCGGAACCTCTTTATTTCTAATTTCCACCCATCATCTTGCCACATAAAACCTCCTTTTTTGCAAGTTGATTTCCTGCCTTAAAATTTCTCTCTCCTAATTTTGCGTATTCTTAGGTTCGGCTTGCCAAGCCAAATAAGCCTTTCTCCCTTCTATTATGTATATAAGTGGGAAAAAGGCCAAAAAAACCAAATTAATTTTCTATTAAATGTCTGAACTTTCGGCGAGACTTAATGTATTTCTTAAAACAGCGGTAGGGATTTGTTATTTAAAAGAAAAAGGGAATGCATCTATTTCCCATAATTGGATATCTAATAAACTACGATCCTTAATGCATATGAGAGCGATTCCTTTGCACCTGAATTTCATCGCTTTAGATATAAGGGTTACGGATGTCTCCGTATAGGAAATATGGAGCCCAAAAGAATGGATGAGAATTGGTACTTAATTTAACAGCCTCTCTAAAAGCAGTACTTATCGCTGAACCTTCAAAAATTTTTCGGAGTACGATTTTCCCAAAAAGACTAGCTGTGTCACGACATATTGGTCTAGCTGCTAAAAGACACGAGGAATTTGCCCCGCCGAGAATGCCAAAACCCATTCCATAGATATCTCCATCAATAACCTCACCTCTGGCAAGGTCGCAACTATTTAAAAAAACAAATCCAGCTTTGGATCCAAAATTTATCAAGAAATCTTCGGCACTAATTTTTTGATCATCTCCTAATTCAAGATAGGCTTTTAAACCTCCCCTAGTGTGACCGTGCCCGAAGGCATAAATCAATCCGTATTCGTTCTCTTGCGTCAAGACTTCAATCCCGCTTTTCGGGTCAGTTGGATATACCCCTGAAGGCTGTAAATTTAACTCGGCAATAACTTCATTCAAGTGGTTTTGGGCTTCAATCTCTTTTTGCCACCCTAAAAGGAGAATATTTTTATTTTTGCGTAAAGGCTTTTTCAGTAAATGCATCAAGAGGCAAGCTGACAAGGAATAAGCAATTTCACACTGATAAATTAAGTAAGGAGAATCAGGAGTAGGCTTTAGAGCATGAAAAGGCAGACCAGCCAGAGAAGCCGAGGGTACCATATACAGAGTATCCACCTCCTTGGTTGGAAGATCTTTAACTAAAATAGAGGCTATTTTTAACGAATTATGGACGGTTTTCTCTGGCCTTGAAAGATCTTCCCAACACCCTTTAATAAGTCTTTCTGGTTCAAATGGAAGTTCCATTCGTTTTACTTCCACTTTTTCAGCGGTGATTACTATCGCGGCTACTTCACGGGAGGAGTTGAGATACCTCACCAAACCTACTCTCTTTGAAGGGAAAGTATCCTTTAAAATCTTCTGGACTTTGTAAGTATCCCTTAGAACTTCTTCTCCTCCTAAAACCCGTAAATTCATCTTTTCGCCTTTTATATCGGAACAAATTCGTTCTTTTTCTTGGCTTAAAAGATCCGGAGCCTGTTCAACAACAACATCTTCAATCAAAGATTCCCATGAGTACTTATTAGAGGTTTTCTTTTCTATTACATCTTTTAAATTATTTACATAAGTATTTTTAATATGCCTGAAAGACTCCGGAATACCCAGACGAAGATCTAATAGTCTTCTCGCTTCATCTATCTCCGCTGCCAAAAAGAGCCAGTTAGGATCTCTTTCACCTTCTAAAACAATTTTTTTGATCTCTTTATTGTATTCCATAAATTTTTGAATTATTCGGAACTTTTTTTCGCAGAAAGGCAATTGCTCTATGGAGTTTTTAAACAATGTAAGGATGTTTTTGGCTACTTTCAATTGGTCATCTCCAGAAAACATCTTTAAAGCTTCGTTAAAAATTGAAATTGCTGTGTAATTTAAACTTCCCAAGGAGACAACGGCTACAGCTTGAAAAAGAATCTCCCTTCTCTCTTCATCGGATTTAGCGATATGGTATTTATCCAATAAAATTTCGGGTAACTTTGCGGGAATATATCTTTCTGCGATTTTAAAGGCTAAATCGAGACATATCAAAACATAATCTGAATTTTCACTTAGAGTTATTGATGTGTTCTCGAGCACCTGTTCCCCTGTTAAGAAATTTCCGCTCAAATAGTCTTGCGCAGAGAAGATGGCAACTTTGTTTAAAAGAAGGAAAATTCTCTCTAATAATTTCTTTTTTCTGAAAAGTCGATTAAAAAAGTTAAGATTTTGTGGTTTTTCCACCCCTTGTAGAAATTTTACGAGCTTCTTTAGATTTGCCACTATTCCGATAGGCTGTTCTCGACGAATGGATTCTTTGATACGAATGAGAATTTCTTCCGTACTTATCTTTTCTCCATGTAGCTCTTGTGAGTCACCAAGAACCTCTCGATCCAATCTATCTATTATAAGCCTAATGCCTCTCAATCTTTTTACTAAACTACTTTCTGGCCGCACCGAGCTTAAAGCTTTTAAATACTCTATTCGCGTAAGTGCGCTTAGCGGATCATAATTTTGTTCTACTAATGCTAAATCGATATAATTTTCGAACGCATCTTCGACTTCGTAGTTATCATAAAAAATAGCTTGTGCTCCAAGAAGATATCCCTGCCCCTTTTCTTGTTTTCCCAACCGGGAAAGCGCGGTTCCTAAATTCTTTAGAACAAGGGCTCTCTGTTTCTCCATCTCTTTTACGTCTTTATCATCAGAAAAGTACACCTTTCCCTGCACAACTATCATCCCGTTGCATTCACGGTTTTGATATTGGTAAATATTTTCCCGCTTTTCCTTCGGGTACAATAATCCGTTGATAATCTTTTCGGCTTTTATAAATTCATCGAAAGCTTTCTTTTCTGCTGTTAATTCTCCCATGATTCGAAAATCTGTTCCTAATCTTTTCAGAAGAAGCCCTTTGTTTATATAGGCCCGAATAAGTGAAAGTTTGCTTCGTAGATTACCATCTTCAGCTTGACGAACAGCTTTCTCGCTATTCTCTATGGTCTTGTCGCTAAATTTTATGGCTAAGTCAATCCATCTTTTAACTTTCAGGTTACAGGGGGTTATTCGGAAATGATCTTTCTTGAAGTCAGATTCGTCAATAATTTTGCATAAGTGTATGAGATACATCACAGAGTTGGAGAACTGAAAAGCGCGCGCGGAATAACCCTGAATATTTTTTCCTTTTTTAATAGCAAGCGACATCAAGCAAAAAGCTCTTCTAATACAAATTAACTTATTAGAATAGGGAAGATTTAAGGCGGCCTTAAACCATGTCTCTGAACATTCTCCCAAAGCCCAGGTTTGATCATTTGGAAAGAGGTGGGGTATTATTTCTTTTAAAATCCAGGACTGTAAGTGATGAGCCTCTTCGATCTCGCCGCTGATGATTAGTTGGTAGGTCGCGCTCCGTAAGGGCCAAATTGCCTTCTTGGCGTAATAAGGATCTTGATTACTAAGATCCCGTGCCTCACGTTTATTCTTTTCAATCGTTTCAATCAGATTTGGATCCATATGTTTTTCAAGGGAACCTGAAACGGAATTTCAAATCTTGCGATGTTAGATTCTACCTTCACTACTTTCTTATGTAGTCCTTTTCCCCGCAGAATAACCGAAAAAGGTTTAGGGGTTGCTAATGACGTAAAATCCAATCGAATAACCCAGCTTGTATCGCTTTTATACAATAAAATTTCCACTTCAGGCGAGTATCCTATCTCTGAAAGGCGGAGCGCTTTTACTTTTTTTACAGCGGAAGACATTGTTTCTCCAGAAGAAAGAGTAACTGGAGAAACAGAACTTGGAGCTACTCCAAATAAATCAGATAGATAAATTTTCTCCCTTCCAGGATAAAAAATCGTTTGAATTAAAGGCGGGAGACTTTGGATGCTTCTTTCTTTTAATTGCACTAATAACTCTCTCAATCGATCAATAATAGATACCCTTTCCCCCCGGATCCCCTCTGTCCTCAATACCCTTATCGTAGCTTGAGCCAATCTTCCACAAAAAGAACAACCTGCTATGTGAGCCTTAACCTTTTCACCTTCCTCTTCCGTTAGCTCGCCTTTTGCATATTCACTGACGGTATCATGACCAAGGCAGCATTGTTCTTCTTTCTTTTCCCGCCGGTTTT
>JAUYBI010000008.1 GCA_030693145.1 Candidatus Omnitrophota bacterium
TTTTTCTGCAGGTCATTATGCAGGCCTAAATCCCCGGCCTTAATTATCTCTTGCATAAACTGCTCGTAGTTCGCCTGGCCCAATAAACCCAAAATTATATTTTTCTCTTCTTGCATAAATTCCTGCAAGGGCATCTCCTTATTTATATAGAGCGCATAACTGCTAAAGGAATAGTCCTTGGCGGAAAAAACCAAATTGATTTTTTGCGGATTAAGATGAATATAAGCGGTAAGCTTTAAAAGATAGGGGTCCTTTTCCACCAGGGCGGTTTTGAATCTATCCCTAAAGAGGTGCCCTTTTCTGCCGTATTTTCCGTTAAAGTATTTAGTATAGGAAGAGTTAAGCCCATGCATAATCTCGGAGATGCCCCCTTTGAGGCTTTCCTGCTCCTGATCCGGCAGTTCTAATAAAAGATGAAAATGGTTCGGCAGAAGCACATAGGCATATAACCTGAATTTATACTGTTCTTTGTATTTCTTGATTAATTCAAAATACGCGTTGTAATCCGCCTCTTCCTTAAATATATCCTGATTATAAATGCAGCGGCTGGTTATGTAATAGAGCGCGTCTTCTAATGAAATTCTTGGCGGCCTTGGCATTTTTCTCACCTTCTTTACTGTTTATACCTGGCACTTCTCATTTGTGCCTGACACTTTTTTCTAACCTTACAAAAAAACCAGCCTTTTTTCCTGGCTGGTATTAGTTAGCTGCTTAAACCTTTTATTTCTAGCAACCTGCCAATCCTTAAACCTGGGATGCACGGCTTTGCGTCCCCCGATTTCTCGAGGTTTGCCCTTCGAAACTTTTTCTCTTGTTGACTAAAATATAACATATTTAAAGGCGCTTTGTCAATAGTGCTATTTTTTGGACATTATATTAAACTCTGCTGACTTTTATTAATTATCAAATACAGTAGGGTGGGTTTAAACCCACCCTACTGTTGTGAATAAACTACAGGGAAGGTTTAAACCTCCCCTACTATTGAAAGTCAATAAGGTTTGTTACGCTGCCGCAAATCCGGATAAACCCGGCCGGTTAAACTTAGCCTAAATCTTAATATTAGCCTTAATTATCTTCTGTTCTTTTACAGGTTTATCCTCCTTGTTCACAGCCACGGAATTAATTTTATTCACTACCTCCAAGCCAGAGGTAACTTCCCCAAAAATAGTGTGCCTGCCATTAAGCCCGGGCGCAGGTTTGACTGTAATAAAAAACTGGCTGCCATTGGTGTCCAGGCCGGAATTAGCCATGGCTAAAACCCCGGGCTTATCAAATTTGGCCTTTTCGCTGATCTCATCACTAAAAGGCTTTTTCCAGATTGACTCTCCGGCAGTTCCTGTCGCCGTAGGGTCTCCCCCCTGGATCATAAAATCCTTAATCACCCGGTGAAAAGTAATACCGTTATAATAGCCTTTTTCTACCAGGCCAATAAAATTTTCACAAGCCAGCGGCGCTATCTCCGGGAATAATTTAACTTTAATCTGACCCTGGTTAGTCATAATTATAATCTCTGATTTTTTCTTAATTTCCACTAACTTTGCGGCATCTTCTTTCTCTTTAACAAAATCCTTTAAGTTGGCCCGCTTAAAAAGGCCGTCTAAATAATCCTGGGAAATTTTCCGTTTTCTGCCGGCCGTTAACATTTTCCGGTAGTATTCTTGTTTCGCCGCGTCAAATTCTTTTAAATCCGCCTTCTTTACATAGAGCAGGCGGAAAACTACATCCCCATAATAATTCTTGGCCGCGATAAAATCTCCGGGTTTTGCGTTTAAAATACGGTAAGCATCATCCTTAGGAATCTGCCAAAGGTCAATTAAGGCCTCTAGTGACATCACGTTAATCCAGGAAGCGCCCTGCTGGCCCAGCGGCTTCTTCTGGAGGAAAGTATCATACCAAACCTTAGGATCCTGCTTAACCCGGCGCGCAAAATCCTGAGCTTCTTTTTGCTGCTCTTTACCGAATAAAATATACTCGCTCTCAAAAGAATTATAGCCGTTAAGAAATTTATTTTTGGCCTCTTGGTCAGTAACCTTAACTTCGGGGTCAAGCTTGACCTTAAGCAGTTTATTCACCATCAATAGTTCTTCGATACGGGTTTCAAAGGCCGCCGGGGTTTCGTTAAAATTTGTTAATGCCCAAACACGATATTTATCTGTCCCATATTCGACGTCTTTTTCCGCCAGTAAACGTTTGACTTCCGCCTCTACCTCCTCTTTAGGTATCTGTATACCAGTATCCCGGGCTTCTTTGACAAAAACCAGGTTCTGCCAGGCTTCCTGACGGGTCTCCTCATCCGTGCGCTCGGTTTTAGCTCCCGAACGCGTAAAAAGCAGCGCGGTCTTATAATAATTAAGGAAGGCTGAGCGGCTAACCGGCTTATCAAACGCCTCTCCTACAGTTTCAAATTTAATGATATCTTCAAATTTATAAGCCCAGGCAGAGGATGTTACCAGAGAAGCCAAAAGAATAGCGGTTAAAACTATTAAACGCGGATGCAAATATTTTTGGGTTATTTTCGTTAGATTCATTTATTTTTTAGTATTTACAATCGTAAATTTAACCGGTTCAGAAACTAACTGCTCTTGAAATGTATCCAAACCGATTTCTGCGCCAAAAACATTTTGATAAACTGCCGTCACCGTGTAAGTTCCCGGTTCAGTAATTTCAAAAAATCCTTTTAAATTCCGGGGATACTCGGATTTTACCTCTTTATCCGGCTCCAGCAATTTAAAGTATTCGGTCTTCGGATACCCGGTTTCGTAAAAATGCACACAGGGCAGCTTAACTCCCGATGGAGAGATCAAATCAAAATAAACTTCCTTTTGATTCTTCGCAGCCTCCCGGGAGCTGATATAAAACCTCTGGTTAACCATCATCGGGCTGGCCCCTAGATTTTTTAGGCTAAGAATCACGTTAATCGGCTCACTGGCCGAGTATTCGGCCTTTTCTAATATCAGGTTAAATTTAACCTGACTACCGGCGCAAAAAACAGCTTTGCCTGAAACTAACACCAAAACAACTATAAGCATGGCTACCTTGAACCGGCGCAAAAACATGTTTTCCCTGGTCATTTAAAATTCCCCGATGAATTACTCTGCCATAGCAGATGGAGACAGCTCGACTGCAGCCGGAGACGGCTCTGCTGTCATTTTAATCGAATTTAAGCTATGGAAATTAAAGTCCGAAACTTTATCTTTATTATCCCGGATACTTACTACTCCCCGCATTATTCCGTCAGCACCAATATCGCCGCGCCAAAAAGCCGTGCCGCTCTTCTCTGAAGTCTGCATCGTTTCCCAAGTATAGGTTTCATTATCCTCTAACAGGCGCATAGAGAAATTGGTGGAGGCAAACCCCTTGGCTATCATATTTTTGGTGCTTACTTTACTATCCAGGAAACTTAAAACGTCTTTTTCCGCTTTACCCTTACCGGACATCGGCTTGGCCTCAATATCCCACTGCGTACTATTAAGCTCTGCTTTTCTCTTGACGAGCATCTCTTGTATTTTACCAGCTTGTTTTTTAGAAACCGCCTGAGGCGCCGCTGCCTTTTCCGGTTGCCCTTTAGCCGGCCGCTCCGCAAAAACAGAACTTGAATTTGTAACTAAAAATCCTAAAACCAGTAACACCATAACCAGTTTATTCATCTTATCCTCCCGTGTTGTTGCTCCCGCCTTATTACATTCCCTTTCTCTTTTATTGCACCCGCCCTTTACCGTCATAAGCCTCCCAGGTAAGCAAGTATTTCTTCACCCAATCCATATCTTTATCGTCACCTTTAGCCAGCCCTAAATAATACCGGAAATGCTTAGCGGCCTTTTGGCGATTCACTAAATATTCCGCATAAATGTAGCCTAAGTTAAATTGAGCGTAAGCATTATTGGGGTCTATCTCGATCACCTTTTCGAATTCTACCGCCGCGCGGTCATACTGTTTATTCTTGGTGTAAAAGATACCCAAATTGTAATGCATTTGAGCGGTTTCCGCAATCAATAATTTATTTTGCCGGGCAAGTTCGGTAAATTTCTTGGGAGTATTTTGCATCTCCTCCCACATCCTCTTATTTTTCTTCATCGCTTCAGCCAAACCCTGCTGGCAATCTTTTAATTGTAATTTCAACGAGATATTCTCCGAATCTAACTTGCTCTTTTGCTGACGGAGCTGGTCAAACTCATCCTCTTTACGTTTCGCGCTATTTTGGATAGCGGCCTTTTCTTTTTGCAGATCTCCGATGTTTCTATTTAATTCTTTGATCCTCACGGTTGTTTCTGCTTTTTCACAGGCGGCTTTAAGCGTATCCCATTTGGCAATTAGTTTTTTTTGGGCTGCCAGGAGCCTGCTAATTTCATCCTTCTGGTTAAGATTAGAATCCTGAAGTTGGCTTTTTTCTTTAGCCAGCGCGGCCAAGTCATTATTGGCTTTCTCCAAAGAAACAGCTAATTCATTAGCCCTGCTTCTTTCTTGTAACAAAGTTTTAATTTGGACCATAAGATTCTCACGGTCAATTTTAATCGCTTCGTTTTCCTTAAACAACTGGGCGTTTTTGTCTTTCAAGGCGGATTCTTCCTGGCTTAATTTTTGATAACCCGGGCTAATTTCTTCTAACCTCCCGGATAAATCCTGTAATTTCCTGGATAAATTTTTCGATTTATTAGCAAAAAACATAAGACCGATACCGGCTATTAAAATCAAACCTCCCGCAACTATTGTCTTTAGCTTTAACTTATTCATTGCTTGCATCTCCTTTAAATGTCGGCTTATATTCCTCTTCTTCTTTAAAACGGATATATTCGCGATAGGACCTTACTTCTTCTTCCGGCGCGCCTTTAGGCTCTATCTTCTTTTCCGGAAGATCCTGAACCTTAAAATCCGGCTTTTCAGTAAAAGGCGCGTAGGTGTTATATTCTTTGTTAGGCTCGTCCATAAATATGGGCTCACGCTTATCTCCGGTAGTTAAAATATCTCCGGTGACGATATGCGGCGTGATCATTACTAAAAGCTCGGTTTTCTCAGTCTTTTTTACCTGTTGCTTGAAAAAGAAACTTAATACCGGAATTTTACTTAAAAACGGAAACTGCTCTACGGAAGAAGTTTTATCCTCTCTGCGCAGGCCTCCGATAATAATCGTTGTGCCATCCTTAACCATAACCGTGGTTTCGGCAACAGAAGTATCAATAATCGGGATTTTGTTACCGCTGGGAGTAACCAGAAAAGAAACCACGCTGGATATCTCCGGCTTTATTTTCATGGTGACATACCCCTCATCATTTATCGTCGGCGTTACGGACAGCTGAATACCGACATCCACAAAAGTTACCTCTTCGGAAACAGTGGAAGTACTTTGACCGGTAGTGGTGGTAGAAGTAATATACGCCTGGCGTTCACCCACATGGATCTTAGCTTCCTGGTTATTGATAACCGAGATCTTCGGATTAGAAAGAATCTGCGTGCTTCCCAAAGTTTGCACATACTTGAGTAAAACATCCAAATCGCGCTTAGAGTCCATTATGCCGACATGCATTATTCCCGGCCCGGTTTTTTGGCCGGCGGAAGTATTCAGGGTATTGCCGCTGAAAGGATACGCGCCGATCTGGTTATTCATAGTCGTGGTTAAATACTTGTTGCGGGTCTGAAAAGTATTGGTGGCATCTGTTTCTACGGGCTTGATCACGCTAAAGGGATTGGCTCCGGCATAAGCCATCCCGTATCTAGTCGCTGCTCCGAATAGGCCTTCCCATTCAGCCCCGGTATCCAATTGATCGGATAATTTAACTTTAATGATTGTACTGTCAATCAATACCTGCTTTGTCTTTTGATCAAGGCTGGCAATCATTTTTTCAATACCCACCATTCTCTCAGGTAATGTCTGGATGATCACCTGATTCGAACGTTCATCGGCTTTAATTGTACCGACTTTTTTTGCGTCTAATTGCGCCTTTAACTGTTCCTCGATATCTTTGGCTTTAGCGTATTTTAACTGGAATACTCGCACCAAGTTCTTTTGTTCCAGCGTAGCTAATGCCTTTTCGATTTGGGCGATCTTCTCCGGCGTATCCATAATTAAAGCCGTGCCGGAATCAGGCTCAACCAAGACCCTGCCGATTTCACTCTTTAAAGCATCCAACATAGTAAATACCTGCTCAGGTATAGCATATTTAATTCTAAAAACTTTAACTTCCCGAATATCCGCAAATTTTTTCCCGAAAAGAGCCTTATATTCTTCACCGGTCATAATGTTATATATTTCACCCTCTTTGGCATAGGCCAGTCCATTTGAACGCAACATGATATCAAAAACGTCTTTAGCCGATACATTCAACACCATAAGCGTAACCCTGCCGGAAACATCTTTGGTGGAAATCATATTTATGCCTGTTTTCAATGATAAAAACTTTAAGGCGTCGGTAACTTCAATATTCCGTAAATCCAGGGAAATTCTCCCGTTTATTCCCCCTACTGTGGGTTCAATTACCCTTTCAGGCAACGCTCCCGTCGTTAATACCGGAGGCTGGGACAGGACTGCCGGAGCCGATTCCGCAGGTAAAGACGCGGCTGTCTGGGCTAACACAGCCGGATGATCCTCTGCCTGAACCTTATAAAGCAGAGAAGAACAAACGATGATAACAAAAATAGATATTCTTGGAGTAGCTTTCACTTGAGTTCAAACTCCTCCTTGCCTAAACTTAATACAACCTTGTCTTTAAAAATTGCCTGCACCTTTGCTCCCCCTACCATTTCTCCTCTTTTCACGAAAAATGTCTTAAGCTCCTTAGTATCTTCGATCATGGCATCCGGATCAGCCGACCAGGAAATTCCAACTAATTTTAAGTTTGCGGAAACATCCAGGCTTCTGGAAGAAGGAGTTAAATCTACAGCTGATTTTTTCAAACCCATGGTAAAAATGTCTCTTTCCCTAACCTTATCTAAATAATAAGAAACCGCCTTTTTTAATCCCGCCGGCTCCGGAAAACTCGTTTCAATTTTTACTGCCGTCGTATTTGATTCTAAGCGCGGCGCTTTACCCAAATTAACCAATGCAATAATCAGGTTACCCGAAAAATACAATAAAAGCGGAACTACCAAAAAACCTAAAACTCTATTCACAACTTTTACATCTAATTGCTCCAGGCTAAAACCTTTAGACCATTTTTCAAATCTTCCCTTTAAAAAAGAAATTCTTCCCAACCAGGCCCCAAAATTCAGCCAACTCATAC
This sequence comes from Candidatus Omnitrophota bacterium, assembly GCA_030693145.1. Lineage (GTDB taxonomy): Bacteria > Omnitrophota > Gorgyraeia > Gygaellales > Profunditerraquicolaceae > UBA6249. Next base: position 7,215 of record JAUYBI010000008.1, read on the forward strand.
TGTGACGCCTGGATGTCTGAGCGTGCACTCCCAGCGAATTCATCTTGGAGCTCTCAATAATTTTTAAAAGCTGTTTTTCTGGAGTGAGAGATCTTTCCTGTGCCATCCGGATGCTATTTCCTCATTAATTATTTCCTGGATTAAAACCGCATCAATCACAAACTTATTTTTAAGCACTAAAGCTTTTAGGGCCCGATGGCAAAGCATGGTTATCCTTCGGGGGTAGCCCCGGGTATATTCATGCACTTCCCTGATCGCTTCATCCAAGAACAAATGCATGTTTGCCGAGTAGCCTGCCTGCTTCAGCCTGAATTCAATCATCTCCCTGGTTTCCTCAATGTCCAGAGGATTTAAAGTATATTTAAAGCTAATCCGGTCAAAAAAATTAGCAATATCCGTTATTTTGGCATGTAATTCTAACTGGCCCAAAAGGACCAACTGGATAAGCTTAAACTCATTGGTCTCATAATTTAAAAGCACGCGCAAAACTTCCAAAGAAGATTCATTTAATTTCTGAGCTTCATCAATGATCAAAGTAACCGTCTTGTTCTCGGTCACCCCTTTTTGAAATAAAAATCTTTCCAGGCCTTCGCGTAAAGCCACAATCTCCACAGGGGTATCATTGCTAATATTAATTTCAAAATTTTTTGCCAAAGAAGTAAGGAACGGTTCTTCGCTTTCAAAAGAAGGATCCAGGATTATATGAAAAATAAAATCCGGCCTATCTTTTAATTCTTGAATCAATTTCCTGGATAAGGTTGTCTTGCCGGTGCCCACATCCCCCAGGATAACCGAAAGGCCTCTTTTAAGCCGAAGCTCAATTAAAATATTGGCGAGGGCAGCTTCATGCTCCTTGGATAAATAGAAAAAATCCGGATCCGGGCTGGTAGAAAATGGCTCTTTTTCAAACCCTAAAACCTTGAAATAACTCATGTTTTAATCCTAAATTAAGATACTTTTATCTATTATTATAAATTAAAACCTGTTCTCAAATGAGAAATCAGGTGGAAACATCTTTTACGATATCTACGTCTTCTTCTAATTTTTTACGGATTAAACTTAAAGAATAACCTTGCTGGGTTAACTCCCTTATTTTTTTTATCCGGCTCTTAATTATATCTTTAGCGTAATATCTTATATTTGCTTTTTTTATGGCCACCGGCAATAACCCAAAATTAGTATAGTGATTTACAATCTGGTAGGAGACATCAAATTCTCTCATAATTTCTTTTGCGGTAATCAAATCTTTTTCTTCAACTCTATTATTGGGCATTTACCACCTTGATTATGAGATACCATAACTATGATATGTACTATATATCTATCAAAAATTTCCCCTTTAGTCAAGACAAATTTGTGAATTCAACCCTACGGGTAAATTGCACTTAAACTAAAAAGCCAGAAGAGTTTAGCTCATAATTAACACGCGAATAATTAGCCTCTAATATTAACAACAGTAGGGTGGGTTTAAACCCTGATTAACAGTAGGGTGGGTTTAAACCCACCCTACTGTTAATCAGCAAAGTTTGTTACATTGTTGAAGAAAAGATAAAAATAAGATGGGCTTGGGGTAAGATTTTTCGCTAAACGGGGATTTACTTTTTAAGATTTTTATGTGTTCTGAGTACCGTTTCCAACAAAGGCAGGCTCTCCTCAAAATCCGCCCCCTTATAAAATACTCCGGACATACCGTACGACTGGGCTTCTTGAATTTTTGGGTCAGCAATGTACGAACTGATAACGATTATCGGCGTAATCGCATCAAAGGTTCTGATATTCTTCAACGCATCCACCCCGTCCATAATCGGCATTCTTAAATCCATAAAAACAATATCCGCTCCTTTCTGTTTTAACAGTTCAATGGCGCTCTTACCGTCTGAGGCAGTAATCACCTGATAACCTTTGGACTTAAGCCAATAGACCAGCAGATTTCTAAAATCAGCTTCATCATCAACTACGAGCACTCTAATGCTTGTTTTTTCCATGAGCCGGCCTCCTAATTTATTGTTCTGATTAACTTAAATTTAATAATACAGTAAAACTAAATTTTGCTCCCTGCCCGTCCTGGCTCTCTGCCCAAATTTTACCGCCATGCAATTGCACGATTTCTTTGGCAATGGATAAACCGATGCCTGTTCCGGTGACATCTGTAGCCACTCTTTCACCGGTCTGATAAAATTTATCAAAAATTTTTGATAATTCATCTTTGGCAATTCCCGCTCCGGTATCCTGCACACTAACCACTATTTCCCGATCATTGTGCAATTTAGCCTCCACCGTAATCGTGCCATTATTCGGAGTAAATTTAATCGCATTGCCAATTAAATTATTTAAAACCTGAATTATTTTATCCGGGTCAATTTTCACCTCTGGTAAATTTACCTGAGGCTTATTTACAATCGCCACGAATTTCGCATTGGCCCAGGCATTCAACCCTTCGATAGCTTCACTAATAACTTTATCAATCGCGCAGGCGGTTAATTGGATATTCATCTTGCCTGCCTCCAGTTTTGAAAGATCCAACAAATCATTGATCAAAAGGCTTAAACGCTTGCAGTTCCTGGAAGCAATCGCAAGAAACTCCTGCTGATTATCTGAGAGCTCGCTCCCAGTATCACTAAGCAGAAGGGTTATCGCTTTATCAATAGAGACCAAAGGTGTTCGTAATTCATGGGTTACGTTCGCAACAAAGCTCGCTTTTAGCCGGTCTATTTCCTTCTGTTTGGTGATATCGCTTAAAATAGAAACCATACCTACGGTCTGGCCATTTTCATTTTCAATGACCGCGCTGCTGGCCCTGATAGTCTTTGTGGTTTCATTATTCTGGCTTAATAATTCAATCTCTTTACCTTCTTTGTTTTTGGAATCCTTAACCAAAGACAGCATCTGTTCTTCCTTCAGGCTCTCACCTACAGGTTTACCGATCTTGTCTTTTCTGGCAACACCCAGGAGCCTTTCCGCAGCGGGATTCATCATCACCACCTTGCCTTGAGCATCTACCACCAGCAGGCCTTCGGCAACACTGCGGATCACCGCGTCTGTTTGTTTTTTATCACTAAGTACCCGGTTATATTTATCCCAGACTATCTCTTCATTTTTACTATTCTTTTCAATAATGCTCTCATATTTTTTACTCACTTCTTTGGTAGTTTGTTCTATTCTCTTATTCAGCTCCTGGCCGAATATATCCGCTACGATCTTGGTAACTTCCTGACAGTTCTGCTGAGAATCTAATACTCCGCTTACCTGCTTAAAAACAGCCTGTTTTATTGATTCATCGTCAACAAAACTAGGAACCAGGAGCCCTTTGTTTCTTCGAGCATCCTCTTCTCTTAACCTTGCTTCTTCTGATAATTTTGCCCAATGAATCAATAATAACGCAATGATTATACTGGCGATAGGCGTTATAATATAGATTAGGGTTAATAGCGGCATAGGAATAGTAATAGGTTAATGCACAAAATCACTTCTTACTTTGACAGGCTTTCTTTATATATTATCAATAACCCTGCGTTTGTCTATTGATTTTACTAGACCAGACCAGGCCTGACTTTCAACAGTAGGATGGGCTTAAACCCTTTCAACAGTAGGGTGGGTTTAAACCCACCCTACTGTTGAAAGTCCGCAGGATTTATTATAATGCCTACTAAATAACTTTTACTCAAGGTAATTGTTCAGAGTAAACATAAGTATATAATGCGGCCCTGGCGATAAAATTCTTGGAGGCAACAGCGTTGGGATTTGCATGCTTGGTCAACACGCAAATTAAAAAATCCCCTTTACAACTAAATACTATTCCCGCATCATGGCAGACACTGCGCTCTAAACCCGTCTTGTGGGCGACGGTGACATCCACCGGTAAATATCTTGGGATCCGGTCGTTAACGCGCTGCAATTTTAAAACCCTAAGGCATTTCTCAGAAAGATCCCTGCTGATCAGCTTCCGGCGATAAATCTGCTCCAGGAGCAAAGCTATATCTTCGGCAGTCGTATAATTTTCAATACCCCGGTCCCTTAAGTTAAAATCGGCAACTCTTCTGGAGAGGTTGGTGTTCTTTAACCCCAGAGAATTAAAAACACTGTTTAAATAATCAATGCCGACCATACTGGTGAGCATGTTCGTAGCCGTATTATCGCTGTCCTCAACCATCAGCCCGATTAATTCTTCTACAGTAAAAGTAACGCCGGGCCGGATATCCTTTAATATGCCTGAGCCGGGAAATTTATCACTATTCTTTAGAACAACCTGGCGATCAAGTTTAATCCTGCCTTCTTTAGCGGCAAGAAAACAGGCGGACATAATCGGCACCTTCGCCAGGCTGGCTGAAGGAAACAACCCGCTTTTATTATAGGAGATCTCCCAATTAAACCGCAGGTCCTTAATTACAATTCCCACTTCACCTTTAAAATACCTTATTTCATTAGTTAGTTTCTGCTTAAGTACCTGCCAAGCAGCTTTTCTTTGCTCAAGGACAGCCTGTTGCCTTTGGGCCTCCCGGAAATGAGTATAATACCGGTAAGCAAAAAGTGGCCCGCAAATTAATAATGCCCCGATAAATATGACGCTGAGTGTTTTCTTGCCTGTTATCGCCATTTACTTTTTAAGAATTTTGTTCATCAACCCAAACTAATTTTTCTGTAACCGGAACGCGGATGAAGGTATCCGGCTCCGTAATTGCAATACTGGATTTCATGGCTGAGGTATCCGGTTGCCTGACGGTAGCAGTTGATTCCGTGGCTGTGGTGCCCGGCTCCCAGCCTTTAGCCGCCATAGATATTTCTGCAGGATAATATTGAGGCTCTAACTCTTCCGCTTTGAAAAAAACCTGGCGGGGAGCTTCAAAATTTTCCGACAGCTGGTAGCGGTCTTTTCCATCCCACTTTACGCCTACAGTTGCGCTTACTGCGGCATTAATTTTCCCCTCTCCGCCGATACTGGTAATTGTCTCCCGATCAAAACGATAGGCAAACAATGGGACCGTTTCTATTTTTACTTATTCAATTTATTCTTACAAAAAAGCTCCGCTCTTTGTGTATCAGGAATTTTAAGATTAATGGTTTCTGCGAGACGCGTAGGTAAAAGGTAAAAAGTAATTCCGCCAAGAACTTTCAGAGGACATAAACTGGTTTACCCCGAAGAAATAATCAACCATTGCTTCTCTCATACGGGTAATTTCCTTCAAGTGAGCATAATTTTTTTCATTATCTAATGTCAAATCGATTAATTCTAGAGCTCGTTCAAATGCCTTTTGAGAATAATCCGCATTTTTCTTTATTCGCCAGTTAAGCGCTCTCTCAACCTCACTGCCAATATTTGCCATTTGCTCTAAGAATGATAGCTGACTCCAGCGGCCTGCAGCTAGGTCTTTATGTTGATAACTCATCTTTTAATCCTTTTTACGACTATCGCAATAATCTTCTTGCGCATTTCTTCATTCTCTATGCCGCGGCTTCTATTCCCCTGAGATGGACGCATATTAATCATGGAATCAAATTCAACAAAATCGTCCCCCTGAATTTCTGGATAAAGATTAATACCCCAAAGGCTTTTTTGTTTTGAGCCATCTTCCAAAAGCAATGCTTCCAGGTCAGAATGAAGTTCAGCATCAACTGCAATCAACTCTCTCTCAACATCAACAACAACCTTTACTAAATTACCAAAAGTAGCTTCGGCCATCTGCTTAAGCTCGCCCAACAATAATGTTTCTATTATTATTTTCATGAACCAATTATACCTCAACAAAAAGCCCTCCGCAAGTAATTTACCTGCCTTTCAACAGTAGGGGAGGTTTAAACCTCCCCTACTGTAATTGATAAAAGTCCGTAGGGTTTATTATAATGTCACTTGCAGGCAGGCTTACAGAAGGCTTTTCTCCAACCTTACGAAAATCACAAGGTTGGAGATTTATTTAGGGAAAAAAATTTTCCTGAACTGTTGGGCTTGCGGCTGCCCCCACCCAGCCGCAAGCCTGAACATTTAAAAGAGGGGCGGGATTTTTATCTTGCTTCGCAAGATTATTTATTTGGTAAATATATTAAGAATGTTTAACGTACCTTTTAAGCATGTTACGCTTGTAACAGATAAGTTACAAGACACCCCGCGCTTAAAGGAATTGCGCGGGTGTTGTCTTCGTAGACAAGGAGAATGTTATGAAATTTAACGCTTCATTAATAGCTATATTAAACTCAAAGACAAAACTAAAAATCGTTAAATTCTTATTAACTCACGAAGCTTCAATGAGCGAAAGAGAAATTGCTTCTATTTTAAAAGTATCTCATATGAGCATTAATAGAACGATGCGGGAATTGTCAGAAGTAAACTTTGTCAATTTTGTCACCATTGGCAAAGCCCATTTATGGAAAGTTAACCGCAAAAGTTATGCTTTTAAAGTGTTGTCTGAATTTATCAAAGGTGTTTCTCGTATAAAAGATCCTTTGGATGACCTAAAAAATATTATTTTAAAGAGTACCCCTAAAGCCTTAGTAAAAAAAGTGGTTTTATTTGGCTCTGTTGCTAAAGGTGCGGGAAAATTAGACAGCGATATTGATGTTTTTTTCTTAGTCAAGGATAACAAAGACAAAGAAAAACTTGGTTTTGCCTTGGAGAAATTATCAAATGCTTGCCTCGAAACCTACGGAAATAGACTATCCCCGTATATATTAACTGAACAAGAAACGAAGAAAAAGGCAAGACAGAAGTTTCTTTCGGAAATAAATAAGGGCATAAAAATATTTCCCTTCTAAAAGGATCGGAATAACACCAAAATTTAAAACAAATACTTAATAATAAAAACTAAACCTGAGAAACTAATGGCCAATACTGAGATAAAGAGATGGGCAGTCGAGATTTATTCGGCTATTTTGCAAGGAAGGGATTGTTTCGTCGCGCCTTCGGCGCTCCTCACAATGACTATATATAAAATCTTTCCCTAACTCTTTGACACATCGCAACATAAAAATAGCCCTAGATGCTTACTGCATTCAGGGCTATCGTTATCTCTCATTCTTAATTTTGAGAGATTTATTTGGCTCCCCACTGTGGACTCAGAACACTACAGGAAGCGCCTCTCTAAGTGCAAGGAAATACATATACTTGTGAAGATGTATCGGCGACGCGGCCAAGACACCGCCATCAGTTTATATGACCCTTTGCCCGCCCGGCCACTGCCGCCCCCGCCAGTCTACAAGAATATTGTAGCCATGGCCGTCCGAGTTCAGGAATATTTGGTAGAAAACCCTCAAAGAACACAAACTGCCGCTGGAAACCATTTCGGCGTCACCCGGGCCCGAGTATCCCAGCTCATGACGATCCTCGAGAAGATCCCGGCCGACCTCATATCCAGCCTAAAAACCACCGAAGACCAGACCCTCATCAAACGATTCTCCGGCAAAACCCTGCTACGTATTGCCGGAATAAATGAGCTTTCTGACAGAAAGCTTTACATAAAAAGCATGACCAAATCTTCCAAAGGCGATTAAGCCATTCGCGAAGTTTCAATCCAACTTTCACAAGAACAGCTAATATCCTGCCAACAATCGCCGCACCACCCAACCCAACCGGACAAACCTGTTTCCACAACAAGGACATGTTGAGGAAGCAGAATATATCGCGCTGATCATAAACCACCAACGGAGCATAGACGACTTAAATAAAACTATTAACCATTTCATCCTTTTATCCTGCTATATAAAAATGTCGCGATAAAAAAGATAAAATTAACCATAACGATCGTTGCGCCTGATGGAAGATTTAAAACATACGATGCGAATATGCCGATAATAACCGAGACGACCGCAAACACTCCGGCAAGAGCGATGGTCGCACGGAAACTTTTGACTATCTGCAAAGCGGATATCGCTGGCAAAATGATCAAGCTTGAAACCAGCATCGTGCCAACAATCTTGATCCCCATGACAACAATAAGCGAAGTCAATAGTATCAAGATTTTGTTGACCATTTTAACCTTAATACCGGACACCTGAGCGTATTCCTCATCAAAAGTAATGGCAAACAAATCATGATAGAAAAGCGCTATGACCAACACCACCAAAAGAGAAATCACCACTGTCATCCAGACCTCAAGGCCGCTAACTGAAAGTATATTGCCGAAAAGATAACTGAAGAGGTCCACATTAAAACCGCCAGCAGTACTTGCAATGATCACGCCTAAAGCAATGCCAAATGATGAAACCAGCCCAATTGCCGCATCGCCATAAACCCGAGCTTTTTCATTAAGCTTGAGAATAACCAACGACGCTAAACCTACAAGAGGAATTGATACAACCATCGGCTGGGCGCGCAAAAGAAGAGCTATCGCTACAGTAGCAAAGCTTACATGGGCGAGACCGTCACCAATAAGCGAAAACCTACGTAAAACAAGAAACACCCCTAAAAATGAGCACCCTATTGCCATAAAACATCCAGCGATTATAGCGCGCTGAATAAAGGCGTATTGTAGCGCTTCCTGAATTTGTTGTAAAATATTGAACATATTAATGCCTGTGACAAATAATATGCTGTCCGGCTCCGAAATAGTCGGTCATTTTCGGAGATTTACAAAACTCCTCGAAAGTTCCAAAGAATATTATCTGTCTGTCTAAATAAAGTATCTTTGATGCGTATTTACCAATAGAAACAACATCATGAGATACAAAAAAAACGGTTACTTTCCTTTCCTTATTAAGCTTCTGCAGAGTCGCATAGAACGCCTCTCGCGACTGCGGGTCAAGAGCAACGGTTGGCTCATCAAGAATAAGTATTTCCGGCCTATGCACAAGCGCGCGAGCCAACAGAACCCGCTGTTGTTGGCCTCCGGAGAGTCTGCCTATTGGACGGTCTTTAAGATTAGTAATTCCGAGAATCTCCATGGCCTCTTCAGCCGCTATATAATCCTTACGAGACAACCGCTTGGGAAATTTCTTGCAACAATACACCCCCGATACAACTATCTCTTTAGCAGTGGCTGGAAAACGCTGATCAAGAAAAGACATCTTCTGGGGAAGGTACCCCACATGCTTCTCTTTTGTAAAGCAAGAGAACCCCTTCCCCAGAAAATAAACCTGACCTTCATACGGCACTAACCCTAAAAGTGCTTTTATCAGTGTAGTCTTGCCTGAACCGTTAGGCCCCACGACGCCAACATAGTCGGCGGGGGCCGCCTCAAAACTAACGCCAGAGAGCGCTTCAATTCCGTTGTATTTAACGGTTAAATTTTTAACTTCAACTATCTTCATTGACATTCAAGGCCGACCCTTAACTTTTTCAGATTGTTTTCCATGATATCGATAAAAGTACGCCCTCTGCTTAATTCATCCTTGCTGACGTTATGCGCGCCGTGAAGAAGCTCGAGTTTTGCCCCGGTCTCCTGTGAAATCACGCGGGCAACTTTAGGATCAAGCAACTCTTCGAAATAAATGTATTTAATCCCTGACCCCTTTAACTTATTAATAAGCTCCACAATGGCTTTGGGGCTTGGTTCGGCGTTAGGCGAAAATCCATCATACGGAGAAACGTGCTCCAGCCCGTAACGTTTCGCGAAATAGCCAAAAGCAAAATGCCCGCCGTAAATGATAGTCTTGTGTTTGCAGGTTGAAAGGGTTTCTTTAAAACGCTTATCAAGGTCAGCCAGTTTTTCGTTATACTCTTTGGCGTTATTTAAATAAAAAACCCTATTTTTTGGATCTTTCTGAACTAACGCCCGCGCAATGGTATTAACCATAACTTGAGCATTTGCTAAATCTAACCAAATATGCGGGTCTTTGCCGCCGCCGTGATGCTCGGGCTCTTCATCATGACCTTCTTCCTCTGCGAGTTCAATACCCTTGCTCGCATCAACGACTATAAGATTCTTGTTAGATACACCTTTAAGCATATCCTCTGCCCACGGTTCCATGAATTTGCCGGTGTAGATAAAGACATCGGCCTTGTTGATTCTTACGATATCCTGGGGTTTTGGTTCAAAAGTATGTGATTCAACTCCAGGGGGAAGAAGCAGTGAAACATTGACACTGTCTTTCCCAACCTGCTTCGCGAAATCATATGTCGGGAATAATGTCGTTACAATTTCGAGCTTGGCATTAGAAGCCTGCGCATAAGCCAAAGCTCCTCCCAATAAGAACATAAACAAAAAAGCTGTTACGACTTTTTTCAACATATCGCACCTCTGTTAAAAGATACTTTTTAGAAATCAACCTGCGCCCTCATACCACCGACAAAGATACCGCTTGTATCATCCGCAACATCTTTGCCGAACGGATTCCAAATATACTGAAAGTCCGGGCTAATAGATAAATGGTCGTTTACGAATATCCTGTAATAAGCTTCTAAGTGCCCTTCTGGTTTTGCCCTGCGCACAGGATCAAGCGCCTCACCGGCTTTTTTGTAATCCTTAGACGGAATAGCTTGGCCTACGGCAAATGCAAGCACATCCTTTTCCCTGCCCCAAGGCTTACCTTCTACTTGGAGACCAGTACTCCATGAATGCATTAGTGAATAATTCAAATCGCCTGTTGCCATAATGCCCGGGTTATATACTTTGGGATTCTGCCAGCCGTAGCGGGTAAAGAGCGTTATGATATCGGTAACTTTCTGGTCAAAGCTTAAACCAAAGCCGTAGGTGGCTTCTTTTGTTTTCTCAGTATCCAGCCACTTGGTGTGATACACATTGTTATTCCAACCAAGAAAACGGTAGTTACCTGGGAGACCCAGGAACTTAGTTTTAAAAGTAACCTGTCCGACGTTAAAGAGATTGTCTCCGATCTTCTCCCAATCGCTGTTGCCGTCGAAAACGCCGTATCCAACCTCTAACCATTCCACCGGCAAGTATGCCAAACGGATACCCGCGGTATTGTCCGGGAATTCAATAGTAGGTGAATTACGGAAAATTCTGCCTAAGAATTGAGTAGTCTCATCATTGGCGACTTCGTTGTTATCAAAATAGGCGGTCGGGTCAAGCTTTCCAAAAGTCAAAGCAGCTTTATCTTTAAACAAAGCCTGCTCATACCAAAGTTCAGTAAGGCGAACATTATTATCATTATCAGCGTCACGGTTAACATTTGAGTAAAGCGTCAGGTCATCTTCAAGGCCTGCGCCTTTACCTGCCTCAACGTGCAAAAATGCTCTACCGCCAACTTCTTTGAATTCTTTACCTATAGTAATGTCTGCTGAATAGGACGCGTCAGTGCGGCCCTCTTTCTTTGTCACATCGGTAGCGGCATTATTGGTGTTATTTGTCCCCTGGACTATCATGGTGCCGCCTGCTCCAATCTCTAACCCCTCGGCAATACTAATCGGGGATCCTGTTTGACGATGTAAATCGGTATCAAACCTGGCAAGCCTTGATTCATATTCGGCAATCTTTTTGTTCTGGTCTAAAATACATTGCTTCTGTTCATGTATGCATTTATCATGTTCGCCAAGTTTATTCTCTAGGGCTTCTATGCGCGCCTGCATCCTACGAAGCGTTTCCTGAATATCGCTGTCATCCGCATAACATAATCCAGAGAAGATAAAAGTAAATAAGGAAACAAAACATAATATTCTTCTAAACCACATGCCTTCCTCCTTCAATAACTAATATTTTAAGCGGTTAAACTATTTGGGCGGTTAACGATAAAACTGCGGTGGGGCGCGGGAAATGCTGGCAGAAATGATTTCCTTAAATAAAGGTGTGTGTGGCAGCGCAAAAAGACGCAGAATAACGCGGAATAAAACACTGCCGATTACCGAAAAGAATAGCGCGATTACAACATGGTTAAGCCAAAGACAGATGGGGCATTCATGCCCATCATCATTGTCATGATGTAAACTGTACGAAGGCGGATGGAATATCGCGATTCCAAGAAAAATAGCACAAACAACCAGCAATAAAACAGACGCTTTCTTTCTCATTTGCACTCTGAACACAGCCCTTCTATCTGAACCTGATGTGCCTCTACTTTAGCATTAAACTTCTTTTCAATAAATCGTGACACACCTTTGAAATTACAAAACTCAACCTCTTCAATCTTACTGCACTTTCGGCAGGTAAAATGATGGTGATGCACATCGGGAAGCGTGCAAAGCGAATAACGCAACTGTCGATCTTCCGATATCGACTGAACTAAGATGCCGATATCTTTAAGCTCGGACAGTATTCTATATACTGTCGGCAATCCTATTGTCGAAAGCCTCTTTTTTAGCTTCCCATAAACATCATAAGGCCCCATACGAGAACCGTTACTGACGAAAATATCAATAACAGCTTTCCGTCTAGGAGTTATCTTTAAACAATTGTCCTTTAAATTCTGAAGATACGATTCCATATAATCCTCTAAATAGAAATCATTTCTATTTATACTACTGTCGTATCTATCTGTCAACATAAATTATTTCTTGAAAGAACTTAAGAGGCACCGGTTAAAAAGATTCTCCCTATGAAATGCTTACTCGCGTTTTCTTCAGAAATTCACTTATCGCAAAAGTAAGTCCAAAAACAATACTAACCCCAATCATTCCGGCAGTTATCGTAGAAAATGCGGCGTTTCCAATAAACGATGCCTGATAATCAGGTAAAATAGCCGAGATTTCAAATCCTTGAAACTGCGCAAATGACAATTTGTCTGCTACCCACTCAAGTCCATCAGGAAAACCGCTGGCAAATGGGCTTAACGCCACCGCAACAATAGCTAATGCCCCAGCACCAAACGCAAATGTTTGTTCATTTGCTTTCCAATAACGCTCCGAACTCTGCAACACTGTAACCAAAGCAACCGTTAAAAACGCCTCCCCGAAGCCGATTAGCATATGCACCGTCAGCATTGCAGGCATGACTTTGTTAAAAGCTACCGCCCCCGACAAAGCTACCTCAATAGAGCAAGCCGCGGCTCCGGCAAGGACAGACAATAATGAAGCTATCGCTAATCCCAGTTTTTGATTCAATCCAGCTTTCACAGCTCGATTAAAAACAAAACCCAAGAAACCGGCACCGATCAAAGCCATGTTAAGAACATTTGCTCCTAATGCGTTAACTCCGCCGTCTCCAAAAAAGAATGCCTGCACTGCCAAAACGATAGACATTGACAGTACCGCAAAAGGCATTCCCAATAAACTTACTCCCAGCATAGCCCCAACTAAATGCCCAGAAGTACCATTTTGCACCGGATAATTCAGCATCTGTAAGGCAAAAATAAGAGCCGTCACAGCGGCAAAACGCGCAGATGAAGGCTTATCTTTACTCTTGCAGGCTACATAAGCCGCGATCCCAACACCAACCGCGCCAACGGCAAGCGTTACAGGACAAACTGCCCCGTTTAACATTGATGCAGGTATATGCATTTTCCCTCCTTTTCCCTTTTGCTATGTTTTTTATATTCGTGCTACGATTAGGCAAAAAAAATAATACGGTTTTAGGTCATCCCCTTACCTGTGGTTGACATACTAAGCGTACCGTGTTTCACCCCCTTTATAGCTTTTAAAGTATTTGTCAACTTTTGCACGTCAGGCGGATTCCCTTTCACCGCTATTATTTCCAGACAGTTATTGTGATCTAAATGGATATGTTGTGTGGAGATGATTACTTTCTGAAAGCCATGCTGGACATCTGTGATCTTATTAAGAAGCTCTCTTTTATGATGGTCATAAATGAGCGTTATCGAGCCAGCGACCTCTTTTCCTTCTCGCCATTCTCTCTTAATTAGCTCCTGCCGGATTAAATCCCCAAAAGCCTTTGAGCGGTTGGTATAATTTTTTTTCTCAATAAGTTTGTCAAACTTATCTATTAAATCCTTTGGCAGCGAAATCCCAAACCTAAATACCTCTGACATGCGTTACCTCTCGTATTACGTTTCTCAGAATAGTAGCACAAGGATATGTAAGTTGTCAAGGCATTTTTATGTTTTTACTAACAATGTTTACTAACAATACTTCCAATTTTTCGACACCCCTAAAACAATCTCAAAAGATAAATTCCCGAATAATATAGCCCAACGAGAATAAAAATAGCTCCGGTTATTCTGCGGGTGCAGTATTCGAGTTTCGTTATCTTACGAAACCAATGACTCATCGAAGTAACACCAAGGGCGATCGCAACCGCAAATATAAGTACCGGAAGTCCTGTTCCCACGCCGTAAATAAACGGCAACAAGGTTCCGGCTTTGTTATTTAGCGCCAAAGGAATAAGGCTTCCAAAAAATAACGCCGCTGAAACCGGACAAAACGCCAATGCGAATATGATTCCCAAAAGAAATGCCCCCGGCGCCCCGGACTCAACGAGTTTATTGTGATGTTTCTGGGACAACGTTATGCCGGGCAATCTCAGCGTGATTACTTCTAATAAAAATAATCCCGTGATTATCAAAAGAGGTCCCAATGCCTTGACCATATACTTCTGCAAAAACTGAGCGACCTCGGGAACGCTCAAAAGAGAACTGATAATGATCCATCCGAGCGCCGCGTACGTCACCATCCTGCCAATCGTATAGGCAAGCCCTGAAATAAACACCATGAACGGATGAGCAATCTTCTTTGAAAGAAACGATACCGCCGCGATATTTGTCGCTAGTGGGCAAGGACTGATAGAAGTCAATATCCCCAGCCACAATGCAGATCCTAAACCGATTAATATTTCCATCACTTCGTTTCCTCTAAAAACGCGTTAACTTCATCAGTAACATACGTAATAAACTTTTGCTTATTGCGGACGAGCTGCCAGATTTTATCAAGATTCTTATGCCTAACTTCCTTGCCGTCTTTTACGAGCGAAAGAATGAGCGACTTGGTGTAAAGCTGATAATCATTCACGAAATGTTCGTTGCCTCGTTCTTCCACATTAACCGCTCTGAACTCAAGTTTACCGGAAGTAAGAGCGTCTTTAAAATTCGCCTCAACCGCTTCTCTGGAGTATTTCTCCATATTGGTACAGGTGTAGCAACGAAACGACCCATAGAAATAATACGCTATGACTTTGGTAGACGATGCGCCCTCTGCGTCAACGGCCAAAGAGCTTGCGCTAATTGCCGCAACAATCGCCAGAATTGCGAAAAACAGTTTCTTCAATTTTCCCTCCCTGTCATTTCGTAAGAATCTTTTTGATCTCATCCTTACTCAATACCTTGCCGGATGAAGCTATTGCGCCGTCCACGGCAAGCGCTGGAGTCATCATAACCTCGTATTCGGTAATCTTATCGATATCCGTTATCTTGCCGATTTCGGCTTGGATATTTAGCTCTTTGACCGCCGCCTCGGCATTAGCAGTAAGCTGTTTACACTTGGGGCATCCTACCCCTAAAATCTCGATCTTCATCGAACAATCCTCCTATTTGACCATTGAACCGAATATCATTCCGCTGATCGTCGCCATTATGACAACTAAGCTCACATAAATAATGGTTTTCTTTGTGCCTATAATGCTCCGGATAACAAGCATACTGGGTAAACTTAATGCCGGGCCAGCTAAGAGCAAAGCCAACGCAGGCCCCTTACCCATACCAGAACCAATGAGCCCCTGTAAAATAGGCACCTCTGTAAGCGTGGCAAAATACATGAATGCCGCCACAATAGAAGAAAAGAAATTCGCCCGCAAGGAATTCCCTCCAACCAGCGCCTCTACGAACCTTGATGGAATAATGCCTTCGTGCCCAACTCTGCCCAAAAGGAAACCTGATATCAAAACCCCTCCCAACAGAAGCGGCAGTATCTGAAGCGCAAATCCCCACGTTTCCTGAGTCCACTCTTTCAATTCATCCTTTTTGAACCACCTAAAAAGCATCACGGCTAAGCTAATGAGTGAAAATCCGGCAATCCACCATTTATATTGATAGATCCATGACCATACGCCGCGATCTCCTTCAAGCGGCTTGCCCCAGTTAGCGAAAACAAGAAAAGCGACCATTGATGCAAAATAAAGAACGGCCTTGCCTAAAGAGCGTGTTTCTTTTACTTCTCCTATATTGAAATCACCGTTTGCATGACGCGCTCTTTCTTCCTTTAGGAATATAAGATGCATCAATAACCCAATAACAACGCTGAAGACAACTGCGCCTATGGCTCTTGCTAATCCTAACTGCCAGCCAAGAATCCTGGCTGTAAGAATTATCGCCAGAACGTTAATGGCGGGCCCGGAGTAAAGAAAAGCGATCGCAGGCCCAAGCCCAGCGCCTCTTTTATAGATACCGGAAAACAAAGGTAGTACTGTGCATGAACATACCGCAAGAATCGTCCCAGACACAGATGCCACGCTATACGAAAGAAACTTATTTGCTTTAGCTCCGAAATATTTCATAACCGACGCCTGGCTGACAAAAACTGAAATAGCACCGGCTATAAAAAATGCGGGCACAAGACATAAAAGCACATGCTCCTGGGCGTACCATTTAACCAGCGCCAGCGCCTCAAATACCGCATTAGTAAAACGTAGATTCTCGACCGGTAAATAGAAACATCCCAAGAATATGGCGACGATATAAAGAAATTTCTTCCACTCTTTCATTTTCTGCCCCTGGTATAATCTTCACCCTAGAGATCCTAGAGCGAATTTGTTAATAATATGTTAAAATATTTTATCTTAACCCGTGTTCTTTTTAAAGTAGGGATGACAGCCTTTCCCTCCTTATGGAGCCATTGGCGACCATTCAATAAAGACTGCTGCTTCCTGCTTGTTTAACTGGAACCATTTATTTAGGATGATATGGGGTGAGGTTGACGCCTCTGCCACCATTTATATTCCAGGATATGGTATATGTTAAATAAAGCAAGAAGATCTGTCCTGACTATCTAAAAGAACAATACTACTAACCCTCGAAAGGAGGATTTATGTTTTACCTCGGTATCGATGTCGCTTTAAACACCCACCGACTGGTGATGCTTGATGATCACGGTGAACGAGTATCCAGCGGTATCTCCTTCCAGAATAACACCGCTGATTTTGAAAAAGTATTAGTTAAACTCAAAGAACTATCTATTAATCCTGATAACTCTATCGCCGGCCTTGAAGCCACCGGTAACAACTGGGAGAATCTTTACTGCTTCTTAACCGGCAATAAATTTAAAACTATTCTCTTAAATCCGCATCAAACCAATAAATTCCGCGAAGCCCTGCGCAAAAAGGCTAAAACCGACGATATCGATGCCTTTGTTATTGCCGGGCTCTTAAGATCCAATGAATTTGCTTCCAGCTATGTGCCAGAAGATAAAATCCAAACCTTAAGAGAATTAACCAAGCTCAGATACGAATTTATCAAAGACCACAAAAATTACCAAAGACAGGTGTTGGCCCTACTTAACATCATCTTCCCGGAATACAGGAAAACTGCCTTAAGGAATCCTTTTACGATAGCCTCTACGGCTATCTTCAAAGCCTTTTCTACGGCAAAACATTTGTCTATTGCCAAGCCTAAGCATATCGAGAAAATAGTGCGTTCCATAAAAGGCAATAATTTCAATATCAAAGAAATTGAGAATTTAATCTCAATAGCAAAAACCTCTGTCTATTCCGGACGCTGCCAGGAATCACGCGCGCTGACACTTAATATACTACTCACTCAGATTGAAAACTTTAGCAAAGCTATAAAACAGTTAGATGAACAAACCAACCAAATACTTTCGCCTGAATCAAGTGATGATATTAATAGCTTTCCAGGAAGCAACCTTTTAACTATACCCGGAGTCGGGCCTAAAACTCTCGCCGCCATTCTCTCCTGCGTGGGAGAATCCGGCCAGGCGTTTTCTACCGGCGTTAAACTTATCGGCCATATCGGATTCTTCCCGCAAATCTATGAATCCGGTGAAACCAAACGAGCTAACAGACTGTGTAATAAAGGCCCTGCTTATTTAAGACAGGCTCTTTATATGGGTTCTGTCGCTTGCGTAAAGCACAATCTTCAGTTACGCAGGCTCTACCATACAAAAGTATCTCAGGGCAAAAAACCCAAACAAGCGCTTATTTGCGTGGCTAAAAAGTTAGCGCATTTATGCCTAAGCATCTCTACTTCGCCACCCCCACAAGGACTCGAACTTTTTTGAATTAATGCACTCCTATATCTATGTCAAAACATCTACAGCAAAAGAACTCTCATCTTTAATCTCATAGCCCATAGTCTTATAAGCCTTAAGGCGTTTTTTAAACATCGCTACTGCTACCGATACTTTCTCATCAACATAATCGTATATACGAATGTTGGTTTTCGTATGATATTTACGGTGTAGACGTCCCGCGTATTGAATAACCTTGCCCTTAAACGCTATCGGCATAGCTATGAAAAGCGTATCAAGCCTGGGATCATCAAACCCCTCGCCAATATACGCGCCAGTAGCCAATAACGCTTTTGGCGCATCACCTAATGAATTAAGTTTATCAAAAATCTTTCGGCGTTCTTTAATACCGATACCGCCGTATAAAACGCCTAAATTTTCAATATGGGGGCTAAGCATCTCTTCTAAAATAGCAAGATGCGCTTTGCGTTCGGTAAGAATAAGCGGGAATCTTCCTTCAGCTACCATTTTCTTAACATCACTCACGATCATTTCGTTTCGCTTAACATCCGCCACAAGCTTTGGCCAAAGTTCATAAATATTGGATCTCTCATTCCACTCGCAATCAAATGCGGTAATCCTCGGCATAACAAAACAATCCGAGAAAACCCGGTTAACTTCTTGATTTTTAATTTGATGGACAATGGGGCCGCATTGCATATGTATAATCGGCTGTTGTCCATCTCTACGATAAGGAGTCGCGGTAAGTCCCAGGATAAACTTTGCTTTTACTTCCGTCATTACCCGCTCAAACGATACCACGCTGACATGATGACACTCATCAATTATCACAAACCCGTAATCAGCCACACGGCCATCTACTCTGCTTTTTTCTGACAAACTTTGTATCATTGCTACGTCCAATATACCGGTAGCCTTATCTTTACCCCCACTTATCTGGCCGATCTTATTTTCATCTATGCCCAAAAAGACAGATAACTGCTTTCGCCATTGTTCTAAGAGCGGTTTACGATGCACCAATATAAGAGTGCTAGTTTTACGCTTGGCTATAGCGTAAATCGCCAGGACTGTCTTGACTGTGCCGGGAGGCGCGGATAATACGCCGTTTTCAGAAAATAGAATCTTCTTAACTGCAGACTTTTGCTCTTTTGCAAGCTTACCATGAAACCGAAACCGCTTCGTTATGCCCAAAACTCTCTTATCTTTAATTTCTGCCTTAATGCCGTATTCATTTAATACGCAACAGATATCATCAAGACATCCTCTCGGCAATGAGAGATAACCATCCATGATTTCCGAACAGCATATGACTCGCGGGGTTAACGACGTTAATAACCGCAAACTTTGACGCCGGTAGAATTCAGGATTTTGAAAAGCGGCTAAACGCTTAAGCTGATTCAATAACACCGAAGGCAAAATATCGGTCTTTATATAAACTCTGTTCGCAACAGTCATTTCGACGCTTTCCGGTAAATTACCTATGACCGGCAAGTATCGCTTCTTACCAGAAGGCAGACGCGACCAAGGCGGATCGGTATCCTCTACCGGGCTTATACGCACACCGATAACTTTGCCTTGCGCAGCCGCATTATTCGCCAAATGCTCTGCCTCATCAATAGGCATCTTTTTAATAGAGCCTAAAAATTTCCATTGATCAGGATACGGCTTGAAATTATCGTCAACAAACAGGCTGTTGCCGAATTTGGCTGCTTCTTTCTGTAACGGCAAGGCTATTAAGTTACCAAAACCGCCCTTCGGCAGAGTATCTTGATTGGGAAATAAGCGATCGTAGCTCTTCATATCCAACTGGTAATGTTTAGACATAGTCTCGGTAAGCAAAAATGAACCCAGGCGCCGCACAGTAAATGCCGGAAGCTTATCCTCAAAAAATATCCACGCATGCGCGCCATTTCCAGAACGCGAACGCTCTATGAACACAGGAACATTGTTTTCAAAACAAGTTTGTTTAAAAACAGTTATATTATCCTGCCACCCATCTTTGTCAAAATCTACAGCGAGAAAATAACAAATATCTCCATCCAGCAAAGGATAGATCCCCACAACAAAACTGCCATTTAAATGTCTCAAGATTACGGATTGATCGAAAGGTAATAGTTCACGGTTAGGGCATTCAGAACATCTGGTTGTTGCCCGCTGGCAAATCTTAGGCACCCATTCGTTTTTGCAGACAGGGCTATAGCCGGATTTACCTGTTTTTCTGCTTATCCAATGCTTTGCGTATACGTCCGTTCTTCCGCGAAATAATTTCTTGAATAACTTAACTTTTTCTTCAGAAGAAATTTCTTCTGAAATTGTGACGGAGCGTTCGCTTATTGGAGTAGATTTTAACTCACGGAGTAATTGCTGTTTCTGCTGATTAAGGGAGGATATATCTGAATCTAATTTCCGGACAGATTGAATAATATCGCGGCGCTTTTGGTTGTCATCCTGTGGGTCCATAAATCAATTATTATGTATCCCTAGAGAGGGTTTCTTTGGCTTTATTTATAAACTCTTCGGCATTATTTATACTTAAAGATGCTCCATCTTTAGAAAACTCGCCTCCATAATTAGCATCTTCCCTTAAGGACATACTGTCTTTTAAAATATGGGAATAACGTTTTTCCAGCATGCCTGTTTCTACGAATAAGGCTTCGATGGCAATGTATAACGCGTAATGGCTTCTTTCGCGGTATCCCTTGGAGAATAATAATGCGCGAGCGGCATGAAATGTCGCGTAATAAGCATTTATTGTTGCGTATTTATAACGTTCGTTCTTAAATCTATCCCTGGCCTCAACAAGATCATCAAAGGCAACCTTTAATTCCTTATCAACCAGAGCCCTTGCCTTGGAGAAATGAAAAATCTTTTTCTTTTCAAGCGCTTCCTTAAAATCCTGATTCATTTATCGGCTTCTCCCACAAGATGATCCCCCGATTAACTTCGGCGAAGAATTCCGGGTTACTTTTTTCAAGCTGCATCCATTCGATCTGTTTTTTGATTACCGGTTTAATCTCGAAGGCTGTATTTGCCTTAAAATTAGATACCGCTTTCAACACTTCATCTCTCTCTTCTGAAATAATAAATAAATCTAAATCACTGTCGGAAGTAAAAGTACCGGCCGCATAGCTGCCATATAGGATAGTACGCCTAGAAATGTTATTTAGTTTCTCAACCAAAGGTTCCAAGGTAAGCAAGGTATTCAGGATCTTAAACCGCTCTAAATATTCATTTGGCAACTTTAAGGTATAAAGATTAGTTTTCCCCTTCTTCTCGGAAATAAGAATATTATTCTTCTCTAGTAATCGCAAAGCATTGCTTGTAGCTCCAAGGCTTATTTTTAGCTTTCTTGAGATTTCTCTGCTATAAAAAGCCTTATCTTGATTAGCCACAAACAGGCTTAAGACACGTTGCTCTACAGTCCTAATAAAAATGTTTTTTAACATATCTGTTATCTCCGTTCATTAAATTGAACACATGTTCATTATAATGAAGTGGCAGCTGAATATCAAGCAAAATTTTTCGCTATTAAACAGAAACATCAAAGAAACTCTCTCTCTAATAATTTAGTTAAATCTCTTCAGTATAAATCCACTGATTCCTAGTAAATGACTTAATTGAGCTCTTATATTACGCAGAATTTCGCCAAATATCCATTTACTACAAAGCCTTTACTAAGTGGCATTTCAGAGATAGAGAGATAAGCTAGCGAGATTTATTTGGCTTACTTTAGCGAACCTTAGGCAGGATTAAAATTGAAGATCAACAACAGTAGGACAACAGAAAAAATAACGCCCTAACTCTTTGACACGTGCAGACATAAAAAATACCCTGACTAGTGCTATTAATCAGGGTAATCTTTATCTCTCATCATGAATTTTGAGAGATTTAAATGGCTCCCCACTATGGACTCAGAACACTACAAGAGGCGCCTCTCTAAGTGCAAGGAAATACATATACTTGTGAAGATGTACCGGCTCCGCGGCCGAGGCACTTCCATAGATCAATCACTGCTTAAACGATTCTCCGGCAAGTCCCTGCTTCGGATTGCCGCCCTCAGCACCCCGGAACAACGCCAAGCGTATATCGAATCTATCCAAAACGAAATCAACCGCCTATTGCCGAAGGATTAATTTATTTCAACAACTCCTGCACGGTATAAATGTTATAAAACGCCTCCGGAATAAGCGCTTTGATGCGATTGAGATTGTCAAACGGCGGCTTTAACATGAGCGGAGCCAAATCAGAAATATGCTTCGGATCCCAACGAGAATCTTTGAGTGTGTGATCCTTTGGGTGTGTTCTCAATAGAGCCGCCAGAAGCATCGCGCGCGAAGCCGCAATCTTTGCCTCTTCAATCCGGAATCTCGTATTTACAAGATGGCTTGAAATCTTACCAATACCATCCGTCAATATTTCCGCGTGTTTATCCTTAGGTACGCCTTTTAAGGCAAGGCCGCATATCACGATACTGGTACGAAAAGTATCCTCTATTGCCTGCTCCTCGGTATACTTGCCGCCACGATAACCAATCTCGGCATCCGCAAGCGCCTTGTAGCTCTTGCGAACCAAAGCAATATCCTCTGCCGCCGTAAAAAGTTCGCCTACATCGAAAAGCTGTTTGATAATCTGCATGCTGGATTTCGAAGCATAATGAATGCCTATCGTGTTAGGCGCAAAAGCCGTCAGTTTATCTCCCAAAAGGCAATCGATAACCGGCATGCGCACTTTAATTGGTTTCTCAAGCTCGATAAAAGGCGTCTTGACCAGATTGACCTCGGTCTTGGGATAAAGATTTTTCTCTTCAAGGATATCAAGAAGCACGTAATCGCGCCTCTTGGATATAGCGGAATTATAAAAGAACTTGAAGTGCATCCTATGCGGCAGGCCCCGTTCGCCGCGGTCATCCTGTTCAAAACCTAAGAATGGCGCTTTCCCTCCGATATCGGCCAAGTCCGGTTCATATTTGGCGCGAAGCATATCGGTCACGATATCGATATCTATGGATAACCTGCGAAACTCCTTCAAAAGCAGGATTATGCTGGTACCGCCTTTAAAGACGAACGGTATGGAAGATTCGCTTAAGGCGCATAATAAAGCAAGCGCGTGTATCGACTTCTCCAGCAAAGCCGGATCGACACTGCCCATCTCCTGCTTTTTTCTTACTACCCATTCTTTCGTAAAGCATTGATTTGCAATCATAAATACAATTAACTCCAGCCACTTTTTTATAAAAAGTGGCTCAAATGAACTTTATCCGTTCCATCAACCCTTCGGTCTTTAATTTTCGCCTTTTGGCATAGTTAAGCAGGGCCCCGACATCGACCCGCCCGGCCGCGAGGACGTTTCCCAGTATCCGGGAATGCTCATCTTCATCCATAAGCTTCAAGTCCGATGCCTCCACCAGAAGATCGACCAATATCTTCTCTATATCCGCCACGTGGCCGCTTGAAC
Organism: Candidatus Omnitrophota bacterium; assembly: GCA_030693145.1. Classification (GTDB taxonomy): domain Bacteria; phylum Omnitrophota; class Gorgyraeia; order Gygaellales; family Profunditerraquicolaceae; genus UBA6249. Next base: position 30,637 of record JAUYBI010000008.1, read on the forward strand.
GTTCCCTGGTAATGGCCGGCCGGATCACCACGGTTTTCTCTCCTATACTGAATTTCCGCGCATCGTTTCCGCGTGGGTTCAGCCATACATCATAGCCGGAATCTTTCAGGAAATCGTACACTCCGCCCATGGCATCGCGATCCACATAAACGAACGTAACGAACCGCGCCAGCATATGGTGGGCAAAAGACTTCAACTGCTCCGTAGACCAGACCGAAAAAGAAAGAAGCGGATATTTCTTCTCCATAGCCGCGATTATCTTCTTAACTGGCCGTTGATCCAATTCGAAAGACTGCTTGATGAACGAATACCACCCTCTTCCAGCGCCGTATAAAATACCCTCTTTGCCGAAATCGACCAGATACTTGTTAAAAGTACCCAAGTGAACCTCGGGAACGAGATTGCGCAAATCCTCCCTACTGAAATATTGCTGATGGTCTTTCAGCTTCTTTTCGATTTCGTTTTTCAGCAAATCCTTAAAATCTGTGTTATTCATTTTAGTCAATGCAAACCTCCATCCTGCTAATCATCAAACGTGCGCGTGTCTTTCTTGAATTTAACCTTGAGCAAGTAACAACCCTTTTCTTTTTTCACGGACAAAACTTTGATCTCCCCCGTCATATCAGGGTCTTCCATATAACCATACTTACCATCGCATTCAAAAGTAAAATAAGCAGGGCCGCCGCAGGTGGAACTAGAACGCGAATCGCATTGAGAAATCACAATTCTCTTGAGATTAAGAATGATGTCTTTGCCTTTTAAGTCTTTTCGTATTTTACTCATGGGTTTCCCTTGTTTTTCCAATAGATATCCGACCGCCTTCAGTATTCGCAAAAGCGGCCGCCGTCTCAATGATTTAGTCAATCTCGGACAAAGACTGCTTCCATTCTATTGTTTCCGATTCTTTATGCACCATCATCCCTCGTGCTTTTTGATGGGGGTATCTGCAAATCACACTGTTGTAAAAGTGACAACGTCCTAAGAATCTCATCGTCATAATTGCTGGTTGATATTGCCTTCCTTAGTTCTGGCAAAATCTGATCACGAAAGCTTAGAACGCAAACGCGAATACCGTACTTTTTATTATAATCTGAAAGAAACTTCTTTAAACCAATTTCATGTGTCACGGTCCAGGTTACGAATATTCTATGGATTTTTGAAGGCGCAAATCCCATATGGCGGTAAGTCTGGATAATGCTGTTAAAATATTTTTTTCCTTTCGTGTAATCCGTTTTCCGTCCTTTACGAGAAGCTGGAACACCCCGAAATTTCTTATCAAAAACCTCGCGCAAATCTTCTACCGAATGCCACCAGCTTTTACAGTGAGTGACGGAACTTTCAACATGGTACTGTTCTTTTGTTTCAAGGTTATACGCAAGCAAGTCAGCCTGACGATTATTGCCCGATTTAATCTTTGCGTCCGTTATAGTCAAACAACCCTTACAGTAACGGAAATAGCATTCAACTATATGTTCGACTGCATTCATTTTGCGGGATCCTCCCATTTCTCCACCAACGTCATGGTCTTATTTCGAGGTTCATATTCATCTTCAATCTTCCCGATATCTACCACAACTGGCACTTGAGCTAATATCCCGGTAGAGTGAACCCCTCTGTCTGTAATCTTAGATTAGACTAAATTGACAGGGTTCAGGGTTTTGTTCTTTCTCAAGAAGTTCAGCTTCAAATTCGTTTGGCGGCAAATAATCAAGCGAAGAATGCAGCCGCTTTTGATTATACACCGCATCGATAAAATAAGGAATTCTTTTTTGCGTCCTGAAATTTTACGCTAAGTTGGGCAAAGCATCAAAGAAACTCTCTCCAAAAAATAAGCTTTATCTCTCCTCTCGTTCCAGTATTTTCCTAGTAAATGCCAAGAATCCAAACAATTTATCCGCTAAATCTACGCTAAATACCATTTACTACAAAGCCTTTACTAAGCGGCACTTCCGAGATAAAGAGATAAGCTAATGAGATTTATTCGGCTATTTTGTAAGGAAGGGATTGCTTCGTCGCGCCTTCGCGCTACTCGCAATGACTATATATAAAATCTTTCCCTAATTCTTTGACACCTCAAGGCATAAAAAATACCCTGACTAACGCTATTAATCAGGGTAATCTTTATCTCTCCTTATGAATTTAGAGAGATTATATTGGCTCCCCCTCTAGGACTCGAACCTAGGACAAAGAGATTAACAGTCTCCTGCTCTACCAACTGAGCTAAGGGGGAATAAATCAAATTTGTGCTGGCATTTTAACACTAAATAATCTGATTTTCAAGGGCTTTTATCTCGGCGTCCATCTCCGAAAGAAGCTTTTCAATTTCTTTCATCCTGCGGCCATACTCTTTAGCTGTTTCTTCATCGCGGTAAAAATGCGGATTGGACAAAGCCCGCGCCTTAGCATAACTTTCCAACTCTAAATCTTCCTTTTTCTTTAAAATTTTATTTATTCTTTCACGGATTACGGAATTATTGGCTTTGCGTTTCTTCTCCTGGCTCTTATCTAACTGCTCCTGTTCTTTGGCTTTTTCTTTTACCGCATCGATCTGTTTAGCGGGTTTTAGCTTGGATTTAACCGCACTCTCTGTATCCGTTAAAGTATCGCGCTTCTGCAGGTAATAATCAAATGTCTCAGGGAATTTCCTGATCCTTCCGGACTTAACCTCAAATACATTGTTGGCTACCGAACGTACAAAATAAATATCATGGCTGATAAAGACTATCGTTCCTTCGTAATTCTTAAGCGCCCGTACCAAAGCATCAACCGCATCCACATCCAGATGCGTGGTCGGCTCATCCAGAAGTAAAAAATTCGGCGGATTAATTAAAAGTTTAGCCAAAATAAGCCGGCTCTTTTCTCCTCCGGATAATACCTTAACCTTTTTCTGGGCATCATCGCCGCTGAATAAAAATGCGCCTAAAATAGTCCGGACCGATTCTTCCGCCATGTAACCCGGCGCCGCGCTGTAAGCTTCCTGCAGAACAGTATTTTCAATATTTAAAACATCAGTGCGCGTCTGCGAAAAATACCCGATATCCACATTATGGCCGAGGACCCTATTACCGCTATCTATCGGTACAATCCCGGCCAATATTTTCAATAAAGTAGATTTACCCGCGCCGTTTTCTCCGGCTAAAACTGCTTTTTCTCCCTGAACTATTTCAAAATCCAATCCTTCATAAACCCGGATATCTCCATAAGCTTTAGAGACCTTTTCTAGCTTAATCACCCGATAACCGGAGCGGCGTGTCTGCGGAAAAGTAAAATTACCAATGCTCTGCCGCGGGTCCGGAGGCAGGACAACTTTTTCCTCATCCATTCTTTCTAAAACCCGGCGCTTGGCGCGTACGGAAGCCGCTTTATTCGGCTGGGCGTGGAATCTCGCCACAAACTTTTCCAGCTGCTCTACCTTTTTATCCTGCTCCTTAGATTGTTTAATTAGATGTACGCGCTTCTGCGCTTTTATCTCTTCATAATGTTCATAATTACCTTGTACTTTAAAAATCGAACCATTTTCCAGAATCAGCGTGTAGTTAGTAACATCGGTTAAAAAAGACCTGTCGTGAGAAATCATGATAAATGTGCCCCGAAAACCCGCCAGATAATCCTTAAGCCATAAAGCGGCATTCAAATCCAGATAGTTAGTCGGTTCATCCAGAAGCAAAAGATCGTAATGATAAGTAAGCAGTTTGGCTAAAAGAGCGCGCATCTGCCAGCCGCCGCTCATCTGGGAAATCGGGCGAATAAAATCTCTTTCCTTAAAACCTAATCCGGAAAGTATTTTTTTAGCTTTATGCTCCAGCTCAAAAAAACCTAAGGTCTCCAGGTCATGTAAAATCTCGCCATAGCGCTTTGATCCGGCCTGATTAGCCGACTCCAAAGTTTCTTTTTCTTTCTTAAAACGCATAATCCTCTCATCACCCTCGGTTAACTCCGCCAATACCGTACGTTCAGAGGTAAAACTTGCCTCTTGAGGAAGATAGCCGATATGCACACCCTTGTTTAACCTTACCTCTCCCGCGGAAGTTTCCATCTCCTGCAAGATCAAAGAAAACAGCGTACTCTTACCTGTGCCATTTGGCCCAATCAAACCAATCTTCTCCCCCTGGTTAATATTTAGAGAAACATCCTTAAAAAGAATTTTAGCCCCGTAATTTTTTGAAAGATTCGTAATGTTAATCATTTAGGATTAAATTGTGCGGCGAGATTCTAAAGACATGGAAAGAGTGGTCGCGTCGGCATATTCCAAATTCGAACCTACGGGTATCCCAAGTCCGATGCGGCTTAAATGCACGCCTAACGGCTTAAGTAATTGCGTCAGATACATAGCAGTAGTTTCTCCTTCGGTATCAGCGTCAGTGGCAATAATTATTTCTTTAAGCCTGCCCTGTTTTATCCTTTGGATCAGCCCGTCAATCTTTAAGTCGCTCGGGCCCCTTCCTTCCAACGGGGATATTGAACCTAAGAGGACATGGTAAACCCCGTGAAAATTCCCCGCTTTTTCGATTGCCGTAACATCGCTGGGTTTCTCCACCACGCAGACCATATCCTTCTGGCGGCTAGAGTCCTGGCAAATTTTGCAAGTCTCTTCTTCGCTTAAATTATTACAGATGCGGCATGAACGCACGCTCTCTTTTACTTTAGATAAAGCTTCGGATAAAATCTTAATCTCCTCATTCGTCGCCCCTAAAACATGCGCGACAATGCGTTCAGCACTGCGCCGGCCAACTCCGGGAAGCTTAATTAAACATCCGATTAATTTTTCTATAGAAGCCGTATAATTAACCATTAACTCTCTTTAACCACCCTTCCTCCGAACATCTCCAGAGCCGATTTAATAAACGGGTTACTGCGCGCGTCTGTATCCTGCTGCATCTGTGCAACTAAAATAAAATTCACTCTTAAATCCGCGTTACATAATTCAGAAACGGCTTTCTCCACCATCGCCTTATTTTCTTTTCTATCCAGAGATTCCTTATGCAAAGAACAGCTCTTGGGAAAAGCGACTGTAATCAAATCACCCTGCACTTTCGTCGGCTCCCCTTCACTGAGATAGGTAGACACCGACATTTTAATTTTGGATAAATTATTTACAATACCACTCCAAGCCTCTTTTACGCTTTCTAAGGAAACGGAAACGGCCTGCTCGGGCTGTTCTTTTTGCTCAGAAGGTAAACTGGTTGTTTTGGGATGAACAGCTCCGGATAAATTGGGCTGGCCCTTGCTCTCGGCAGCCAAACCCCGGCTCTCTAGCCGGTTATGCGCCAGCCTGACCAAGCTGATCTCCAGCGGTATGCGCTGAGAATCCAGGCGTTTAGTCATCTCCTGCGTAGCAATCAAAATATTAAAAGCCGTAAAGATCTCCTCTAAATTCATCGACTGACTCTGCTTAAATAAACGGTCGCAGATCTCCTGCGGTAAATCCACCAATTTGGCGTCACCTTGAGAAACTTTAGCCACCATGAGATTACGGAAATGTTCAATAAGGTTAACCAGAAACACGCCGGGATCTTTGCCATCGTCAACAATTTCATTAAAAAGTTTTAAAGCCGCGCCGGGGTCTTTTTGAATAATCTGATCCGTAAGCGCGAATAAAACATCCTGCTCCACCATACCTAAAACCGAGATCGCATCTTTTAAGGATATATTTTCCTGGGAAAAAGATACCAGCTGGTCTAAAACGGATTCCGCATCCCGCAATGAACCATCGCTGCTGCGGGCAACTGCCGCCAGCACTTCTTTATCCACGACGATATTCTCCTGGCGGACGATTTTCTCAAGTTGAGCGATAATTTCAATTACCGTAATCCTGCGGAAATCCATACGCTGACAGCGGGAGATAATCGTCGGCATTACTTTTTGCGGGTGAGTAGTGGCAAAAATAAATTTTACGAATGCCGGAGGTTCTTCCAGCGTCTTCAGCAGGGCATTAAAGCCATCCGGGGTTATCTGATGCACCTCATCGATAATATAAACTTTATACTTGCCCTGCGTGGGAGAAAATTTTACATTCTCGCGCAAAGCCCTGATCTCATCGATACCGCGGTTAGACGCGCCATCAATTTCAATCACATCCAGTGACCGGCCCTGATTGATTTCCAGGCAAGAGGAGCATTTTTGGCAGGGTTTGAGAGTAGGCCCTTCTTTGCAATTAAGCGCTTTGGCCAGGATACGGGCGGTTGAGGTTTTGCCTACCCCTCTTGGCCCGGCAAAAAGATAGGCATGGGCAAGGCGATCCCTTCCAATGGCATTTTTTAAAGTACCGACAATATGGTCCTGTCCAATGATACTTTCAAAATCCTGCGGGCGCCATTTTAGGGCAAAGACGGTATAAGACATAGGGGAAATATTATTTTTTATCTATCTGAATTTGCTGAACTTTTACGCCTTTTTCTGACAGGTAAGCAAAGGCCCGCTTGATTTCTTCCTCTTGGCCTTCAATTTGCAATATTGCCCAGCCCGCCTCCATAGAAAAAGAGGCTTCAATAATTTTTAAGTTAACCTCAAACTTCTTACAGAGATCACAAATTATACTCTCATCCTGCAGTGTTCCCGGAAAAGTTAATCCAATGGACATCTCCATCTCTTACTCTCCTTGTCGGAAAATTTTACGGACCCGTCTGCAACCAATTCGCACTGCATCCGAGATCCAAGTAAAGATTATTATTCAACCACTTCAACGAACCCCATTATATCAAAAGTTAGCTCAAAAGATAGAAGAATTATACTTGTTAAGAATGTCTTTAAGGGCAATTTCCAGAAACTTAAAGGTAAACCGAAGAACTGTCATAAGAGCTCTTCGATATCGGAATTACAGTATCGGTGTCATTGCGAGGGCGAAGCCCGAAGCAATCTAAAAAAAAGAGATAACCTATGTTATGGTCTTTCAGCATTCGAAGCGTCTTATACCCCAAAGAAAGATACATCTGGACGCCTGTCAGGATCATCCACGAAACCAACAAAGCTATTTTGGTAGATAACGGCAGAAAAACTTGGATTCCCAAGTCGCGGATATACGAGATAAGAATAAGAAATAATATCATTGAGATTTACGTTAAGGAAAGTAGCGTGGGATAATTCTCTTAGATAAATATTGCAAAAAATTCTCTAAGACGCTATAATTGTTCATGGCACAGATGTTGCTTACCTAAAGAGGGTCGCATGCCCCTAGAAGTAAAACTTCAACCAAAATTAACTTATAAGCTACGATTAACTCCCCAGATTAAATTAGCCCTTAATCTTTTACAGTTACCACTTGCACAACTCAAAGAATACATTAAAGAGGAAATTGAAAAAAATCCTCTCTTAGAGCCTTCTGAAGATAGTACTTCTTCTAATGGGAAATTAGATGAAATCTTAAAAAAAATCGAGAACCGTGAAAATAAAGAATCCGAATCTGATATATTGTGGACAGGAGAAGATGGAGATAAAAAACAATATAGAGAAAGCCTTATCAGCGCCTCTCTTACATTACAGGAACATTTATCAAGACAATTGCATATCTTTTCCAACTCTGAGGATGAACGCAAAATCGGAGAATCAATTATAGGAAATATAAACGATAACGGATATCTTGACTGCCCTATAGATGAAATAGCAGAATCTAACAGAACAACAAAATCTCAAGTTGAGAAAGTATTAGCCCTTATTCAGACTTTTGACCCTATAGGAGTTGGCGCAAGAGATCTAAGAGAATGTCTTTGGTTGCAACTTAGGGCGAAAAGAGAAGAAAATTCTTTAGCGGGACTTATAGTGGATAAATACCTTCCTTTTTTAGAAAAGAAAAGGTATGGATATATTGCTAAAAAACTTAAGCGTTCTGTGGAAGAAATTAAAGACGCCATAAAAGAGATTGCCAAGCTCCAACCAAGGCCTGGATGCTCCTTTAGCCAAGAAATAACTCAACGCCTAATTCCAGATGCGATATTAAAGAGAAATAAAGATGGATATGAAGTTATACCTAATGATTGGGAACTGCCTCGCTTTGGCCTTAGCGCTAAATATAAAGAGATGCTAAAGAAAAATGATACGCCTACAGAGGTTAAAGAATATTTGCAAGAAAGGCTTAATGCTGGACGCTCATTGATAGATGCAGTGAATAAACGCCAAGAGACGATTCAGAAGATAATTGAAGAGATTGTCTATACACAAAAAGATTTCTTAGATAATGGAGCAACGCATTTTAAACCGCTGACTTTATCCCAAATTGCAGATAGAATAGGTAAACATAAATCTACAGTAAGTAGAGCCATTAGCAACAAATATGTTCATACGCCATACGGCATATTTAAATTAAGAGACTTTATAAATTCTGGGGTTAAGCAGGAGAATGGAGAGCTATTTTCTTCTAAGACAATCAAAACGAAGATAAGAGCCCTTATAGAAAGTGAAAAAAAGAAAAAACCTTTAAGTGATTTGGAGATATCCAGCTGCCTTAAACAGGAAGGAATATTTGTTAGCCGCCGCACAATAACTAAATATAGACATCAACTAAAAATCCTACCTTCAAAATCAAGATGAGAATAAAGTCAACTAATTTTCTTTCTTGACTATTAAACTCAAAAATAGGCTAATTGCGCTAAAGAGTAAAGAACCAAAAAATGCCGGCCAAAAGCCAGTTATGACAAAATCCTTTACAATCTTCGAAACCAGATAAAAAAGAAAACCATTTATGAAAAAAGTGAATATTCCCAGCGTGAATATGTTTATAGGCAGAGTAATTAATATTATAAACGGCCGCAAAAATGTATTAATTATCCCTAAAACCAAAGCAACTACAATAGCAGTGATAGGACTGGCAACCTGTATTCCTCTTACAATATATGTAACTATAAGTATAGCTAAAGAATTAATTATCCATTTTATTAGAAATCTTCCCATCTTAAAATCCCTACCTTTCTTTTATTCTGTTCTTGACCTCTATTCTTTCTTTTTTGAGCTTCCTTTTGATTCAACGGCCTCATTAGGCATTTGACAATCGCCTTTTAACAAGGCACCCTCAGCCATAACTAAAATCGGAGTTTCAATATTTCCTATAACTCTCGCGGACGCAGAGAGTTCAAGCCGTTTGCTACATATAATATCCCCTTCCACTCTTCCCGATATCGTTATACTATCGCCTTTTACTGTTTTAGCTTTTACATTTGCCTTTTCACCGATAATTAAAACTCCCCTTACTTCTAAATCACCTTCAAAATCACCGTTTAGTCTTAGATTAACCGGTCCAGTAAATTTAAGATTACCCTGCATACCCGCTTCGATATTAATTGTCTTATCTTCTGTTTGTGGCAAGTCATTTTTCTTAAACATAGATTCTCCTCCAATTTTATAATTATACCATTTTTGTTTTTTTATCATCATATAAATCTTCTAGCAATACTTTATCAACTAGACTTAGCTAACTGGCCGTATTCTTGGAGATACTTGCGCGAAATAGAATGGCAATTCGAACAATCCGGATTCTTGGAATTATAATTTGAGCATAACAACAGGGTGTTTGCTTCAACTAAAATATCTTGGGCGTAGTCTTGTTTTTCTCTGAAGTTTACCTTCTCAAGTTTTAAAATTATATTTTTTATTATTCCATCTGATTCACGAAAAACTGGGCATTTTATATTATTTTGATTAGATTCTTCCATTTTATAATCACTCTTCCCGAATAATTGCGCCTACAGGACAAACCTTTACACATTCGCCACACTCATCGCAATCATTTTTATGTATAAAGAATTTATAATCCTTATCTCGGTCGATCGCCCCTTGAGCACATACTTCAGCACAACGTTCACATTGATTGCAATTCTTTGTAATTCTATAGGGCATAATTTATTATTTAGATACGGGTAAACAATCTTCTCTCCAGCAGCAACTCATTTGGCCACAGTAATCCTTAGCTGTACTAAAACAAGGAAAATTACCTTCGGCAGTCTGAATGGAGCGAATGAGATCTGTCTTCTTCACCCCTATCATGGGTTTTATGCCCAAATTCTTTGCTTTTTCTTTCAATTCTTTTAACGCCATCTCTACCCCCTCGCTATTTTTGATTCTATATAGCGGCTTAAGCTCGTTTTGTCTTTGTCTTCCGATGAGACAAAGGAAACACCGTAATGATTAACTGGTGAGTCTGTCTTCTTCCAAATAATTTCTGCCTTGATTTTTAGGATAGGAACCTTATCTCCAAAAAAGAATAATCTTAAATTTATTGACTCTTTCTCGTTTGAAATTCAACTACTAGTCTCGATGGAGACTCCAGCCAATAGGAAGAAAATTTAGCCGGACCAGAAGTTGAAATTATTATTCTTGTTCCTTCATTAACCTCTTTAGTGGCTGAATTTTTGAATTCTCTTATTAAATCCTGCGCTATTGACGGTGTAGTCAAAGCTAATATAAAAACTGAAACTACTAAGAATAATTTTAAAATCGGTCTCATAGTTTTTTCACCACATCACTTTCTTTAAATTCCACATTCTTCCAGGGGCTCAAAATAGCTGCCGCAGCACTCTTTTCTTCTATTTTTTCTACTTGAACCTTACCGATAAATTTATCATTGCGATAGACCGACAAAATATCACCTAATTTTAAATTGTTCCCGCTGCCTAAATCCACTACAACAAATGCATGATCTTTATCAAAAGCTAAAACCTTCCCAATTAGCTCATGTGTAGTTTTAATCACAATCTTTTCGAGCTCAATTTGCTTGGGTAAAGCGGCAGTTAATTCTTTAACCCTCGCTTCCAAAACCTGTTTTTCTTTAGTAACTGAAAGCAGTTGCGTTTCCGCTTCTTTTCTGGCGGTTATTTCTTTTTCGAGCTTATCTAAAGAAAGTTTTATTTGTTCATCCTTTGCTACTATTTCTTTCTTAGCATCCACGAGATTATTTTCGACTACTTTTTTTGCCTCAACGGTCTGCTGCAATTCTGATTCTTTTGCTATCCTTAATGATTTTTCTTTTTCCTTTTGTGCATACAAAGTAAAACAAATAACTAAAAGAATAATAATACTGGGCCAGAAAACTTTGGGCTTAACTAATGTATTTAAGTTTATCTTTGCCATAGCACCCCTCTAATTTAATCCTCCCCCTTAGAAACAAGATACCTGCTTAATTCTTCGAATCGTTCCTTATTTTTATGACAAAAGGGCAGTAACCTCTGGTATTCTTTGACTATCTGCGCATCTTTTATCTCACTAACACGAATGCTTCTGGAAAGGCGCTTTTTGATATTATGATAGGCACCGATAAAAATAATGCCTGTTTCATCCTGGCGTAGAGACTCATCTATCCTTTTTGCAATAAATATGTCTCTTTTATCTAAGAGCCTATCTTTAGCTAATTTATATTTTATGAACGCGATTAATTTATGCATAATTGATTTAGACTGCATTATAGCCACTAATCTATCGCGCTCCTCTTTGACCAGCTTGAAATCCTCTGTCTTGACCAAAACAGCTCCTCTTTTTAAGAGCCTGGCGACTAATTCATAATTCCTGCTTCCTGATTTCGCGCTTTCTTCGACTATTCTTTGTCCTACTTCGCCATCCGCGACCATTCCATCCTGATATATCTTCATTCCTGATACATCTATGGAATCAAAATAATCCGATATTACATCCCAGAACTTTTCAACTGCCGCTACGTGTTTCTCCCAAATATCTTCTCCCAGATCCGCAATACCTCTTTTAGTCACATCTTTCGCTAAAGACCCGAGGTCAGCGCTGGTATGAATAACTGGAACATAAATCAGTGTTCTCATAGGAAAATGTAGAATAAGCTATTTCGCCTTTATCTTTTCTTCCAGGCGATCTAATCGTTTTTTAAGCGCTATATTCTCTTTCTCTATCTCAGTCTCTTTGGCTTTAGTGGATAAATAAGAATCCTGCTGCCACCAATTTATGCCCATCTCCATCGCCTTATCAACCGAGGCAACCAATAACCTTATTTTAATATTAAGAAGGTCAACATCTGCAAGTTGGATTTTTATATCCCCGGCAATCACAATTCCTTTATCCAAAACCCTCTCTAAGATATCTGCAAGGTTAGTAGCCTCAATTGCATGAACCATTTTTGTTTCAGCCATAGTTTTATCCTCCTTCTTATTATACCAGTTTTTTTGCTTTTATAATCAGAACAACTGTCCTCTTACGTAAGTTCGCAATAAAATGACAGTTCTTACAATCTAAACTTTCTTTTTTATAATCCTGGCAGTTGAGAAGTACGTCTACTTCTTTGCGTAGTTCTTCGGCAAAAACCGCTTTCTCCGTTACTCCTTTGATTGCATTGATCTTATTTGTAATATCTTTTATTACCGATTCTTGTTTTTGAAATATAGAACAGTTTATCCTTGCGTCTTCCTTATGCATATCTTCTCTCCCATGAGATCCCTCGCTTCGCTCGGGATAAATTCGACCATACAACTTACGTCACAGCCTTGCAGAAAGCATGTTCCGTAAGTTGTGGCCTCATTTACATTAAATCTCCCAAAGGGCCTAAATTTAGGTTTAGCTCTTCATCTTTTAGCCCGAAAATCTCCTTTAGTTCCTGCATCTTATTTTCTAATTTTAAAAGAGTTTCTCCCATTTGTTCAATTTCTTCCTCACTAAGAGAACCACCTTCTATTCTTCTCATTGCCTGTTTTTCAAGCAGCTTCCTGATTAATTCTACAAGCGTAAGGACTAATTTTGCCAGCCCCTTCTCTACATTTTTAGGATTAGCATCAATCCTTTTAGGAAGCACATCTTGAACTTTCTCTATCTCTTCGATAAATGCCTCTTGTGAGTCTGTCTCGATTGTTCTATTCATAGTCATACTGAATTCCTCTCTTGAGCAAGGCCTTGTTGTGCAAGTAATCTATTTAACATATCCTCAGTATTAAAATAATCAACCGACGCAGGTTTTCTAGTCAAAGTAACAAAATTATAACAGGGCCAGGGCCCACTAAACAAGAATTTAAGGTCGCCGGGCGTATTCTTTAACTGTTCAAATGCCTGCCTAAATTCATTTTGTCTTTGTTTATCAACCAGATAACTGGCATTTAAAAGGAGATTCTCGGTTTGTAGTCTCTTGAGTTTCTTTTCGCAAGCGATTTTGTTAAAATAGTCATCCACAACTGCAATACACCTATTGGCTTCCTCTTGGAATTCCTTGTCTATGATATGCTTTTCAAACTTTTCTTTTACAAAAGTTTTTGCGGGAGACTCGCTAGATATAGATACATTATGTTTAGTTTTCTGATATGCATCGATTATCCTCTGCTTTATGGTATCTGCTGACCAGATGACTTTTATGCCGAATTCTGCCTTGTTATGCAGTCTTGCCAAATTGTCTTTAAAATCTTCATAATATAATTCTGCCATAGAGAGTAGATTTTCTTTAGTATTAAAAATAGTCGAGAGCCTAATAGGTAAAACCGTAAATTTCGTCATTAACGTTTCGATGACCTCTTCATGTTTTAAAACATCTGCATCAGTTATCTCTTGCAACTTTTGCCTAAGTTCACTTACCGCCACCCCTATATCGCGATAGGAAACGTTATGGACACCCACTCCTTCTAATCCAAAAATAGTCTCATCTATTGTATCTTTAGAATCTATTACGCCATAAGTGTAGATTACCATTTCTTAAGTTGGCTCCTCTTGCGCACCAGCCATAGGAGCACCCCTTAATCGCTCCATAGTCTCTACTGAGCTAAGCAGGACCTTTAATCCTAAATACACAAGGTCTACATCAGCTACCGAAATAACTATATCCCCTGAGATAACTACGCCTTTATCTAAAGCCCTATCCAGGATTTCTAAAAGCGTGACCCTTTCTTGCTTACGAAGATCTAAATAACTATTTTTATCCTGCAGGGTTTTAATTTGTCTATCCATTGTATATCTGTTCAGCTATACAACTTACGTTCGCTTCGCTCCGTAAGTAGTGGCTTCGCAGAAATTGTAAGGCGGCCAAGGGCCGGTGCAATCAAAAAAAAGCCCCTTGTCGATATATTTTGTCTTAAGATTATCTACTATATTAAGAAAATCTCCAACCTTATCTTTATTAATTAAAAAAACTGAATTCAGAATCATTTCGTCATTTCTTTCAGTTACTTCTTTGGGTAATAATTTATTGATACAGGCCTGCGTAGACTTCTCTTTTAGCCTATCAAAGCTCACCTGACCATACTCATTAAGCTTTTTATTTACGGCTATATTCAGAAACTCTTCTTTTTTCTTTTTTAAAAGATAGGCCTTGCCTGGTGCAGAACCATTGATTTCCTTATCTATATTTAATAATTGCTCATCTTCTTGTATAACATTCTCTTTCAACTTCCCCGGATTACAGTAAATTTTAACCCCCCACTCCTCTTTATTTTCTAATTTTTTTAATATATCTTTGAATCTTTCTAAATGTGCCCCAAGCATTGTCTTTAGATTGCTCTCAGTATTAAATAAAGTTGCAAACTTAAAAGGAATTACGCAGGTATTTTTCATAATCCCCTCTATCGCCTTTTCATGGATATTCGCCTTTACTTTAATCCATTCTAAATCAGCTAAATTCCTCTTTAAATTCTCTTCAGCAAATTCGGACTCCTTGACCTTATTGACAATCGCATATAAACTTTGTTGGTAAATGAAATAAGGTTGAGCCACTAAATTCTCTATTTCTTTTAGTTTTGGCACCTTATCAGTAATACAATACAAATAGATAAGGCCTTCTTTGGCTTCCTTTGTATTCATAGTTCGACTCGTTTCACTCGCTTGGTTCGACTCTGCTCACCATGCTTCGACGAACCATGCTGAGCTTGTCGAAGCACACTATGACCCTGAGCAAACGAAGTGCGTCGAAGGGTCATAGCTTACCTTTTAGCAA